>JAGABH010000126.1 GCA_017614755.1 Oscillospiraceae bacterium
GATCCGGCAGGCCCTTTCCTGTCTTTGATTGTATCCGCCGGACGTGACGTCCGGCGGATGCGGGGGCGATTGTCTCTGCCTCCGATACCGGTCAGAATCGCTCCCTGGGGCGGCTTATTTCCCGAACAGGCTGCCCAGCTTGCTGGTGATGCCGTCCACGTTGATTTTGGCCTTGACGCCCTCCACCACCGCGTTGATCTGGTCGTCGGGCAAGTCCACACCGATGAGGCTTTCCACGGTCTTGGTGGGGTCCTTCTGGAACTTCTCGCCGATGTCCTTGTCGCCCTTGATCTTGTTGATGATGTCCTCAATGATCTTCTTGATGTCGATTGCCATAATGAAAACCTCCTGTCATTATTTCGGTGTTACGAACACCGCAGATTCCAAAATCACGTCCACCAGGGGAACAGAGCGCTCGTCTCCGTTGTAGCCCAGGTCGATCTGACAGACCTTGTCCACAGTTTCCAGCCCCGCCACGATATAACCGAAGGCGGCGTACTTGCCGTTCAAAGAGGGGTAGTCCGCGTGCATCAGGAAGAACTGACTGGTGGCGGAGTCCATGACCGTGGTTCGCGCCATGGAAAGGACGCCCCGGACGTGGAGCAGAGGATTCTCCACGCCGTTGGCGGAGAATTCGCCCTTGATGGAGCTCAGCGCTTCACTGCCTTTGCCGCCCTGGATCATAAAGTTTGGCATGACCCGGTGGAAGCTCGTGCCGTTATAGTAGCCTCGGGCTACCAGATCCTTGAAATTCTGGGCAGAAATGGGGGCAATATCCGGGCGGAGCCGGACCACGATCTCACCGAAGTTTGTGATGGTGAGCTTTACATAGTCCGTGGGGGTATCGCTGGAAACAAAGTCCGAGACGGACTTGCTGTTGATCTCGGCCTTCACCTGCTCCATGCTCAAGGGCTCGGCGGCAGGCGTATCGGATTCCTCGTCCTTGTGGGTAAGCAGGAGCACCGCCGCAAGCGCCAGCACGCAAATCAGAACCGCAACGGAACAGATGGTCAGGATTTTCTTTTTTTTCGCGGATTTCGCCTGCTCCGCCTCCAGCTGCGCCCGGGTTTCCTTCATCTTGTAGAAATTGCTGAGGTCCATTTTGCAGTTGGGGCAGGTTTTCGGGGCTCCTTTGGGCAGGGGCTTGTGACATTTCGGGCAGTTCATTCGTTTTCCTCCGTTTTTCGTTTCTCTCAGTATTCAATTCTCCCGGCCACTCCGTCCTCATACAGCGCCGTGATCCGCACGGGGAGGACCCGGTTGTGAAGATCCGCGCCGGGGGCGTAAACCCGAATGGAGTTTGGAGCGTGGCCGGTCCAGAGCCGGGCATCCGGGGCGCCGCCCCCCACAGGTCTGTCATCCTGCGCGGAGCGCAGCGGAGTCGAAGGAGCCGTTCCCTCGTCCCCTGACGCCTGATGCCTGAGGCCCGATGCCTCGTCGGAAGACCCCTCATCCTGCCCTGCGGACCACCTTTCTCCCAGGGGGAAGGCATTGGCCTCCTCCTCAAACAGCACCGCCTGCAGGGTGCCGATCATGGCCTCCCGGCAGCCCCGGTTCATCTCCGCGGCCACGGCGATGGCGGCGGCAGAGCGGGCCTCCTTCACGGCGTTGCCCAGCTGGCCGGGGAGCTTGTCCGCCGGGGTACCGGGGCGACGGGAATAGGGGAAGATGTGCATGGAGGCGAAGCCGCATTTGCGGATAAAAGCCAGACTCTCGGCAAACTCCGCCTCCGTTTCTCCCGGGAAGCCCACGATCATATCGGTGGTGACGGCGCAGCCGGGGAAGCGGGCCTTCAGCAGGGCCACGCTCTCATAGTAGCGGGCGGTGTCGTAGCGCCGGTGCATCCGGGCCAGGACCGTATCCGAGCCGGACTGCATGGACAGGTGGAAGTGGGGGCAGAGATTTTTGTGGCCCTCCAGCAGGGCGCAGAAGGTCTCGTCGATGATCCGGGGCTCCAAAGAGCCCAGGCGGATGCGGACCTCCCCCGCCGCCCGGCAGACCTCGTCCAGCAGCTGGGGCAGCCGCAGTGCTCCGGTCTTATCCAGGTCCACCCCCCAGGAGGCGATCTCGATGCCCGTCACCACAATCTCCCGATAGCCGGCCTCTACCAGCTCCTCCACCTGGGCCAGGGCCTCCTCCAGGGGCAGACTCCGCACCGGTCCCCGGGCAAAGGGGATGATGCAGTAGCTGCAGAAGTTGGAGCAGCCGTCCTGAATCTTCAGCATGGCCCGGGTCCGGGCGGCCAGGCCGCCGGGGGGAAGAATCTCAAATTCCCGCCGCCGGAGGGCTTCGTCCAGGGATTCCCGCTTTTGCCGGTCCGTCACAGCGGCCAGGGCCAGCTCCAAAAAGGCCTCCCGCCCGGCGGAGCCGGAAATCACGTCCACCCCCAGGGCCCGGACATCCTCGGGCTTCACCTGGGAATAGCAGCCGCAGACCGCCAGCACCGCCTGGGGGCACTGCTTCCGCAGACGACGGATTACATTGCGGTTTTTCTTGTCCGCCACCGCGGTGACGGTGCAGGTGTTGACGATGGCAAGGTCAAACGCCTCGCCGGGGCCCACCTCAGTGTGGCCCCGCTCCGCCATCCACTGCTCCATGGCCTGAGATTCATACTGGTTGACCTTACAGCCCATGGTTATGATGGTATAGTTCATGCAATCACCCTGTCGGAACGCACAATGCAGCACGCAAAATGCGCAATGAGTTTACTAATGCCGGGGCAGATAGTAATCGTCGCCCTTTTGATAATAGGGGCAGCGGCCGCCGTGTCTGGAAAAAACCCGGGCAAACTCGTCCTCGTCCAGCTCCATGCGGCAGTAGTATTCATCCTGTTCTTCGTCGTAATCGTAGTGCCAGCAGGTCTCGCAGATTGACGGGTCCATGATATTACCTCCCTCTGAAAGACAGTCCGCGCAGGCGGAACACAATGTGTACGGCTCGACTCGTCTACATCATACCATATCTTCCGGGAAAAAGAAACACTTGCCGGTGAACTTTTTGAAAAACCTGCTGTTGAAATTTTTGTAAAAGACTGTTGAAAAAATTGTAAAATAATGATATACTATAATAGTTAAAAAATATCGTGGGAGGGATATGCCGTGGGTATTGTTGTCATCGGCGCTGTGTTTGTAGACATTAAAGGATTCCCCTCCGGGCAGTACATCCCTCAGGGTCGAAATGTGGGATGGATCGAACAGGTCCACGGCGGCGTCAGCCGCAATGTGGCGGAGGATATCGCCAACGTGGAGCTGCGCCCCACCTACGTCAGCCTGGTGGACAACAACAGCGCGGGGGAAGAAGTCATCCGCAAGCTCCGGAGTCACAAGGTCAATACCGATTACATCATCCCCGTCCGCAACGGCATGGGCACCTGGCTGGCGGTCTTTGATCACACCGGCGACGTGGTGGGCTCCATCTCCCAGCGCCCCGACATGACCCCCCTGTTGGACCTGTTGGAGGAGAAGGGCGATGAAATCTTCTCCCAGGCCGACTCCATTGTGGTGGAAATCTGCCTGGACAAGGAGATCGTCAAAAAAGTCTTCCGCCTGGCCAAGCAGTACGTCAAACCGGTCTACGCCGTAGTGGCCAATATGTCCATCGCGGTTCAGCGCCGGGACTTCCTCCAGGATTGCGCCTGCTTTATCTGCAACCGCCAGGAGGCCGGCATCCTCTTCTCCGACGATTATTCCCAGGCCACCATCCCGGATATGGAATCCACCCTGGCCGAGAAGGTCCGCCGGGCCCGGATTCCCAGCATGATCATCACCCTGGGCGACAAGGGCGCTGTCTATGCCGATATGTTCGGCTACAAGGGCTACTGCCCCGCCCGAAACGTCATCGTCAAGGACACCACCGGAGCCGGAGACGCCTTCTGCGCCGGTGTGGCCGTGGGCCTGACCTACGGCAAGACCTTGGCCGAATCCTGTGAAATCGGCTCTTTCCTGGCCGCCTCCGTCATTATGACCTCTGAGAACGTGTGCCCCCGCTTCCTCCCCAGCGAGCTGGGTCTGGACGTAGAGGTTCCGGAGGAAAACGACTAATTCAGTAAATTGCTTTGCGAGGATCATCATGAAATCACTGCTCCAACGTTTTACTTGTTTCATACTGGCAGTTCTGCTGTGCTGCGGCGTGGCGGAGCCTGTCTTTGCATATCGCGGTGCAGAGGATCCCTTCTGCGAACTTGGCGCTGAGCCGTCGGATATGCTTGCCGGCGGCGGCCGCCGGGTCCGGGCGGAGGAATGTGTTTACTACATAAACGACTCCGACGGCTCCCTGTATGAGCTGGCAAACCCCACCGAGCCCGTGCTGGAGGGCCCTTTGGCCGGGCTGAACTACGCTGAGGGCGTTCTCTACTTCGCCCGGCAGCGGGAGGAAGACTTCGACCTGTGCGCCTATGACCTGGAGGCAGGCGAGGAGCGTGCTGTGCTGAAGGGCTTTTCCGGTCAAATCGGCCAGCTCTATCTGGTTGACGGCCAGACCCTGGTATTCTCCAGCGGCGACTCGGTTTGGGAGTTTCCCCTGGAGGGCAGGGGCTGCCGCCTCACGATGACGGCCCAGGGCCTCCGGAGCTTTGTCCCCACGGGCTGCGGCATAATCTACGCCACCGGCAGTCTCTTCGACTGCTCCCTTTACGCCGGCGGGAAGCTGCTTGCCCACCATGTAGAGGATTACACTGTCCGCTTTGATCTGGAAGAGGGACTTCTGGTCTATTCCAGCGGCGGAAAGGATTTCCAGATGGATTTGGCCCAGGCCTTTGCCGGAGAAGGCATGGCCGTGGAGTTTGCCGGCGTCCCCTATGATCCCGAGGTGGCGGAAGAGGGCCTGGACTGGTATATCCCCCAGCCGGAGGAGGGTTACCTGTGGGCCACCGGCGCCATCACCGGCGGCTGCGTGAAAAAGACCTTCCCCTCTCCCCTGTTCCCCGACAAGCAGCTGCGGATGCAGCCGGACGACGGTACCATGAACATCGTCCGCCGGGCCAGACAGATGCTGAGCATCCAGTGGACGCCCGTGGACGGCATCGGCGGCTGGGGCTACACGGATCCCTCCTACAGCCTGGAAATCTACTATGAGCCCGGCGTCACCTACACAGGCCTGCCCTACGGCCAGTTGGTGAGCTATGTGCCCTGGAACACCTCCTACGCCGGCTTTATCAACTCCGTCAACGAAATCACCAGCAAAATGTACACGGAGCGCTCCACCTATGAGCGGGGCTCCCAGTACTATGGCACCGACTGCTCCGCCTTTGTCTCCTGGGCCTGGCAGACCCCCGGACGGAAGGTCTGCACCTCCCTGATGAGCTGGGAGCGGGCCACCAAGGTGGGTCGGTCCTACACGCTGCTGCAGCTGGGCGACGCCCTGATCAGCAGAAGTCATGCGGTGCTGGTCACCGACGTGGTTTACAGTCTGGACGGCAACATTACCTCCATTGAGCTCTCTCAGGCCAATCCCACCAGCTCCTACAACGGCTGCTGCTACTCCACCCGCTACACCGGAACCGCCGCCCTGCAAAGCCTGAACAACGCCTATTTTGTGAAGGGCAGCTATTCCATTTTCCGCAACAAGGACCGTAATTCCGTCACCTACTCCCACGACTGCGTGGTTCCCTTGGAGGGGGACGTGTGCTCCATCTGCGGCTGCGGCTCCGGGTCCGGCTCGGACCCCGATCCCTACGTCAGCGTGGGCATCGACGTCAGCGAACACAACGGCACCATCAACTGGAGCGCCGTGGCCCCCCAGATCGACTTCGCCATTCTGCGGATCGGCTATACCGGCAACACCGAGGGCAGAATCTACAAGGACAGCGCCTTTGACGCCAATCTCCAGGGCTGCATTGACAACAACATCCCCTTCGGCCTGTACTACTACGCCGGAGCCACCAACGCGGAAAGCGCCCGGGAAGAGGCCGACGCCGTGCTGGGCTGGCTGCTGGAGAAGAACGTCTCCCCTGACCTTCCCATCTTCTACGACGTGGAGGAGCCCAATAATATTCTTCTGCTCCCAGACGGAAAGCTGGCGGAAGTGAATGCCGCCTTCTGCAGCGAGCTGGAGGACTTCGGCTTCCGGGCCGGCATTTATGCCAGCGCCAGCGTCTGGAACAGCCGGTTCAGCGGCAGCAGCTATGACAGTTCGGTTCACTGGGCTGCCCACTGGGACACGAAAAAGCTGAACGTTGCCGCCGGCGCCAGCCTCTGGCAATATACCAGCGCCGGGGTGGTTCCCGGAATCCTCGGGTCCGTGGATATGAATTACTGGATCGGCCCTCTGGGCAAGTCCGAACATCCCTCCACTGCCGTGCTGACGGCGCCCAGCTGCCTGGACGGCCAGCTCGTCTCCACCTGTGTCCTCTGTGATCAGGTTCTGGAGCAGCCCATCCGCGGCCAGGGCCACACCCCCGGCCAGACCTACACGGAAAACGAGCTGGCGCCCACCTGCACGGAAACCGGCGTGTATGAAGAAATCACCCGCTGCACCGTCTGCGGCGAGATTGCCAACCGGATGGTCATTACCATCGAGCCCCTGGGCCACGTCTGGAATCTGACCGAGGTGCTGACGGAGGGAGCCACGCCCCATGAGAGCACCGGCCTGTTTACCTGCTCCCGCTGCAGCTCCACCAAGGAGACCGCCCTCTGCGCCTCGGAAATTTTCCTCGATATGCCCAAGGAGAACCATTGGGCCCATAATGCCATCGACTGGGCCTATTTCCATAACCTGTTCCGTGGCGTCTCCGCCAATCTCTTTAACCTGGATATGACCATGGACCGTGCCATGCTGGTAACGGTTCTGTACAGCCTCGCGGGAAGACCCGAGGTGGAAGGCGACATTCCCTTCCGGGACGTGAAGGAAAAAGCCTATTACTACGACCCCGTCCGCTGGGCCTACCAGACAGGCGTGGCAAGCGGCACCGGCCCCGATTCCTTCTCTCCCACCACTCCCATCTCCCGGGAACAGGTGGCGGTGATGCTCCTGGGTTATCTGCACTACCTGGGACAGGAACCGGAGATTCACGAGGAAATTTTGGATACCTACCCGGACATCGACCGGGTCAGCGGCTTTGCCCTTTCCGGCATGGCCTGGGCGGTGGAGAACGGAATCCTGAGCGGCAGCCCCGTGGAAGGCGTGGTCTGTCTCCTGCCCCGCAACACCGCCTCCAGAGCCCAGGTGGCTGTCATGTTTATGCAGTTTACCAAGCTGCTGCAGCGGATGGAGCTTTGGACTCCGGATTGCAGCTCGGTCCAGATCAGCTCCCGTATCCCGGAAAACTCCCGAAATCTGGCCCGATAAAAAATGAAATGCGCGGCAGTTGATGAAACCATCAACTGCCGCGACTGTTTGTATTTACAGCTTTTTCATGTGGGCGGACGCCGTCTTTGCCAGCAGGCGCTTGGTGCCCTTCTCATCGAAGGCCACCTCCAGCATGGCGTCGCTGCCCATCTTTGTCACCGAGAGGACCATCCCCCGGCCGAAGGCGGTATGCAGAACCGTGTCCCCCGGCCGGTAGTCCGGTGCCGGAGCGCTGGGCTTTGGCGGGGCGGGAGCTGTAAATCGGGGCTTGGCACTCCCAAAGCCATTCTCCCGGAACCATTCCTGCCCTTGGCTCCTGCCCCGTTCCCGGAAGGGCAAATCATCATAGAGCATCCGGTCCTCCCGGGCGGGCCGGACGGGCTTCAGGGGCTTGTCCAGCAGCGCTTCGGGAATGTCCCGGACAAAGCGGGACAGACGGTTCACCGTGGTCCTGCCGTAGAGCATCCGCTGACGGGCATGGGTGATGGTCAGAGTCTGCTTGGCCCGGGTGATGGCCACGTAGCACAGCCGCCGCTCTTCCTCCAGCTCGTCGGCCTCGCCGATGCTCCGCAGGCTGGGGAAAAGGCCGTCCTCAGCCCCCACCAGGAAAACGTGGGGGAATTCCAGGCCCTTGGCGGTGTGGATGGTCATCATCACCACCGCGTCAGCCTCGGCGTCGTACTGCTCGATGTCGGTGTAAAGGGCGATTTCCTCCAAAAAGCCGTGGAGAGAGGCGTCCTCCGGGTGATTCTCCACATAACCCACCAGAGAGGAGCGAAGCTCCCGGACGTTTTCCAGCCGGGTCCGGCTCTCCACGTCGTTGTGGGCCTCCAGCATGGCGGCGTAGCCCGTCTTCTCCACCAGGGCGTCATAGAACTCCGGCAGAGGCAGACTGTCCAACAGAGCGGCGCATTCCTCGATCAGCACCGAAAAGGCGGTCAGCTTGGCCGCGGCCTTCTCCAGCGCCGGATAGTGATAGGCGTCCGCCAGCACCAGGTAAAGAGGCAGATTCTGGTTCTCCGCCAGCCGCCGCACCGTCTCCAGAGTCTTGGCCCCGATGCCCCGGGGCGGGTTGTTGACGATCCGGTTCAGCCGCAAATCATCGGCCCGGTTGTTGATGAGCTGCAAATAGGCCAACATATCCTTGACCTCCGCCCGGTCGAAGAAGCGGGTGCCGCCGATGATCCGGTACGGGATGGCGTTGAATTTGAAGGAGCGCTCCAAGGCGTTGGACTGGGCGTTGGTGCGGTAGAGGACGGCAAAATCCCGGAACCTGGCAGGGGGCGAGAGGGCAAAGATTCGGGAGGCCACATAGTTGGCCTCTTCATTTTCATCATAGGTCTCTTTGACGGTAATCCCCGTACCGCCGGGGTTTCGGGTCCAGAGCTGCTTGCCCTTGCGGCCCTTGTTCTGCGAGATGACGGCGTTGGCCGCATCCAGAATCTGGGGCGTGGAGCGGTAATTCTGTTCCAGCCGAATCAGCCGGGCCCCGGGGAAATTCTCCTCAAAATTCAGAATATTCTCAATGGTGGCGCCCCGGAATTTGTAGATACTCTGGTCGTCGTCGCCCACCACGCAGATATTCTTCCGTCCCCCCGCCAACAGGGCGGCCAGGCGGTATTGCAGGCGGTTGGTGTCCTGGTACTCGTCGATGAGCACATGGCGGAACCGCCCCTGCCAAAAGACACGCACTTCCTCGTAGTCCCGCAGTAATTGAACCGTCAGGAGGATGATATCGTCGAAGTCCAGGGCATTGGCCTCCCGGAGCTTCCGCTGATAGGCCGTGTAGCAGGCGGATACGGTGTCCGTCCGGGCGTCCCCGGCTGCCTCCGCCTTCTCCGCGAAATCCTCCGGGCACTGCATGGCGTCCTTGGCCCGGCTGATCTGTAACAGGATAAGCCGCGCAGGCAGCTCCTTTTCGTCCACACGCAGGTCCTTCATCACGTCCTTCATCACCCGCTCGGAGTCCGCGGTGTCGTAGATGGTAAACTGCCGGTCATAGCCCAGGCGGTCTATCTCCCGGCGTAAAATGCGGCAGCAGGCGGCGTGGAAGGTCATGGCCCAGACCTCCGCGGCCTCCGGGCCCAGCATATCCGCCAGCCGGTCTTTCAGCTGATTGGCCGCCTTGTTGGTAAAGGTAATGGCAATGATCCGCCAGGGCTCCACCGGCCGCAGGGCGCAGAGGGCGGCGGTCTCGTCGTCCAGAGGGCCCTCCTTGGCCGCTGCCGCCTCCAGAGCGGAAAGCTCCCGCACGCCAAAGCCCTCGGGAATGTCCCGAGAATCCGAGGCGCAGCCGAAGCGGATCAGATTGGCGATTCGGTGGATCAGCACCGTGGTCTTGCCGCTGCCCGCGCCGGCCAAAAGCAGCAGCGGGCCCTCCGTAGTCAGAACGGCCTGCCGCTGCATCTCGTTCAGGGCGGCAAATTCCCGCCCGATCAGCTCCCGTCGGAGCTGGACAAATCTTTCTTTCTGTTGTTCGTCCATATTACGATTCCTTTTGTTTCGGGTCGTTTTCCTTTGCTGCGCTCTGCTTGGGTACGTTGAGCTTCCTTCGTTCCAGCTGACGGTTCAGTATCCCGCCGCAGAAGAACAGGAAAATGCAGACAAAGAGCCAGAGCATCGCCATGGCAATGACGGAAAGGCTCCCGTAGTAGATGGAATAATTGGCGAATTTCTCCGCGTACACAGTGAACAGTCTGGAAAAAACCGTCCAGAGCACCGCCGTCGTCAGGGCCCCCGGGAGGGCGGCGGAAAAGAGCACCTTCCGATTGGGCAGAATCTTGTACAGGGCGGCAAAGAACAGGGTCAGCACCAGCACCGACAGCACATAGCGCAAACGCCCTAATTGCAGCAGCAGCTCCCCCAACCAGTCGATTTCAGACAGAATCAGCGCGACCAGCCTCCTGCTCATCAGGCCCAGGGCCAGGAGCAGCACCAGAGCCAGCATCCCCGCCAGAGAAAACAGCACGGCCCGGAACCGAAGCCAAATGCCGTTCCGGGTCTCCCGTGCCACATTGATCCGGTTCAGCCCCCGCTGGAGACTCAGAACTCCCGTGGAGGTCATCCACAGGGCAGTTACCGCAGACAGAGACAGCAGAGCGGGAGAATCCACCGCGAAGAGCTCGTCTATCATGTAGTCCGTCAGGGGTTTCAGGCTTTCCGGGACAACATTTTGCAGCAGATTCCGAAGACTGTCCGGGGAGATGGGGGTGAGCTGAATGATGCTGATGAGAAGCATCATCGCCGGAAAGATAGCGAGAATCCAGAAATAGGCGGCATAGGCCGCAAAAATATGGACCTCCATCCGTCGGACGCTGCGGAAAAAATGCTTGATGTGTTCCCACATGACCGCTCCTCCTTCCCGGTGGCTTCTGATAGTTTATTATATCAGCTTTCGGCGGGAAAAGCAATCGAAAAGACAGAGGAA
>JAGABH010000127.1 GCA_017614755.1 Oscillospiraceae bacterium
ATAACCTGGACATCGAGTCCATTAACTGGCTGGAGGATTTTCTGCTGGATTACCCCGGCACGGTCATCGTGGTCTCCCATGACCGTCACTTCCTGAATACGGTCTGCACCAACATTGTGGACATCGACTACGGAAAGATCAAAATGTACGTGGGCAACTACGACTTCTGGTACGAATCCAGCCAGTTGGTTCAGGCGCTGCTTCGGAACAAGAACAAGCGAAACGAGGAAAAGATTGCAGAGCTGCAGGCCTTTATTTCCCGTTTTTCCGCCAACAAGTCCAAGAGCAAGCAGGCCACGGCCCGTCGGAAGCTGCTGGATAAAATTTCTGTGGAGGAGATTCCCTGCTCCACTCGCCGCTATCCCTTTGTGGGCTTTACCCGGGAGCGGGAGGTGGGCAAGGATGTGCTCTTTGTCACCGACGTCAGCAAGACAGTCGATGGGGTCAAGCTGCTGGACAAGGTCAGCTTTATTGCCAACCGGAATGAGATAATTGCCTTTGTGGGCGAAAATGAGCTGGCCCAAACTGTGATGTTCAAGCTGTTGATGGGGGAAATGGAGCCGGACGAGGGAACGATCAAGTGGGGCGTCTCTACCTCTCAGAGCTATTTCCCCAAGGATAATACCGCCTATTTCGATGGCCATTCCGAATCTTTGGTGGACTGGATGCGTCCTTTCTCAGAGAAAAAGGACGACGTATATCTTCGGGGCTTTCTGGGGCGGATGCTTTTCTCCGGTGATGAGGTATTCAAGCCTGTATCCGTCCTCTCCGGCGGAGAAAAAGTCCGGATGATGCTCTCCCGGATGATGCTCTCCGGTGCCAATTGCATTCTGCTGGATCAGCCCACCAACCACTTGGACATGGAATCCATCCAGGCAGTCAACAAGGGCGTTTCCGCTTTCCCGGGAAATGTTTTTATCGCCTCCCACGACCACGAGCTTTTATCCACCACCGCTGACCGAATTATCGAGTTTTTGCCCAACGGGAAGATCATCGACCGGCTCTGCGGCTACGACGACTATCTGGCCTGGAAGCGGGAACAGGGAACCTGAAATGGGCGTTATTCACATCATTCAAAGGACGACTCCAACGGGTCGTCCTTTTTCACGCTGAATGGACCGTCTTTTTTCACAAAAATATATTTTTTTTTGAAAAAAAGATTGGAATTGTGAACAATTTGTGATATAATCCAAGAATGGTTTAGAAGATGATGCATGGATACGACGTGCGTTGTTTCGCTAATACTTACAAAATCTAACTGGCGCAAAGGAGAAATGTTTATGAAGAAGCCCGCAGCTCGAATTATTGCCCTCGCAATGCTGATCGTGTTGCTGATCGGGATTCTCCCGATTCCCGCGACCGCAGCAGTTACAGAACCGGAGAAGACGGATTCTCCAAAACCTGTTCATGTGTTCACGGAAGAGGATAACGCGATTCTGGATCAGGACGTGTTCGCCGACATCGAGAACATTAAGGCAGACGCTGCAACCAAGTGCGGCGGCATCAGTCAGATGACTGAGCAGGACTACATTGATATGGTCCCCCAGGTGATCAATGCGGTCAAGAATTCGGAGACCTATGTTCCCGGGACTTTGCAGCAGAACGGATACTTCCTGGTTTGGGAAACAACCGTCGGTATGCCCTGCTGCTACGACCCCAGAATGGAGGCCGAGCTCCACAACACTGTGAATGATCCCACTCCCGAAGAGATTGCCAAGGCTGAGGCTGCGGCTCAGGCAATTCTGGAAAATGTCACCCCCGTGAAAGGCGGCCCAAATTCCATGAATATCGGCCTGATTCAGCCCTATTGGGAGTCCTCCTCCAATTACGCCGACGGCTCCTTCAGCAACTATTCTCCCCAGTACAAGGCCCTGTGGCAATCTCTCTATGAGACCACCGGAGGAGAAGGCCTTCGGTACGCGATGTCCACTGCTACCGTAGATAACATTGCCCATGCCATGTCCGAGTGCGGTTTTGTGATGTTTGACTCCCACGGTACTACCGATTACACCGGCTCCGGCGGCGATTATACCTCCCGCGCCAACTGTTCCTATCTCTGCCTGACCACCAGCGCCGGTATCACCTCCGCAGATACGGAGCCCCAGCAGGGTGAGTTCAGCACCTACTACCATTGTATCAGAAGCGGCAGCGGCGCCTATGTCAGCGGCACTTGCATTGCCAACCATATGACTGACTACGCCCCGAACAGCTACCTCTACATGGGCATCTGCCTCGGCATGGCGACCGACGGTATGGAAGCCGGTCTCCGCGACAAGGGCGTTGAGGCTGTCTACGGCTATTCCCAGTCCGTTTCCTTTGTGGGCGATATGGCCTACATGAGCGCTGTCAATGGCGCCCTCAAGAATGGCGATGACCTTGCCACTGCGGTTGCTGCTGCCAAGGAATCCGTCGGTCCCTGGGACTACTACAGCTCCCATCCCACCATTGAGAGCGCACGCAGTTCGTATTGCGCATTCCCCATTGTCGTTTCCTCCGAGGATCCTTATCCCGGCCACGGCAATGTGGACGATCTCCAGGATGTCTATTCTTCCTGGTCTCTCTTCGGCACCAACTATGAAGTCTCCGCTGTTTCCAACAACACCGAATGGGGCACTGTTTCTGTTCGCGGCTCCTCCATCACCGCAGAGCCTGCCGACGGCTACTACCCCGCCGGATATACTGTCCTGGAGGGCGAGGCCACGGTGACGCAGAACGGCAACAAGTTTGTGGTTAAGGCTTCTACGAACTGTACCGTTCAGATCAACTTTGCTGCCAAGACTCCCGCAACCGTGACCTTCGTGGCCAACGGATCCGTTTATTCCGCGGCGCCGGGCTATGTGGGCGACCCCGTGACGCTCCCGACCACAGCACCCGAGGTGGAAGGCTGGACCTTCAAGGGCTGGGTTCTCGACACAATCGAGGAGACGATTGAGAAGCCCGTCTTCATGAAGCCCGGCACGGCCTTCACGCCTGAAACCGATACCATTATCTATGCGCTTTATTTCCGCGTGGAGGGCACCAGCGGGGGCGAAGTGGTCTATGAGCTGGTGTCGGATGATCCCGGCGACTGGAACGGCAACTATGTCATTTCCTACGGCACTGACTCCAACATGTACCTTCTGAAGGGCGTAACGCCCACCTCCAACGGCATGCACATCGAGACCGCCGCCAACGCCGGCAAGTTCTCTGCTTCCGGAGCCTCTCTGGATGATGAAACGCTGTCTGAGGTCCCCGAACTGTACGTTTTCTCCATGGAAGACCATGGGAGCTACTACTCTGTGCAGAATGTTTCCACCGAGGCCTATCTCGGCGTGGAGGGAAGCTTCTTTGCAGTCTACACGGCCTACACCTCCGGTAAATGCGACTGGACGCCTGGTGTCGGCGAGAATTTCAGCAGCATGGAATTGGCCAATGGCGGCAGCTATCCGTATCTGAGCTTCAGCACCAGCTCAAACTACTTCTGGATCTATACCTCTCCGAATACCTCCGTCCGACTGTGGAAGGAATCGGAAGCCGGAACCAAGATTTACTCCACCAATCCCGGCAACATAGTTCACGTTCACAATATGCAGCATGTGGAGGCTGTTGCGCCCACCTGCGGCAACGCCGGCAATACCGAGTACTACCGCTGCATCGTCTGCGGCAAGTATTTCTCCGACGAAGCGGGCGAGAATGAGATCACCCAGCAGAGCACTGTGCTCGCCGCCACCGGCAATCATAGCTATGGTGATTGGACTTCCAACAATAACGGCACCCACACCCGCAACTGCTCCGTTTGCGGCAACGGAGAGTCCCAGGCCTGCGCCTACGATTCCGCTGTGACGACTCCCACCTGCACCGAGGCCGGCTACACCACCTTTACCTGCACCGCATGTGATTACAGCTATCAGGGCAACCCCGTGGCCGCCCTTGGCCACGCTTGGGGTGACTGGACCCAGACTGTTGCTCCGACCTGCACGCAGCAGGGCGAGAAGCAGCACACCTGCTCCCGCTGCAACGCCGTGGAGACTCAGTCGGTTGCGGCTCTCGGCCATGACTACAACGCAGTGGTCACCGAGCCCACCTGCACCGAGGGAGGCTACACCACCCATACCTGCTCCCGCTGCAATGACAGCTATACCGACAGTGCAACCAATCCGCTGGGCCACAACTACAGCGAATGGACTGTTACCGCCGCTCCCACCTGCACCGAGGCCGGTCAGGAGACCCGTACTTGCTCCCGCTGCCAGAATGCGGAGACCCGGACGGTCGACGCACTGGGTCATGTCTGGGACAACGGCGTTGTGACTGTGGTACCCACCACTGAGACGGAAGGTGAGATGCTCTACACCTGTGCCCGCTGCGGCGAGACGCACACCGAAGCAATTCCTGTGCTGCAGTACGCGAATCCCTTTGTGGACGTCGCTTATGGCAAGTACTATTATGACGCCGTTATTTGGGCCTTCTATCATGCGCCTCAGATTACCGGCGGCACTGATGACACCCACTTCTCTCCCAATATGTCCTGTACCCGTGAGCAGATCGTATTCTTCCTTTGGGCAGAAGCCGGCAAGCCGGAACCCACCGGCAACGCCGCGGCCTTCACCGATGTGAAAGAGAATAAATACTATGCTGACGCTGTTCTTTGGGCCAAGGAACAGGGCATTACTACCGGCGTCTCCGATACCCTTTTCGGCGTAGGCAAGTACTGCACCAGAGAGCAGGTTGTCACCTTCCTGTGGCGAGCTGCCGGTTCTCCGGAGCCCGAGGGGCAGATCAATCCCTTTGAGGACGTTCCCTCCGGTGCCTACTACGCCAAGGCGGTCCGGTGGGCGGTAGAGAACGGCATTACTGGCGGTACCTCCGCCAATACCTTCAGCCCGAAGAAGCTCTGCTCTCGTGCTGAGGTTGTCACCTTCCTGTATCGTTACAGCACGCTCAATGTCCAATAATTTCAGTTAATTTGTTTTCTTCATCCCTTCACGGTTCGTACTTCTATGCGCATCGTCCAAAGGAGTGATTACCAATGAAACACATTCAAAAGCTGCTTGCAATTCTTCTGAGTATTGTTATGATCCTTTCGTTGCTCCCCGCTACTGTGGTTAGCGCGGAATCGGGGAAGAAAGCGGAAGAGCCAAAGCCCTCGGAGCGCAGCAACAGCCATATTCCCGTTTCGATCCCTGGCGGAAAAGCAGTGACCGAAGCCTATTTGTCCGGTGATTGGGAAACCTATGAGCGTTATACCGGTCAGAGGAGCAAGGACACGCTGCCATCCAGGTTTGATGCCAGGGACTACGGCTGGGTTACTTCTGTCAAGAATCAGAACCCCTACGCCTCCTGCTGGGCTCACGCGACCATGGGAAGTATTGAGGGCTATATGATTTCTCATGGGATTCATGTGGGGAACGGCCCCGTTGCTACCTCGAGCCTGAATCTCTCTGAGTCCCAGCACGCTTTCTTCAACTTCACCTATGCCTACGATGCCGAGGGAATGTTGACCGGTGACAAGTCCACGCCGGATGAGCCCTGTCTGGATCAAGGCGGCAACGGTGAGATGTCCTGCTATACCCTAATGCGCTGGGAAGGCGCCGCAGATGAAACGGAAGATGTTTTGCATTACAGCAATGCGGCGGCGGTGAACTACTCGGGTTTAAACAGCAAGTACGCCTATCAGTATGACGTTTGCCACGTGCAGAATTCCGTGTGGATTCCCGGTTCGAACATAGATGCGATCAAAAACTGCATCATGGATTTTGGCTCCGGTCATATCAGCTACTATGAGTCCGGCAACGCCTATTCTTACATCTGCACCATAGACAACAGTCAAGGAAGCGATCATAAGTGGGCCAACCATTCAATCACGGTCATTGGCTGGGATGATTCCATTCAGCCCGCGAAGTTCTCTCCCAACAAGCCATCCAGCCCCGGCGCATGGATTTGCAAAAACAGCTGGGGTTCCGGTACGTTTGATAGCGGCTACTGCTACATCTCCTACGAGGATACCTCTGTGTTGGAGGACTATGTCTTCTTCTATGACGCCGAGCCCATTGACAATTACGCACACAACTACCAGTATGACGGTACCTGCAATGTGGTCAGCTATGGTAAGGGCTGGAGTGAAGCTATTGACTACTATGAGGGCTTTGCCAACAACACGAAGGTTGCCAACGTGTTCACCGCAAAGGGAAGGGAAGACCTGAAGGCTGTTTCCTTCTGCAGCTGGGACGAAGGCATGAGCTACACTGTAGAAATCTACAAGAATCCCACGCCCGGAAATCCCTCTTCCGGCACGTTGGCAGCCACCCAGTCGGGAAGCGTTGCTTTTACCGGCTACTATACCATACCGTTGGATACCCCTGTTTCACTCTATGGCGGTGACACATTCTCCGTCGTCATCACCCAGAATGTTCCCATCTCGGATGAAAACGGATATTTTGTGCACACTCCCTACGACTCCACGTTTAACAACAGCAGCATCATTGACTGGTGCGCTTGGATCCACGCCAACCACGGCGCTACCTCCTTCTACAAGGAGCCCAACGGCGCCTGGACCGACTGCCCGGATAACGGCGATTATCGGATTAAAGCCTATACTGACGATATGCTCTGCAACATCACCGCGCTGTCCAACAATGAGTCTTGGGGTACGGTTACTGTTGATGGGGCGAAGATTATTGCCTCTCCTGCCAACGGCTACTATGTTGCTGACTATGAAGTTGTTTCGGGAACCGCTACCGCAGTGATCGACTTCAACACCATCACCGTTGATGCGCAGACAGACTGCATCATCCGGGTCATCTTTGCCCCGAAGCCCACCTGCACCGTCAACTTTATGGCCTCCGGTACCTATGAGGGAAGCCAGAGTGCGCTGATCTATGACTCGATCACGCTGCCTGCGTCTGTCAGTGTGGATCCTGATGACTGGACTTTCTCCGGTTGGACTGACAGGCAGATCGCGGAGGAAACCACGAATGAGCCGCTGATTTATGAGCCGGGATCGGCCTATACTGTGGTTGGCAATACCACCCTGTATGCCGTCTTTACCCGAGCGGCCGGAAGCCCTGAGCGTATCTATCAGATCGTAACGGAGCCCACCTCCGATTGGTCCGGCAACTACGTGATTACCTCCGGCAAGGATCAATACCTGATCGCTTTCAAGGGGATAAGCGGAGAGCAGTCCCTGGAAGGAACCAACATCGGTGCCTCTGTGGCTTACGCAAGTACTGGAATGACGCTGGATGGAACTACGCTGCGCAGTGTAGCCTCGGATTATGTCTTTACCATTGGCAAGAGCGGCAGCAACTACACGATCAAAAGCCCAACCAACTACTGGATTGGTATCAAGGAGGACTACCTGTACAATCTGTCCAGCTATCAGGCAAGTTATGCCAACTGGAAGATCGAGTTTGACACCTATCAGAGCTGCATGAAGATTTCCAACCCTTCCAGCGCCCAATACCCCTATCTTGCGGTTGGCAGCTTTGGATATTTTGCGGCAAGTAACTACTACGATGACCACAAGACGCAGCTTTGGAGGGAATCGACCGAAACCGTTATCTACTATCTGACCGAGCCCATTGCCGGCGTGCATACCCATGTGCCGGAATATGTGGCCGCTGTTGCCCCCACCTGCGGAGCCGATGGTCATTCCGCCTACTATCACTGCACCATCTGTGACAAGTATTTCTCCGACCAGGCCTGCCAGCATGAGATTACTCCGGAGAGTACGGTGATTCCTGCCACCGGGAATCACTCCTATGGCGGCTGGACTTCCGGCAACAACGGAACGCATTATCGCAGCTGCTCTGTCTGCGGCAGCGTGGAAACAGCGGACTGCTCCTACAACTCTACGGTAACGCCTCCTACCTGCACAGAGGCCGGGTACACCACCTTCACCTGTACCGTTTGCGCCTACGCCTATCAGGGCAATCCCGTGGATGCTTTGGGCCACGATTACGGAGATTGGACTGTCACCACTCAGCCTACCTGCACGGAGCAAGGCGAGGAGACCAGTACCTGTTCCCGCTGCGGCGCAGTTTTGACCCAGTCGGTAGACCCTCTGGGCCATGACTATGTTTCCACGGTTACCGCTCCGTCCTGCACCGCCGGCGGCTACACCACCTACACTTGTTCCCGCTGCAGTGACAGCTACACGGGCAATGAAACCAATCCGCTTGGTCACGCATGGGATGAGGGTGTTGTCACAGTTGAGCCCACAGAAGATGAGGACGGCGAGCGGCTGTTTACCTGTCAGCGCTGCGGCGCCACCCGCACGGAGGTAATTCCGAAGCTGAATCGCACAAATCCGTTTGTGGATGTTTTGGAAGACAAGTACTACTATGATGCGGTGATGTGGGCCTATTATCACGATCCCAGGATTACCAGCGGAACAGATGCGACGCACTTTTCTCCGAATGCGCCCTGCACGAGAGAGCAGATTGTCTTTTTCCTCTGGGCTGCAAACGGCAAACCCGCGCCTGCCGGAAATGTAATGGTTTTCACTGACGTGAAAGCTGGGCAGTACTACTACGAGGCTGTGCTCTGGGCGCAGGAGAATGGCGTTACCAGCGGAATCTCTCCGACTCTGTTTGGTGTGGGCAAGTACTGCACCAGAGAGCAGATCGTTACCTTCCTGTGGCGAAACTCCGGTTCACCGGAGCCCACTGGGAACACAACCCCGTTTGACGATGTCCCTGCCGGAGCCTACTATGCCACGGCTGTTTGCTGGGCTGTGGAGAACGGTGTCACCGGCGGTACTTCCCCCAATACATTCAGTCCCAAAAAGCTGTGCACACGCGCGGAGGTTGTGACCCTTCTTTACAAGGCCAGCGCCGAAGCGCAATAAAGGCGGGGAGCGACATGAACATTATCACCATCAGCCGCGAATTTGGCAGCGGCGGCCGGGAACTCGGCAAACGGATGGCGGATGTACTGCATTGGGACTATTATGATCGCGAGATCATTGAGACAGTCGCGAAAGAGGAGGGCCTGGACGCTGATTTCGTCCAGGCCGTCCTGGAACGACATGAATGGTGGACTGTCCCAATCACATTTCACCAGAGCTTTACGATTTGTTCCTCACCGAATACCGAGCTTCTGGCAAAGCAGAAAGAGGTTATTGAACGGATTGCCGCCTCGGGCCGAAATTGCGTCATCGTAGGTCGAAACGCGGACTACTTTCTGCGAGATTATAAGCCCTTTCGGATTTTGGTCTGCGCTGAAATGGAGGCCAAACTCCGCAGGTGTCGGGAACGTGCCTCAAATCCAGAAACGATTACCGACAGGGAGATCGAACGACAGATTAAGCGGATTGATCGCAGTCGGGCTTCCGTTCGGGAATTGATGACCGGAGACTGCTGGGGAAACAGAACCTGCTATCATCTGACTGTCAATACGACTGATTGGGAGATCAAGGCACTCGCCCCTGTGACGGCGGAATTTGCAATACGTTTTTTTGAAAGGGATGGGCGGCAGGAATGACCGCCCCCCTTTCCTGCGCAATCATGGAAAGTGAGAAGGAACCATGAAGAAAACAGATTCCTGTTACCAAAAATTTGTTCAGATCTTGAAAGAGGAGCTCCGTCCTGCCATGGGCTGCACGGAGCCCATCGCGATTGCCTATGCCGCTGCCAAAGCCAGGTCCGTTCTGGGAGTGATCCCGGAGCGGCTTCTGGTGGAGGTCAGCGGCAATATCATTAAGAACGTCAAAAGCGTTGTTGTCCCCCATACCGGAGGACTTCGGGGAATTCCTGCTGCCGCCGCTGTCGGTGCGGTTGCCGGCGATCCAGCCGCGGAGCTGGAAGTTATCTCTAATGTTACCGCGGAGCAGATTACCGCTACCTCGGAATATCTGAGCAGGACTCCGATTGAGGTTCGCTGCGCGGATACGCCCCATATTTTCGACATTCAAATTACGGCGTATAGCGGGGAAGAGTCTTCCTTTGTTCGGATTGTCGATTATCACACCAATATTATTTGCATCCGCCGTAATCGGGAGACCCTTCTGGATAAGCCCAGCGTCACCCAGTCTGACGGCCTAACGGACCGCTGCTGTCTCACGGTTGAGAAAATTGTGGACTTTGCGCAGACCGTAGACCTGGATGATGTGCGAGAGACTCTGGAGCGACAGATCAGCTATAACATGGCGATTGCCGAAGAGGGGCTTCGGGGGGACTACGGCGCAAATATCGGGAAAACAGTCCTGCTTCATCGGGAAAACGATATCAATTACAAGATGCGTGCCTATGCGGCCGCAGCCAGTGACGCGAGAATGAACGGCTGCGAGCTTCCGGTGGTGATTAACTCCGGCAGCGGCAATCAGGGGATCACTACTTCGGTACCTGTCATTGTCTATGCCCGGGAAACCTGCAAGACTCAGGAGGAACTGCTGCGGGCGCTCTGTGTTTCCAACTTGGTTACCACGCACCTGAAAACCGGCATCGGGCGGCTTTCCGCCTACTGCGGTGCGGTCAGCGCCGGCGTTGGAGCAGGTGCCGGCCTGGCATATATCAAGGGTGGCCGCTATGAGATGATCGCCCATACTGTGGTAAACGCTGTGGCCGTTACCTCCGGCATTATTTGCGATGGTGCAAAGGCCAGCTGTGCGGCCAAGATTGCCGCCTCCGTAGATGCGGGGCTGCTGGGTCTTGCCATGTATGAAAACGGCAATCAGTTCTTCGGCGGCGACGGCATCGTCAAAAAGGGCGTTGAAAATACTATCGCCACTGTTGGAAAGCTGGCCCGCTATGGAATGGAGCAAACAGATAAAGAAATCATCCAGCTTATGATGGATAACTGACAGCTTTTCGTCAGATGGGAGGTTCTATGATTCTTGTCAGTGCTTGTCTTGCTGGCGTTCCCTGCAGAATGGACGGCGCGTCCAAGCCTGTTTCCGCTGTTGTTGACCTTGTGACCCGGGGAGAGGCAATTCTCGTCTGCCCTGAGGTGTTTGGCGGTCTGTCGACGCCCAGAAGCCCCAGTGAACTGCAACCGGACGGGAGGGTTCGGAATGCAGATGGGGAGGATGTTTCTGAGCAGTTCTATCGCGGCGCGGAGCTTGCCCTGAAGATTTGCCGTGCATATGCTTGTACCGGGGCCGTTTTAAAGTCCCGGAGTCCCTCCTGCGGCAAAGGAAGAATTTACGACGGGAGCTTTACCAAGACTCTGATTCCGGGGGATGGTGTATTTGCTTCCCTGCTGCAAGAAGCAGGGATTCCTGTCCTTACGGAGGAAGATGAGGTTTCGTCCATCCTGTCGGGGGGACAGAATCTATGATCGACGGTTATCCCATTTGGGTGGTTTTGCTGATCAGCTTCGGCGTATTTGTCGCTTCCTTTGTGGACGCCATCGGCGGGGGAGGCGGGATTATCTCCGTTCCGGTCTATTTAATGGCCGGTCTTCCCGCCCATTTTGCGCTGGGAACCAACAAGCTCTCTTCCGGTGTTGGCACCGCAGCCTCTACCTTTCGTTACTTGAAAAAAGGGTATGTAGATTGGTCTTTAGGCATCCCCTCTGTTTTTCTTGCGGTGGGAGGCGCCTATCTCGGTACGACGCTTCAACTGATGGCGGATGAGCGAATCCTAAAATACCTGTTGCTTTTGGTGCTTCCTGTGGCAGCGGTATTGCTGTTTCGAAAGAAGAGCCTGCCTGAAACAAAAGGGGAGCTGCCGCTATGGAAGCGCCGTCTGGCGATTTGGATTCCGTCTTTGATCATTGGCGTCTATGACGGTTTCTACGGCCCCGGTACTGGGACCTTTCTATTGCTGAGCTTCTGTATGCTGGGCAAGCTGGATGTGCGCACTGCCTCCGGGAATGTAAAGCTGGTGAATTTTTCCTCCAACATGGGAGCACTGGCTACCTCGCTCCTTGCGGGGAAGGTGTTGCTCGGTGTCGGAGCGGTGGCCGCCTGTTTTTCCATCGCCGGCCATTATTTCGGATCCGGCCTGGCGATTCGTAACGGATCGAAAATTGTCCGGCCAGTGATCCTCGTGGTGATCGGCCTGCTTTTGATTCGGGTGCTTACGGAGCTGCTTTGATGGAAGACAGATAGAAGAAATCAAATGGAAACCACACGCTCTCACACGGTCGGTTTTTGAATATCGATCAGTTTCAAAATTTTTAACGTCTGCTTGTGCCGTCTCTTTGGCGGCCAAAGAGAAAGGAAAAATCGCCATGAACCCTGCCATTGTCTGCATCGGGGACAGCTGTGTGGACCATTACGAGGCCCTCGGTCAAAAATTCCCCGGCGGAAATCCCGTCAATTTTGCCGTTTATCTGCGCCGTCTGGGCGTTGCCTCCTCTTTTGTTGGGGCCGTAGGCTCCGATGCGGACGGAGCCATGGTACTCCATGCGCTGGAGGAAAAGGGCGTGGATGTGAGCCATGTTCAGATTCTGGAGGGCCCCACGCCCGCTACTACTGTCGTGATGGAACACGGTAACCGTGTATTTACCAGCTATGATACCGGGATCATGGAGTCCTATCAGCTCCGTCCGGAAGACTTGGACTTCATCGGCAAGCATGCGATGGCGGTCTCTGACCTGTGGGGAAAGTGTGAAGACAGGCTGGAGGAGATTCGGGCGCTGGGAATCCCGGTTGCTTTCGATTGTGCGGACCTGCCAGACGATACCGTTGCGCAGCGGGCAATCCCCAACACTGACATCGCGTTCTTTTCCAATGATGACGCCCCCTGCGAGACTGTCATGGAGAAGATGAAGGACATTTATGCCAAGGGCCCCTCCATCGTGGTGGCCATGTGCGGCCCGAAGGGGAGCATGGCATATGACGGGGAGCGATTCTATTCTGAGCCCGCCTTTGACTGTCCGGTTGTGGACACCCTTGGGGCTGGGGACAGCTTTATTGCCGGCTTCCTGGACGCTACGCTTCGGAAGCTGTCCATTCCGGAACGGATGTACGCCGGCTCCGCCTGCTCCGCTGTCACCATTGGATATGTGGGCGCCTGGTAATCTGTGCGATGAAACGAGGGAATGAACTGTTTCGGCTTTTTTTGGTTTTTTTCCGAATAGGCCTGTTTACGTTTGGCGGCGGATACGCCATGATCTCTCTGGTGGAGGATGTCTGTGTGGAACGCCGTCATTGGATCACACAGGAGGAAATGGATGATCTTGTGGTTGTGGCGGAGTCGACCCCAGGTCCCATTGCCATCAACTGCGCTACCTTTGTTGGTTCCCGGCTTGGCGGCCTGCTGGGGGCACTGATTGCTACCTTTGGAATGGTCCTGCCCTCATTTTTGGTAATCTTTGCGGTGTCCAGATTTCTGGATCGCTTTTTGGAAATTCAGATTATTGCCAACGCTTTTCGCGGGATCAAGCTGGCGGTTGGCATTCTGATTTTGGACGCCGGCCGTAAGCTCTTTCTCCGCCTGCCTAAAAAGCCGCTGCCTTTGATGATTCTTTTTGTTTCCCTTGCTGGCACCTTGGCAATGCACTATTTTGCGCTTCGTATCTCCTCTGTTGTCCTTCTGTTGGCGGCGGCCGGGACCTGCCTCTTGGTTCGGACAATCCGGAAGGGAGGCGGCAGGCCATGATTCTATTGGAGCTTTTTCTGGGATTCCTGCAGGTAGGTTGTTTTTCCTTTGGCGGGGGTTATGCTGCCATTGCGCTGATTCGTGAGGTGGTCCTGTCCTACGGCTGGCTTTCGGAGGATATGCTGTCCTATATCATTGCCGTCAGCGAGAGTACGCCCGGGCCGGTCATGGTCAACCTTGCCACCTATGTGGGAGGCTCGCAGGCAGGTGTGCTGGGAGCCGTGGTTGCCACCTTGGCTGTGGTGCTTCCATCCTTCTGTATCATTCTGGCTCTGATGGCAGTTCTTCGCCGGTTTGTGTCCAACCCCTGGGTCAAGGCGGCTATGATCGGCCTCAAGGCCTGCGTGACGGGTATGATACTGGCAACTGCTCTTGAAATGGTCCTGGCCAATGCCGTGACCAACGGCAGTGCGGACATGATTGCAATTGCGTTGACGCTTGCCCTGACCGGGTTGTATTACGGATTTCGTCCGTTGTTTAAGCGAAAGCTGTCTCCCATTGCCCTGATCGCCGTGTCCGCCGTTCTCGGCGCCGCGGCATACGGAATATGCTGACCAAATAATTTCGCGGCAGCGTTCTTCTGAGCGCTGCCGCCTTTTAATAATGTTTGGTTATGATTATTTGAAAATATCACAACCGATTACTTCACCAGTGTAGTAATCCACATATTTTACGCCGCCTCCTGCAATATAGTCTTCCGATTCTTTTTCGTGGTATTCTATCATCCAGGAGATTCTCGATACTTTGGAGCGATTGGAAGAATTAACACAATCTGGCACAGTTACCACCTTCTTGATTGTGATACTCTCCAGCTTTTCAAGATTCTGATCCAGCTGCGGATAGAACCCGGCGGCCTCCAAAGCAGCTGCTTCAGTCAAGGGCTCATCCTCCGGCTTATGTTCATCCAGCAGAGGGATATAGAAGATTTTGACAAGCTTGGCTTCTCCGGTTTTAGGATTCAGGTTGATACGGACACATTCATACCAAGAGTACAGCCCCGGTTCCACTTCCCGACAAAAATCATAGGTCCAGCAATCTTCGTCATGTTTTTCACAGTATAATAAAACAAGTAGATTGCCGCTCGATACTGCTCTGGCAGAGCTCGAACGGCCTCCAGTGTTTCGTCGATGTATATCTCTTTTGACGAGGCATTTCGGGCTTCATCCAGGGGCAAGTCCATCCGCCTGTGGCGGCGCAGCTCGTCCCGGCACACATTCTTTGCGGTGTGAATCAGCCATGCCTTACTATGCTCCTCGCTTTCGAACTGTGTGCATTCCCGCAGCAGACGGAGAAAAGTCTCTTGAACAGCATCCTCCGTGTCCGACGGGTTTTTCAAAAAGGTGAGGCATATATTCCAAACCGTCCTGAAATGCAGCCGGTACAGCCGTTCTAATTCTTGACTGTCCTGCAAGCAATCACCTCCAATGTTTTCCTGATCAGGTACTATACATACGGATGAGGCGGATTAAAAGTTGCATCAAAAATCTCAATGTGATATAATATTATAAAAACTCAAAGGAGTGAAGTCAATGAAGACCCTGTTCCGGAACGCTGTCATTGTCAATGCCGACGGCTCCCGCACTGGCGATGTGCTGGTCTGCAATGACAAGATTAAGCTGATCGAGGATCATATTGAAAGCCCCGATGCCCAGGTGGTGGACTGCACCGGTCTTTTGCTGTTTCCCGGCGCAATTGACGCTCACACCCATTTTGATTTGGATGTTGCCAACACCACCACCGCGGACGACTTTCTCACTGGCGGCAGGGCCGCACTGCGGGGCGGTACTACTACCGTGATTGATTTTGCCTGCCCGAACAAGGGGGAAAGCCTACAATACGGCCTGGAGCTCTGGCATAAAAAAGCAGACGGACGTACCGCCTGTGACTACGGCTTCCACATGACGCTGGACGACTGGAACCCCTCGATTCGTGCTGAGATTCCCGCCATGCTCGCGCAGGGTGTAAGCACCTTCAAAATGTATCTGACTTACCCCGCGATGATGATCGGAGACGGCGCGGTCTTTCAGGCCCTCCGGAA
The DNA here is from genome assembly GCA_017614755.1 of Oscillospiraceae bacterium. GTDB lineage: Bacteria > Bacillota > Clostridia > Oscillospirales > Oscillospiraceae > JAFRPC01. The sequence continues at coordinate 15,562 of JAGABH010000127.1, forward strand.
GCTGAAACAGTACGGCGCTCTGGCTGGCGTCCACTGCGAGAACGCAGGGATTATTGACGCGCTGATTGCAGAAAAGAAAGCGGCAGGCGCCCTCTCTCCCGACTCGCATCCGCTGTGCAGGCCGGACCTCGCGGAGGCGGAGGCCGTCGGGCGGCTCCTGAAGATGGCCGCCTTGGCAGATGCGCCAGTAGTTACGGTCCATACCACCTGCGTTGCCGCCCTGCGGGAGATCGAAGCTGCCCGGGCTCTGGGGCAAAAGGTCTATGTGGAGACCTGCCCCCAGTATCTGCTGCTGGATGACAGCAGCTACAGCTTGCCGGACTTTGCAGGCGCTCGCTATGTATGCGCCCCGCCGCTGCGGAAGCCTGCGGATCAGGCGCGTTTATGGAAGGCCCTCGCGAATGGAGAGATTCAGACCGTCAATACCGACCATTGTTCTTTCAAACTTTCCCAAAAGGAAATGGGCAGGGGAGACTTTACCAAAATTCCCGGCGGCGTTCCCGGTGTGGAGACCCGGTTTGAACTGATGTACAGCTTTGGCGTAGCAGCCGGGCGGATTACCAAAGAGAAGCTGGCGGAGCTTTTGTCTGCAAACAATGCCAAGCTCTACGGCCTTTGGGGAAGAAAAGGAGCAATTCAGGAGGGCTTTGATGCTGATTTGATTCTCTATGATCCCAGAGGAAAACACACGATTCACGCAAAGGATCTTGTGACCAATGTAGACTATAATCCTTATGAGGGCTTCCAAATCTCCGGTTCTATCCGCCGTGTTTATCTCCGCGGAAGATTGTCTGTGGAGGAAGGAAAGGTTCTGGAGGACAATGGCGGGCAATACCTTTCCCGGGACTTGCCCCTGTTGTTTTAACCTAAAGTGGAGGAAAAAACACAAAATATATGGTTTTTTTCGCTGAAATACCCGTATATTTTGTGGAAAAGGCTTGCAGTCTGAGAATTCATGTGATATAATTACGTAAATTCTTCTGTAAGGAGCTTCAGTCGATGGGAAGGATAGATAAGGAAAACTATTATCTGGATATCGCCGAAACGGTGATGGAGCGTTCCACCTGCGGCCGCTCCCACTACGGTGCGATCATCGTCCGCAACGACGAGATTGTATCTACTGGCTATAATGGCGCACCCCGGGGCCGGGACAACTGCATCGACTTAGGCTACTGTCTGCGGGATAAGCTGAACATTCCCCACGGTCAGCGCTATGAGCTCTGCCGCAGTGTCCATGCCGAGATGAATGCTATCATTTCCGCCTCCCGAAGCGAGTGCATCGGCGGGACGCTCTTTCTGGCGGGTCGTGACGCCAAGACCGGCGAATATCTGCCCAGTGTGGAGCCCTGTTCCATGTGCCGCCGGGTTATCATCAATTCCGGCATCAAGCGTGTCGTCATGCGGACCGGCAAAGACACCTACAACGCCGAAAACGTCCAGGAATGGGTCATTCATGACGATTCCATTATCACCGATTTTGAATTATAAGCCCTGTAAAG
>JAGABH010000011.1 GCA_017614755.1 Oscillospiraceae bacterium
ATACAGCACGCCGTCCACCCGCACCATCGGGATCAGGTCCCATTTGCCTTCCTCCTCGGTCGGCTGCGCCTGACCGCAGCCCGCGGCGGAGAGCAGCACCGTCAGCGCCAGCAGCAGGAACGCGGTTTTTTTCATCGAAATCACCTCCCACGGTTACAGACGGAGCGACCCTGCGTTTTGTTCCCGTCAGGTCTCCTGTTCCTCCTCCGGGCGGAACTTCTTCATAAAGCGTTTCAGCAGGAACGCGCAGAAGTATGGGAAGGTATAGACCCGGTCCTCATGCCCGATGTTGTTCCGGGAGAGCTTGATGCCGTAGCGGATATCCGGGTAGTGGTGAGAGGCGATCAGGGTCTTCATGGATTTGGCCCGCCCGTCCTTCGCCTTGACCTCGATCGGGACCAGGGACGCGGCGGAGCGGATGAAGAAGTCCGTCTCCAGAGAGGAATCCTCCCGTCTGTAGTAATAGAGCCGGTAGCCCTGCTTGACCAGCGCTTCTCCGACCATGTTTTCATACAGCGCGCCCTTGTAAACGCCGAGATTCCGATTGGCCCGCAGGTCCTCCTGCGATTCCTCGTCCAGCATGGAGACCAGGAGCCCCGTATCGGCAAAATAGAGCTTGAAGGTGTCCGGGTCATAGTTGCCGCCCAGGGGCAGTTCGGGGAACTCCATGCAGTAGCAGATGTTGACCATCCCGGCGTCCGCCAGCCACTCCGCGCAGCCCCGATAGTCCCGGAAGCGCGCGCCGGAGGCCACCTTGGAGATCTGAAACTTCTTGTTTTCCCTGGCGAGCTGCGGCGCGACCCGCTGGAACACGTTGAGGACCCGCGTCTGATCCACGCCGGAGGCATATTTGCGGATATCCTCTTTGTAGTCCGCGATGAGCTGCCGCTGGGTGTCCAGCGAGCCTTCAAAGGTGCCCTTCCGGATATACTCCCGGACCACCGCCGGCATCCCGCCGAGGATGTTGTAATCCAGAAACAGCCCGTGATAGACCTGCATCTCCAGCGGGCTGAAGGGTCTGCCTTCCGCCATGTGGGCGAGCACGGAGTCCACGGCGTCCTCCCCGTAGCCCTTGGCCCAGAGGAATTCTTCAAAGTCCATCGAGAACATTTCGTAGTCTTTTTTGTAGCCCACGCTGTTGCTTTCGATCTTCCTGTAGTTCACGCCGAGCATGGAGCCGCTGCAGATCACGTCAAAGCGCCCGTCGATGCAGAAGAATTTCAGCGCCGTGGCAAGTTCGGGAAACTCCGTGATCTCGTCGAAGAAAAGCAGAGTCTTTCCCGGCAGGAACTTCCGGGAAGGGTCGAGCAGAGAGATGTTTTTGACGATGCTCGAAGCGTCATATCCGTCCGCGAGAATGCCCTTGTACTTCTCGTCCCGGACAAAATTGATCTCGATGATGCTCTCATAATTGGCCGACGCAAAATGCAAAACGGATTCCGTCTTGCCGATCTGTCGGCTCCCTTTGATGATCAGCGGTTTCCGCTCGGGATCGGCCTTCCATTCCGCCAGAAATGCGTCCACTTTCCGTTTCAGATACATCTTCCAACACCTCCGCCCGCTTTCTCGCTGCCAGTATACACAAAATCCCAGCGAATGTAAACGGAAAAACACACATTTTCCGGGCGAATCAGCAAACACAGGGGACGGTTCGAAACCGCTGAAAAAAGTGCTTCAGAGCGCGGAAACGCATCCTCTGAAGCACATGACGGCGGCAAAGTTTCCAATTTTCGCAGAGAAACCGGGAAATACAAAAAATAGCTGCGCTACCAGGGCAGCAATCCTCTTTAGATTCACTGCAATGGCTGTCAATTTCGCTTGAAAGACAACGCTCCGCAAGCCCCAACCTTTGGCCCGGGCCATTCCGTGGAAGCGTTTCATCTCCCCGTTCTTCCATTCGTGCGCTGCACGTCTTCGATACTGTTCTTGAAACTCCGCGCTTTTTTGCCTCTGGCTCTTTTCGTAAAAGAGCGGCGTCGATGTGGAAACCGAGAGCTTTCTGGCTTTTCCTTTGCTCTTTCCCATGCATTGCTCCCGGTGCGGACAGTTGACGCACTGCTGTTTGGAAAACACATAGTTGAGATACTTATGTTCTTTGCCATTTTTGACCCGGCTTGTCGGTTTACAGCTTACCGTGTGATTCCCCATTACGCAAAACCATTGGTCGCTGTCCTTGTTGTAAGAAAACAAATCTTCGTCAATTTTGTAGGCGCTGCCGCTGACCGGGATATAATCCTCAATGTTTCGGCGGTCCAGTTCTGTCAGAATATCTTCCCGAAAATATGCCTTGTCCCCGCTGCACGCTGCAACCGGTACCCCTGCCTCCAATGTTCTGGACAACAGCGGAGCAAACTCCTTCCCATCTACATATTCTCCGCTGTGTACATCCATTGCCGTGATGATTCTCTCATCCGCCGTCATGGTAAACTCTGCTTTGTACCCGAAAAACCGATCTGTTTTTGACTTGCTTCCCACGCGGGCATCCTGATCCGCCAGGGAGCGAAGTCCTTTTTGCAGCATAAACTTCTCATCCGCCAGAACGTCCCGGCTTTCTTCGATCGCAGCCGCCGTCTCTTCTCCCGCGTGCTGTTCCGCTGCCTCCATCACGGACACCAGATAGTCCTTCATCGCCTGTTTCGATTGTTCATGATCTTCAATTTGCTTGTAATCCGGTATCCTGGTGTCGATTTCGGGAGGAATCTCTCCGTTATCCGCTTCAAGTCCCTTGAAAATCCTCTTCGCCAGATGCTTCATGACCCGTTCCGGCACCTGCTTTTTGCAATTGGCCTCGATGTGGGTCGCGTCTACCGTCAGCATCTTTCCCTGTATCAGACCCTTTTCCACACACTGGCGTACAATTTCTGACATCACTTCATCCAGCGTAACGTCTTTCATCCGCTGCGTCCTGAATTTTGCCAGCAGACTTGGATCTGGCAGCTTGTCTTCCGGATTCAGGCCGAGAAACCATAAATACGCAAGATTATATGTGGATTCTTCTATCACTTTCACATCTGAGTACCCGTATAGATACTCCAACAGATTCAGCTTCATCATCATTTCCGGTTCTTTTGCCGGACGACCAAAGTCCTTGCAGTAACTGTCTTTCAAAAGGTCATTGATAAAGCTGAAATCCACTGCACGATTGATACGCTTTAGGATATGATCCTCCGGTATCTTATCGTACAGCGTGCTGTATAAACTAAGTTGATGTCCCTGGTTTCCCGTTCTGAGCATCTCCGGCACCCTCTTTGTTCTCTGGATGCTTCCATTATACCATGCTTTGACTGGTTTGTGCAGACTTTTTCAGTGGTTTCGGACGGTGCCTTTTCTGCGCAACAAAAAATGTTGTGTTCGTGCCGGGGAGCGATTATAATAGAACGACACAAACCAAACAAAAAGGGGACGTTTCTTTTGACCTTATCGGAATACATCGAGAGCCTGCGGGGCAAGCGCGTGGCCGTGGTGGGCGTCGGGGTCAGCAATCTGCCGCTGCTGCGGCTGCTGGCGGAGCAGGGCATCGACGTGACCGCCCACGACCGGACACAGCCGGAAGCCTATACGGAGCTGTCCGCCCTGGGCGTCCGCTGGGTGCTGGGGGAGGACTATCTGAAATCCCTGGACTACGACCTGCTGTTCCGCACGCCGGGCCTGCACCCGGACAAACTGCGCCCGGGCCTGGGGGCGCACACCCTGGTCACCAGCGAGATGGAGGTCTTCTTCTCCCTCTGCCCCTGCCGCACCGTGGCCGTCACCGGCTCGGACGGCAAGACCACGACTTCCACCCTGATCGCCAAGCTGCTGGAGGCGGAGGGCTTCCGGGTCCATCTGGGCGGCAACATCGGCAAGCCGCTGCTGTGCGAGCTGCCCGACTTCCGTCCGGAGGACTTCGCGGTGCTGGAGCTCAGCAGCTTCCAGCTCCACGGGATGCACTGCGCCCCGGATGTGGCGGTGGTGACCAACCTGGCCCCCAACCACCTGGACGTACACCCCAGCTTTGAAGACTACGCGTCGGCCAAGCAGAACATCTACCTCCACCAGAAGCCCGGGGCGCGGCTGGTGCTGAATCTGGACAACGCCTACACCGCCGCCTGGGGGCGGGAGAGCGGGCGGGAGGTCTGCTGGTTTTCCCGGCAGTCCGTGCCCGACCACGGCTACTGCTTCCACGACGGCGTGATCTGGCGGGACGGGGAGGCCTTCCTGGACCGGGAGGACATCCTGCTGCCGGGGCTGCACAATGTGGAAAACTACATGACCGC
>JAGABH010000128.1 GCA_017614755.1 Oscillospiraceae bacterium
CGCCTCTTTCGTTTGCCCCGCGTCTGTGCTCCGTCGTCGGGATCAACCCGGCAGCAGAGGCTCTACCCCCACGAAGCCCCGGACCCGCCGGCCGCCGGGCAGACAGACGGTGTTGGTGTAGTGCAGGCCGAAGCGCTCCTGGTGCTCGATGAGCCAGCCGGAAAAGCTCTTGGCCGCCAGCGGATAGCTGGTGTTGTCCTCGCACCAGAGCCGATAGGCCCGGTAGAGCTCCTTGGCGGGGCACTCCGCCTCGGCAAAGAAGCTGATATAGCCCTTGGAGCGGAGAAATTCCTCCACGTTGTTGGCGTCCCGGTAGGCGTTTTTCAGCGCCTCCCGGGACCGCTTGCTCTCCGTGAAGCGGTAGTTGTTGCCGATCAGACGCTGGAGCCCCCGGAACATCCAGAGAAAGATCGCGTCCCGCTCCTGGATCAGCTTGTCGCTGAGCTGGGGATCGTCCACGCGCCCGGGCTCCTTGGGCTTCACGTTCAGGATGATCTGCCGCCGGAAGAAGCCCTCGGAGCGGTCGTAGAGAGCCTTGAGGGAGCCGTTGCCGAAGCCCAGAAAGCGGACGTAGAGCTGGCCCTGATAGCTCTGCCTGCTCTTTTTCTCCAGGTCCATGGGAAGCTCGGCGGTGACGATTGCCTTGATATAGTTGGTCTGGGGCAGGGCCTCCATCTGCATATCGTCGTCTACCATCACCAGGGCGCCCTCCAGATCCGCCCGGGCGAAGCGGTTGGTCTCCACCTTGGACAGGCTGTTTTGAACCATGCTGCTGCCGAAGACCGAGCGGACCACCGCCCCGATCCGGGATTTCCCCTCGCCGCCCCTGCCCACCAGCATGAGCATTTTCTGGGCCCTGGTTGTGGGCAGCAGACAGTAGCCCAGGTATTCCTGGAGGATGGGGATATCCTCCTCCCAGAGCAAATCGCCGAGAAAGCGCAGCCAGCGCCGGGGCTCCGGGCCGCCGGGCTCATACCAGACCGGCAGCCGGTTGCGGCAGAAGCACTTGTCCTCGGTGAAGCTGCCGTCCAGCCAGAGGGTTCCCCCGTTGATCATAATTCGATCCTGGAAGCTGGGCAGCTCCTCCGTCCAGCACTCCTTCCGCAGCAGGGCCAGCAGCCGGTCCACCTGGGCGGCCACGCCGCCGGAGCTCACCCAGGGCCGGAGCTTCTCGTAGATCAGGCGCTCGATTTTCCGCTCGTCCGGCACCAGGCCATCCATGGTGTAGAAGTTGTCCTGGAAGCAGACCAGGGGCTGCTCCCGGACGAATTCCGTGCAAAAGGCCACCTCGTCCAGCTGCTTTCCCCGCAGCCATTCCGGCTTTGCCGAAGGGGTTTCTGTTGTGTTCATTGGCATTCCTCCTTTGATTTATTCTTTTCAAGATACTGTTTGGGGGCAGAAAGATGGACGGCGGGGTCCTCCACGTGGAATAGCTTTGCCAGGACACGGGCGGCCTCGATGGGCCGCAGGCGGCCCAGCCGGGCATAGAGATCGATCACGTCCCCGTGGGCGTGGCAGCCGAAGCAGTAGTAGTGATCCGGGTAGAGGCGCAGACTGGGGGTGTGATCCTCGTGGAAGGGGCAGCGGGTCATGCCGCCGGGATTGGCCTCCAGCCCGCAGCAGCGGGCAGCCTCCGGCAGGGGCACTGCCTCCTTCACGGCTTGAAATATGGTTTTCATCGGTCATCCTCCTTGTTGTTCGGGGTTCGGTGCAGGCGGGAGAGCATACCCCTCCACCGGCCTTGTGGCCGGTCCCCCTCCCCTTGACAGGGGAGGTTTGGGGACGGTGCAGGCGTTGCGCGGGCGCACACTGTGCGCCCCTGCGCGCTCCGATTGCCTACCGCCTTCGTTCTCCGATTGCCGATTGCCTGCGCGCTCCGATTGCCTGCCTGCCCATTGCCTCTGTGCGTGGGAGAAAACAATATGAAATCATGCGTACATGCGTAACAAGCGTCTTTGTGCGGCGTGGGCAGGGAACGGTGGTATCTTGGAACGACTATATTATACCATATTTTTGTGGATGTGTCAAGATATTCTTGGAAATATATCACACGGATAAGATACACATGAAATAAAACGAAGGCCCTTCCTTTGCGGGAAGGGCCTTCGCTTTGCGTTGTTCATGGGAGTGCGGGGGGGCATACCCCGCCACCGGCCACGCCGGTCCCCCTCCCCTTGACAGGGGAGGTTTTTCGGGGGTTCGGTGCAGGCGGGAGAGCATACCCCTCCACCGGCCACGCCGGTCCCCCTCCCCTTGACAGGGGAGGTTTGGTGCGGACGGGGAACGGGCGGGCTGAACTCGAAGAGTCACGGAGTATAGTCCGCGCTGCGGACTTGGGCGTCCGTTCTCCGATTGCCTACTTGCTCATCGCCTGCTGGACAGCCACGGCCACGGCCACGGTCATGCCCACCATGGGGTTGTTGCCGGCGCCCAGGAAGCCCATCATTTCCACGTGGGCGGGGACGGAAGAGGAGCCGGCAAACTGGGCGTCGGAGTGCATCCGGCCCATGGTGTCGGTCATGCCGTAACTGGAAGGGCCGGCGGCCATGTTGTCGGGGTGCAGGGTGCGGCCCGTGCCGCCGCCCGAAGCCACCGAGAAGTATTGCTTGCCGTTTTCCTGGCACCATTTCTTATACGTGCCGGC
>JAGABH010000129.1 GCA_017614755.1 Oscillospiraceae bacterium
GGATGTTGATGAGGCTCTGGGGGGTGACGGTCTCCAGATCCTGGACCGTCATGCGCTCGCGGATCACGCGCTCGAGACGGGTGAAGCCCACGCGGAACTGGTTCTGCAGCAGCTCGCCCACGCAGCGCAGACGGCGGTTGCCCAGATGGTCGATGTCGTCGGTGGTGCCCACGCCGTTGGCCACGCAGATCAGGTAGTTGATGGAGGCCAGGAGGTCGTGGGGGGTGATGTGCTTGGGCATCAGCTTGTCGGCGTTATCCTCAATGGCATAGCCCCAATCCTCGGTGGTCCAGTTCTCGGCCTTGGCCTGCTCCAGCAGGGTTTTCAGGGTGGGGAAGTCGATCTTCTCCTTGATGCCGAACTGCTTGGGGTCGAAGTCCACGAACTGGGACATATCGGCCATGTTGTTGGAGAAAACCTTGAGCTCCTTGTCGCCCACCAGCAGGACGGCCTCGTTGACGCCCCGGGCGGAAATGGCCTTGGCCTCTTCCCGGGTGAGGACCTTGCCGGGCTCGGCAATGATCTCGCCGGTCAGGGGGTCGGCGATGGGCTGGGCCAGCTCGTTGCCGGCCAGACGCCACCACATATCCATCTTCTTGTTGAACTTGTAGCGGCCCACCTTGGACACGTCATAGCGGCGGTCGTCAAAGAACAGAGCTTCCAGATAGGAGCGGGCGTTGTCCACTGTGGGGGGCTCGCCGGGGCGCAGTCTGCGGTAGATTTCCAGCAGGCTCTCCTCGGGACTGTGGCAGGTGTCCTTCTCCAGGGTGGCGGTGATCCGGGGATCGTCGCCGAAGCGCTCTACGATTTCGGCGTCGGTGTTGACGCCCAGGGCGCGAATCAGGCAGGTGATGGGCAGCTTGCGGTTCTTGTCGATCCGGACGTAAAAGACGTTCTGCACGTCGGTCTCATACTCCAGCCAGGCGCCGCGATAGGGGATGATCTGGGCGGTGTAGGAGTGCTGATCGGCCTTGTCCACCTCGTCGGCATAGTACATACCGGGGCTGCGGACGATCTGAGAGACGATGACGCGCTCCGCACCGTTGATGACGAAGGTGCCGCCGTTGGTCATCAGGGGGAAATCGCCCATAAAGATTTCCTGCTCCTTGATCTCGCCGGTCTCCTTGTTGCGCAGACGGACCTTGACCTTGATGGGCCGGGCGTAGGTGGCATCCCGTTCCTTGCATTCCTCCACGGTGTACTTGGGCTTGTCGTTCATGGAGTAGTCCAGGAAGGTGAGCTCCAGGTTGCCGGTGTAGTCGGTGATGGCGTCCGTGTCCCGGAAGACCTCGTGGAGGCCTTCTTCCAGGAACCAGTTGTAGGAATCCTTCTGGATCTTCAGCAGATTGGGCATCTCCAGAATTTCCTCGTACTTGGCATAGCTCTTGCGGAGAGTCTTGCCGAAGTACTTGTCTTTCACCAATGCCATGTGGGTTCATCACTGCCTTTCGTATATAAGTTCAAAGTTCAAATTACAGAGTCGGTAGGGCGCACACCGGTGCGCCGGGGTCCGGGCCTTGGAACGATACACCCGGGTGGGTTTATCTTTTTTCAACAGACCCGCTTGCATTTTTTACCGCGTTATGGTATACTGCAAACGTAGGGGTGAAGGTTGCGGATGGGTACAAGTTCGCATATTGGAGCTCCATTATAGCACAAACAGGCCGGGAAGTCAAGAAGACTTTTCCGGTTTTTTCTTACCGGAACGGGGAAATGTGAAATTTTTTTAAAATAAAATGTCTCTGCCTTTTCGCAGGGGCATTTTACGTGTATAATAAAAGGAAAACCATAAAAAACTGATGGGAGGCGAGCCCCCATGCTGCAAATTAAAAACGTCAAAAAGGTATATAAAACCGGTGCGCTGGTTCAGCGAGCCCTGGACGGGGTGAGCCTGAGCCTGCGGGATAATGAATTCGTGGCCATTCTCGGGCCCAGCGGCTCGGGCAAGACCACGCTGCTCAATGTCATCGGCGGCCTGGACCGCTATGATGACGGAGAGCTCATCATCAACGGGGTTTCCACCCGGAAATACTCTGCCCGGGACTGGGATTCCTACCGGAATCATACGGTGGGCTTTGTGTTCCAGAGCTATAACCTGATTCCCCACCAGACCATCCTGGCCAACGTGGAGCTGGCCCTGACCATCTCCGGCGTCTCCCGCCGGGAGCGTACCCGTCGGGCCAAGGACGCCCTGCGGAAGGTGGGGCTTTCCGCCCACATCCACAAAAAGCCCGCCCAGCTCTCCGGCGGCCAGATGCAGCGGGTGGCCATCGCCCGGGCCCTGGTGAACGATCCGGATATACTCCTGGCCGACGAGCCCACCGGCGCCCTGGACAGCGAGACCTCCGTGCAGGTGATGGAGCTGCTGAAGGAGGTGGCCAAGGACCGTCTGGTGGTTATGGTCACCCACAACCCGGAGCTGGCGGACCAATATGCGACCCGGGTAGTCCGGCTGAAGGACGGGCAGATCACCAGCGACACCTATCCCTATGACCCGGAGTCGGAGGAGCCCCCGGTCCACCGGAATCTGGGCAAGGCCTCCATGTCGGTGCTGACGGCTCTGACTCTGAGCTTCAACAACCTCTGGACCAAGAAGGTCCGAACCCTGCTGGTGGCCTTTGCCGGTTCCATCGGCATCATCGGCATCGCCATGATCCTGTCCATGTCCAACGGCGTGGACCGCTATATCCAGTCCGTAGAGGAGGACACCCTGAAAAGCTATCCCCTGCAAATCACGGATACCAGCTTTGATCTGGGCGTCCTGATGAACCGGAACCGGGGCGGGGATATGGACGGGGAGGACGACGAGGAGGCGGAGGTCCGGGAATGGAAGACGGTGACCAGCCTCTTCTCCCGGGTCAGCGTCAACGACCTGACTTCTCTCCGGGCCTACCTGGAATCCGGCGAGACGGATATTTACGACCACGTTCAGGCCATTACCTACGATTACAACATCACGCCCCGAATCTTTTCCGTGGACGAAAACCGGGTTCGTCAGGTGAATCCGGATTCTACCTTCGCCGCCATGGGCTTTTCCTCTGCCGAGGGGATGAGCTCCATGCTCTCCCAGTTGACCTCCACCGACTCCTTCCGGGTCATGCCCTCTGACCCCGCCATCTACGAGGGGCAGTATGACGTGGTGGCGGGCCATTGGCCGGAGGACTGGGACGAGTGCGTTGTAGTGCTGACCAAGGGAGGCTATATTCCCGACCTGACTCTCTACGCCATGGGGCTCAAGGACCCGGCGGAGCTGGAGGAGATGGTCCGCAGCTTCTCCCAGGGCGAAGCGGTGAACTCGGACGGCCCGCCCCTTCGGCTGCGGTATTCGGACCTGCTGGGCATCACCTTCAAGGTGCTTCCCGCCTCCTCGCTTTATACCTATGACGCCGAATACAAGGTTTGGGCGGACCGTTCCTCTGACGAGGACTGGCTGCGAAATGCCGTGGAAACGGCGGGCGATTTGACCATCGTGGGCGTTGTCAAGCCCGGCGAGGATATGAGCAACCCCACCCTGAACTACGGGATCGTCTACCCGGCTTCCCTGGCAAATCATTTGCGGGCCCTCTCCGCGGACAGCGACGTGACCAGGCAGCAGCTGGCAGACCGCTCCGTGGACGTCTTCACCGGCCTGCCCTTCGGGGAGACGGAGCGGGAACGGGATATGGACCTCTCCGCCCTCTTCTCCGTGGACGAAGAGGCCATTTCCAGAGCCTTCCAGTTTGAGCTGGGGGAGGACGGCGACCTGGACCTGTCCGCCTTCGACCTCTCCGGGCTGGATTTTTCCGGCCTGGACCTGTCCGGCGCCGTGGACCCCAACGCCTTCTCCGCCGCCATGCCCCGACTGTCCCAGAGCGACATTTCCTACCTGATGTCCGGCGTCAAGCTGCAAATCGATGCGGAGGACCTGCGGGACCTGTTCACGCAGCTGCTTTCCGGCTGGCTTGAGGTGGCCCGGCAAGACCCGGCTACCGACCCGGACCGCCTTGCCCCGGCCCTGCGGGACTATCTGGGCTCTGAAGCTGCCAGACAGATTCTGGAGGAGGGGATTCAGGCGGCCCTGGCCGAAAACGGGGCCGTTGCCGTCAGCCCCGAGGAGCTGGAGCTTATGCTGGTTTCTGTCCTGGCGGGCTATGAGGAGTACGCCGCCCAGCAGGACCCGGAGGGCACCGCCCTGCCGCTGGCGTTCCTCTCCGACTATTTGCAGACGGAGGAGGCCAGAGCGGCCCTGGAGGCCGCCTCGGGCCAGCTCTTGGACCGGGCCATGGATTTTACCCTCTCGTCCCAGCAGATTCAGGCTCTGACTGAGGCCGTCTACGAGGGCTACGAGGCCTACGCCGCGGAAAACGGCGTGCCGGGCTTCGAGTCCCTGGGCCAGTCCTTTGGCAATTACCTGTCCTCCGAGGCTGCCAGCGCCCTCCTGGGCGACGCCGTCGCCAAGGCTCTGGATACCTCCGGCCTGGAATCCCGGGCGGCGTCCCTCATTTCCCGGTATTCCGCCTCCATGGGCAACGCCGTCGGAAAGGCCATGGAATCCGCCATGGCGGGTCTGACTGATCAGCTCACCGAGGCCATTGCCTCCAATCTCTCCGGCCTGACGGAGCAGTTTGCCGCCAATTTGCAGGACGCCTTCCAGATCGACCCCGAGGCCCTGGCAGAGGCCTTCTCCATGAACATGGACGCCGCGGAGCTCCGGGACCTGATGACGGCGCTGATGTCGAAGCAGACCAACACCTATTCCGGCAACCTTCGCAAGCTGGGCTACGCCCTGGACGAAAACCCCGCCTCCATCACCATCTACCCCAGGGACTTTGCCGGCAAGGGCCGGATCAAGGACATCCTGGCGGAGTACAACGCCCGCATGGAGCAGGTGGATTCCGACAAGGTCATCACCTACACCGACATTGTGGATACCCTGATGAGCTCCGTGACAGACATTGTGGACGCCATTTCCGCGGTGCTGATCGCCTTTGTGGCGGTTTCCCTGGTGGTGAGCTCGGTGATGATCGGCGTGATCACCTATATCTCCGTGCTGGAGCGCCGGAAGGAGATCGGTATTCTCCGGGCCATCGGCGCATCCAAACGGAACATCTCCGAGGTCTTCAACGCCGAGACCTTTATCATCGGCGCCATGGCCGGGCTTTTGGGCGTGGGGATCACCTACCTGATGCTGATTCCCGCCAATAAGATCATTGCCTCTGTGGCAGGGGAGGTCAATATCCGGGCCTACCTGCCGCCCACGGCGGCCGCCATTCTTGTGACCCTGTCCATTGTCCTGACCCTTCTGGGCGGCCTGATTCCCTCCCGCAAGGCGGCCCGGCAGGATCCCGTCACCGCCCTGCGCTCCGAGTAGGGACGGCTCTCAGCCGTCCGCGCACCCCGCCCGTACGCCCCCTACGGTAGCGCGGGCTATACTCCGTGACTCTTCGAGTTCAGCCCGCCCGTCCCCCTGCAGGATGATTCCGAAGAGATGAAAAAGAGCTTCCGAGGACAGTTCCCCGGAAGCTCTTCGTCATTCATTTTCCACCGCAGAGAGAAGTCTGCTCAACCATTGAAAATCCACTTCATCTACGACGCGGTATTTTTCTATCTCTTTGTCGCTGTTTGCCTCCGTCAACACGTAACAGTAGGCTGCGTAACCCTCCTTGGTGGGCTCTCTGAAGTACAGCCATGCCGTTCTCCCGTCCGCAGCTTGCAGCGGGATGGCGTGATATTTAAAGGAAAGAAAGTCCTCGCCCTGCAAATCGAACCACATCGGCTCCGTCAGCCGTAACTGACTCACATAGGCCTCCACTATCTCCGGTTCAGCGCAATAGTAGGTCGTGCTGCTTGGTTTTGTGTAGGAGTCATAGGAGGCATGAACGTACGTTCCGGCCGGGGCTACGTGCCAGTTAGCCTCCTGCTCCAGAAACAATGTTTGCACCGTCCCGGTATCCAGGCTGAGGGCTGCCGTTCCCAAGAGGGCCACAACGGCCGCCGTGAATAGTGCCGCCGCGGCGGTGGCGGCAACGGCTCCCTTGCGCCGGGATTGAAGGTGGAGCACCCGGTTGATTCGGTAGCGCAGCCCGGAGGCCGAGGCGGAAAGACAGGTGGTAAAGCCGGGGGCCGATCCTACATCGGACAGGAGTACAGCGGCATAGTGCTTTCGCGCTTCCTCGTCCATTCCGTCAGTGACCAGCCTGTCACAGCAGAGCTCCAGATCCTCCGAGGCCTTCCGCATCCCCAGCCAAAGGCTGGGAATAAACCAGCCCACAGCGCAGAAACAGGAGATAGAGAATTTCAACAAATTGTCACGCCGAAGCAGATGGATGCTTTCATGGCGGAAAATCAGCATCAGATCCGCCTGCGAATAGTGTTTGTCCGGCAGTATCAGGCATAGATTTGACATGCCTATCGTTAGGGGCGAGGTCACCGCGGGACTGCGCAGGACGCGGAAGTCTCTCTCTTTGTCCTTTTTATTTTCCACGAGCCGACACCATTCATGTCGAAACAGGGCGTGCTCCGCATCCGTTACGGGCTTCGCCTCTCTCAGAACCAGGCGGCGGAATCGGATATGGGACCAGATTTTCCCGCCGAGCACCGCTAAAAAGCCTCCGATCCAGAACCACAGCAGGATCACCGCCACGCCTTTCGGAATCCGGATTACAAACCGGGGTTCCCCCGCAAAAATGCTGAACCAAAAAGTGGGGAGAAGCAGCAGAATAAACAAAACGAGAAAAGGCAGGTTCCACAAGACAACGCAGCCCTCGGCAGACACCTGCTTGCGCAGCGGGGGAAGCAAGAGCAACAAGAGCAGGGTCAGCGCGAGAACCGGCGGCAGCCCCACAAGCCCCATCACCAGC
The DNA here is from genome assembly GCA_017614755.1 of Oscillospiraceae bacterium. Classification (GTDB taxonomy): domain Bacteria; phylum Bacillota; class Clostridia; order Oscillospirales; family Oscillospiraceae; genus JAFRPC01. The sequence continues at coordinate 6,840 of JAGABH010000129.1, forward strand.
AGGATCCGCAGCGCCGCGGTTCCGAACGAATCGCCGCGCCACAACCAATAGAACCCTACGTTGAGGAAAACGTAAAAAAGATAGTAAGCAGGGAAAAGCAGGATCGTGTTCGTAATGGTTGGATGGGAGATTCGTTTGCTCCACAGGGTTCGCCAACTCACACATATTGCAAGGCAGGCGCACAGCAGGGCCACAAGCAAACGGACAGTAGAATCACTCATAGCTTTCCGTCCTCCAGAAGCTGTTTCAGTTCCTCCAGGTCTTCCCGGGAGATGCCCGAGGCGGTGAGGGCCGAGGCGAAAGCCGGGATGGAGCCGCCAAAGAGTTGATCCAGAAACCGCTTGCTCTGCCGCGCCTGGTAGTCCGCCTCGGTCACCAGAGGGGTATAAAGTCCGAGCCGGCCCTGCTTTTCCACCGCTACGAAGCCCTTGCTTACCAGCCGGGTCAGCAGCGTCAGAACGGTGGTCTTTGCCAGCGGGCGCAGCTTGCCCATCTCTGCCTCCACCGTCGCCCCGGTCACCGGGCTCGAACAGCGCCATAGTACCTGCATGATCTCTAATTCCGCATCCGGCAGCCTTGATTTTTTGTCTGACATGGAACGCACTCCTCTACGAATGTAGTTTATGTTATACTACAACCGTAGACGAAAAAAGTCAAGGCTTTTTTCAGATTTTCCAACCGCTGCTTGTTGGCTTCACGACTTTGTGCTTCCACCTCCGGGCAATATCACCAAACTTCTACCCCTTTTTTTGTGAAATTACGAAAAAAGGGGTAGAAATTTTTTAGGAAATCGGGTATAATGCGGGCAGGCTTAGATCGTGATAAATCCGATCCGACGAAATACCGACAGGAAGGAAATCCTCTCATGAATAACACCGAAAAAACCATGGACAAAATCGTAGCCCTGTGCAAGAACCGGGGCTTTATCTTCGCCGGCTCCGAGATCTACGGCGGCCTGGCCAACACCTGGGACTACGGCCCTCTGGGCACCCGACTGAAAAACAATGTCAAGGACGCCTGGCGGAAGCGCTTTATCCAGGAACGCCATAATTCCTTTGAGGTGGACGCCGATATTCTGATGAACCCCCGGGTTTGGGAGGCCAGCGGCCACGTGGGCTCCTTTTCCGACCCCCTGCTGGACTGCAAGGAGTGCAAGATGCGCTTCCGGGCCGACAACCTGATCGACGAGTTCGACCCCGAGGCCCATGCCGACGGCATGACCAAGGAGGAGATGTTCGACTACATCAAGGCCCATTCCATTCCCTGCCCCAACTGCGGCAAGCACAACTTCACCGACATTCGCGAGTTCAACCTGATGTTCCAGACCTACCGGGGCGTCACCAACGACGCCAAGAGCGTCATCTATCTTCGGCCGGAGAACGCCCAGGGCGAGTATGTGAACTACCCCAACGTCCTGCGTGCCATGCGGGCCAAGCTGCCCTTCTCGATTGGTCAGATCGGCAAGGCCTTCCGCAACGAGATCACCCCGGGCAACTTCACTTTCCGCACCATCGAGTTTGAGCAGATGGAGTTCCAGACCTTCTGCAAGCCCGGCGACGATCTGGAGCTCTATGAGTACTTCAAAAACTACGGCAGACAGTTCTACGAGGACCTGGGCCTGCCCGCGGAGAATCTCCGCTTCCACGACCATGAGAAGCTGGCCCACTACGCCAAGGCTGCCTGCGACATCGAGTTCCTCTTCCCGACCATCGGCTGGGGCGAGATCAACGGTACCCATGACCGTACCGACTTTGACCTGACCCGCCACCAGGAGTACTCCGGGCAGAAGATGGACTACCTTGACCCCTATACCAACGAACGCTATGTTCCCTACATTGTGGAGAGCACCTACGGTCTGGATCGCACGGTTCTGGCCCTGCTCTGCCAGGCCTACGACGAAGAACTGGTGGACGCGGAAAAGAACGACGTCCGGGTGGTCCTGCATCTGAAGCCCTCCATCGCGCCCATCAAGGCCTCCATCCTGCCCCTGTCCAAAAAGCTGGGGGACAAGGCCATGGAGCTCCGGGATGAGCTGTCCAAATACTTTATGGTGGACTATGACGACACCGGTTCCATCGGCAAGCGTTACCGCCGGGCTGACGAGATCGGCACCCCCTACTGCGTCACCGTGGATTTTGACACGGTGGGCGATCCCGAGAAGGGCATTGAGCCCGACAACGCCGTCACCATTCGTGACCGGGATACCATGGAGCAGGTGCGGGTACCCATCGCCCAGCTGCGGAGCTGGCTGGCGGAGCACATCGGCTTGTAAGGACACCAAATTACAAAGTACAGAAGACAGAAGGCGGACAGAAGGAAACAACGGCGGATTGAAGACAGGCAACCGGACACAGGAAACAGGAGGCATGGACATGACGTTTTTTACGTGCGTCTTCTTGTTGACGGAGCTGCTGATGCTGGCGATGATTCTGCACGTGGTGGGCTACTCCGGCTTCTCCCGGGGGCAGAAAACCTGGTATCTGGCAACCTTTCTGTCAGTGGCGTTCTGCGCCGCCGCGGAGTATATCGCCCTGGAGACGCCCTATCAGCCCTCCCGCGCACTGCCTTTGACGGTTCTCACCGTTTTGCAGTTTTCTGTCGTGCCCCTGCTGGGGGTGCTCTTCTCCGGTGCGCTGGGCATCCACCACCGGGGGCGCTTTGTGGCGGCCTTTTTCGCCGTCAGTCTGCTGACGGAGACGGTGGCGGCCATTTTTGGCTGGGCCTTCCGTTTCGACGACGCCGGATACAGCCGCGGCCCGCTGTTCTTCCTGGTTTACGGGAGCTTCAATGTCGCCAGTATGCTGTATCTGATCCGCAATATGTTTTTGGTGGGGCGGCGGTTCCGCCGCAAGGACACCAGAACCATTGCCATGGTCCTGGTGATCCTGATTGCGGGGATTGTTCCCATGGCGGCATTTCGGGTGAACATCGCCTACCTTGCCGTTGCCATCAGCGCCAGCCTTTGCTACATCTACTACAATGATCTGGTCCAGCAGGACTCCCAGGAGGATCTGCTGCTCAAGCAGCGGCGGATCACCGATATGCAGACCCAGATGGTCTCCGGCATGGCAAACCTCATCGAGAGCCGGGACCTGGAGACCGGCCAGCACATCGCCCGCACGGGCCGCTATGTGAGGCTGCTGGCGGAGCGGGCCCGAGAGGACGGGGTCTATACCGACCAGCTCACGGACCGGTTTATCTCCCTGCTGACGATGCTGGCCCCTTTGCACGACATCGGCAAGATCCTGGTGCCGGACCGGATTCTCCAAAAGCCCGGCAAGCTGACCCCGGAGGAATATGAGGCCATGAAGCGCCACGCCGCCGACGGCGGCAAGGTTGTCCGGAAGGTTATGTTCGGGCTTACCGATGAGGATTCCGTCTGCTTTGCCGAGGACATTGCCAAGTTCCACCACGAGCGCTGGGACGGCTCCGGCTATCCCGAGGGCCGCAAGGGGGAGAAAATCCCGCTTTGCGCCCGCATTATGGCCATTGCGGATGTCTTCGATGCGCTGATGTCCGAGCGCTGCTACAAGGAGCCCTACCCCGGGGCCAAGGCCGTGGAGATCATCCGCGCCGAGGCAGGCCGCCATTTCGACCCGGAGCTGGTTCGGGTCTTCCTGAATCACAAAGAGGAGTTCCTGTCCTGAGGCTTCCTCCCGGACCCGGACCCGCACCCATTCTGCTTCCGCAAAAACACAATGGAAACGGACGGTTTCTGCCATGGTATTCAGCAGCTTTTCCTTTCTGATCGTTTTCTTTCCGGCGGTGTGTCTGTGCTATTTTCTGATTCCCCAGCGCTTTCGCACAGCCCGGAATCTGGTGCTCCTGGCCTTTTCCCTGTTCTTCTATTTCTGGGGAGAGAGCAAGGGCGTGCTTCTGATGCTGGCCGTGATCGCCGTCAGCTATTTCAGCGCCCGGATCATCTCCCGGGCTGGGGAACGCCGCCTGCTGCGGCGGCTGGGCCTGGGGCTGGAGCTGCTGGTCTGTCTGGGGGCCTTGGTGTACTTTAAGTACACGGGCCTCTTCCTGCGGACGGCCAACAGTCTGTTCTCCCTGAACCTGTCCGTGCCGGAGATCATCATGCCCATCGGCATTTCCTTCTTTACGTTCCAGTCCATGAGCTATGTCTTTGACGTCTTCCGGGGCAAGACGGAGGCCCAGCGCAATCCTCTCTATGTGGCCCTCTACGTCTCCCTTTTTCCCCAGCTGGTGGCGGGGCCGGTGGTTCGCTATGAGACGATTTCCGCTGAGATCACCGGCAGGACCCAGTCGTTCGACGAAATCTACGCCGGCCTCCGGCGCTTCATCATGGGCCTGGGCAAAAAGCTCCTGCTGGCCAATGTCTTCGGCGGTGAGGCGGAGACCATTTTCGCCATGGCCGGTTCTGTTCGGACGACGCCCACTGCCTGGCTGGGGGCCTGCCTCTACGGTCTGCAAATTTATTTCGACTTCTCGGCCTACTCCGATATGGCCATCGGCATGGGCCGGATGTTTGGCTTTCACTTTCTGGAAAACTTCAACTATCCCTACGTTTCCAAGAGCATCACGGAGTTCTGGCGCAGGTGGCATATCTCTCTGTCCTCCTGGTTCCGGGACTATGTGTACATCCCCCTGGGAGGGAACCGCAAGGGCTTGCCCCGGCAGATTTTGAATCTGTTTGTGGTCTGGGGCCTGACCGGCCTGTGGCACGGCGCATCCTGGAACTTTGTGTTCTGGGGACTGTATTTCTGTGTGCTGCTGATCCTGGAGAAGCTTTTTTTGGGCAAGCTCCTGGAAAAGCTGCCCGTTTTCCTTCGCCATTTCTACGCCCTTGCCCTGATTATGCTGGGCTGGGTGATTTTCAACTGTACGAGTCTGTCCCAGCTGGGCGCTTATTTTGTCAGTCTCTTCCGCTTCCGGGGAGATTTCGGCTACGCCCTGCTGGTTCTGCGGCAGAATATTCCGGAGTTCCTTTTTGGCATTGCCCTCTGTACGCCCCTGCCCCTGCGGCTGTTCCGGCTTGGAAAGGACAAGCCTTGGGCGGAGCTGCTGCGCTGTCTCTGGCTGCTGGCCGTGCTGGTGCTTTCCGTGCTGGCCCTCACCGGAAGCAGCTTCAACGCCTTCATCTATTTTCGGTTCTGAGGGAGGTGGGACGATGCAGTATATAAAACGCGGCTTTGTTATTTGTCTGGTTCTCCTGACCGCCCTGTTTTTGTTGGTTACCTTCCGGAATCGCCGGCAGAAGATTTCCGATTTCGAGAACCGTTACCTGGCCTCCCATCCCAGCTTTTCCCTGGAAAGTCTGCTGGACGGCAGCTATTTCCGGGGCTGGGACAGCTACTTTTCCGATCACGCCGCCTGGCGGGACGATATGATGCGGAACTATCTCTGGCTACGGCTCAACGTCAAAAAGCAGGTTTTGGTGAACGAGGTTATGATTTCCCAGGAGTCTCTTTTGCCCTACCTGGGAGAAAAGGACTTCGGCAGCGATGATTATGCCGGTCTGGCCCGGGCTGCCGTGGGCAGACTGGAGCCCATCCGCCGTCTGGTGGAGGACCGGGGCGGCCGATTCCTCTACTACGGCATCGAGGGGATGTCCGTGGTCTTCCGGGAGGGCTACCCCTCCTATCTCCACACCCATGTGGACTACTACGAAAACTGCGCCGCCGCGTTTCGGGCCGCACTGGAGGAGGCGGGCTTTTCCACCCTCTATTCCCACGACGTCTTCACCGCGGAGGGCGGCAGCCCCAAGCCCTACTATTCCCGGGTTGACCACCACTACAACTTCCTGGGCGCCTGGAAAAGCTACGAGGCCATCTGCCTTTGGTGCCGGGAGCAGGGCTATGAGCTGCCCATTGTGGATCAGCAGACGCTGAATATCCAGCCCGCCTCTGGTCCCTTCTACGGGACCTACTTCAGCAGACTCTGCGGTCTGTCTCCCATTCAGGAGTCCCTGCTGATTTTTGACACCACGGTGTTTCCGGCCTTTGAGCGCTGGGATGACGGCCAGCGGACTGATGCGCCCCTGCTCCAGCTTCCAGAGGAGGGGAAGCCTATCCGATACGCCGCCTACATGGGCGGCGACATGGGGGAGACGGTGATTCGCACCAATCGCCCGGAGCTGCCCAACATTTTGATCGTGGGGGACTCCTTCACAAATCCCGTGGAAGCCCTCTGTGTGTACAGCTTCAACGAGGTCCGGAGCCTGGACTTCCGCAAATATACGGAAATGACGCTGACGGAGTATCTGCAAAGTTATCCCGCCGACGTGGTGATCGTGATGCGGGACAGCCTGAACTATGTGGGCGACGAGGGCAACGGGAACCTGAAATGATCCATTTTGCGAGAATTCGCAAGAAATATGAGGAGAAAAAGACGCCATGAAAACTGACATTGAGATCGCGCAGAGCTGTGAAATGCGGCCTATCTATGAGGTTGCCGCCAAGGCGGGAATTCCGGAATCCTGGGTGGAGCCCTACGGCAAGTACAAGGCCAAGATCATCCGCCCGGCGGACGCCCCCGTGGGCAAGCCCGGCAAGCTGATCCTGGTCACGGCCATCAACCCCACCCCTGCCGGAGAGGGGAAGACCACCACCACCATCGGTTTGGCGGACGCCCTGACCCGTCTGGGCAAGAAGACCATGGTTGCCCTGCGGGAGCCCTCCCTGGGTCCTGTGTTTGGCATCAAGGGCGGCGCTGCCGGCGGCGGCTATGCCCAGGTGGTCCCCATGGAGGACATCAATCTGCACTTTACCGGCGACTTCCATGCCATCGGTGCGGCCAATAATTTGCTGGCGGCTCTGCTGGATAACCACATTCAGCAGGGAAACAGCCTGGGCATTGACCCCCGGCGCATCACCTGGAAGCGCTGCGTGGATATGAACGACCGTCAGCTTCGTTTCGTGGTGGACGGTCTGGGCGGCAAGGCCAACGGCACCCCCCGGGAGGACGGCTTCGATATCACCGTGGCCTCCGAAATCATGGCGGTTCTCTGCCTGTCCAACGACCTGGCGGACCTGAAGGAACGTCTGGGCCGAATCGTGGTGGCCTATACCTATGAGGGCAAGCCCGTCACTGCCGGAGACCTGAAGGCCCAGGGCGCCATGACCGCCCTGCTGAAGGACGCCATCCGGCCCAACCTGGTTCAGACCCTGGAGGGCAATCCCGCCTTCGTTCACGGCGGCCCCTTTGCCAATATCGCCCACGGCTGCAACTCTGTGGCCGCCACCAAGCTGGCCCTGTCCATGGCGGACTACACCGTCACGGAGGCAGGCTTCGGCGCGGACCTGGGTGCGGAGAAGTTCCTGGACATCAAGTGCCGCATGGCGGGTCTAAAGCCCAACGCGGTGGTCATCGTGGCCACGGTCAGGGCTCTGAAATACAACGGCGGCGTGCCCAAGACCGAGCTGAACACTGAGAATCTGGAGGCTCTGGAAAAGGGCCTGCCCAATCTGCTGCGGCACGTGGGCAACATCAAGGAGGTTTACGGCCTGCCCTGTGTGGTGGCCATCAACCGCTTCCCCAATGATACCGAGGCGGAGCTGGCCATGATCGAGGCCAAGTGCCGGGAGCTGGGGGTCAACGTGGCCCTTTCCGAGGTCTGGGCCAAGGGCGGCGAAGGCGGCGAGGCCCTGGCGCAGGAGGTTTTGCGCCTGTGCGATCAGCCCAACGATTTCCGCTTCTGCTATGAGCTGGACCTCCCCCTGCGGGAGAAGATTCGCACCATCGGCCACCGCATCTATCATGCCAAGCACGTCAGCTTCCCCGCCGCCGTGGAGAAGCAGCTGGCGGAATTTGAGAAGATGGGCTACGGCAATCTTCCTGTCTGCATTGCCAAGACCCAGTACTCCTTCACCGACGACCAGACGGTCCTGGGCGCTCCGGATGACTTCACCATCACAGTCCGTGAGGTGAAAATCAGCGCCGGCGCCGGCTTCGTGGTAGCCCTGACCGGCTCCATTATGACCATGCCCGGCCTGCCCAAGGTTCCCGCCGCGGAGAAGATTGACGTCACGCCGGACGGAAAAATCGTGGGACTGTTCTGAGCAAGTGAGAAGTAAGAAGGTAACTGTTCAGCAGGGCCGTAGCGGCCGCGCACCTGCGCGGCCACTACGGAGAAAAGGCGACTGAATAGATACGCAAGAAGTAAGAAGTAATAGTAAGAAAGGCGGGAGCGTATGCCCACCATTCTGGATGGAAGAACTGTTGCAAGTGAACTCCAAGCGGAGTTAAAGCAGCGGGTGGAGAACCTGTATCTGGAATACATCTTCCCCGTGCTGGCAACCATCCGTGTCGGGGAGGACCCGGCTGCCATCAGCTATGAGAACGGCTTGCTCCGGGCGGCAAAGGCCACCGGGGTCATTGTGCGCCGCTACATTCTCCCTGCGGACACCCGGCAGGCGGATATCGAACCGCTGATCCGGCAGATCAACGAAGACCCCCTGCTCTCCGGCTTGCTGCTGCTCCGGCCGTTCCCGGAGGGCTGCGATGAGGACGCTCTGACCGGGATGGTGAAGCCGGAGAAGGATGTGGACTGCGCCAACCTTCACGACCTGCCCTATTATGTGCCCTGCACAGCGGAGGCCTGTATGGAGCTGCTGCGCCGCTATGAAATTCCCGTGGAGGGGAAGCGGGCCGTAGTCCTGGGGCGCTCCAGGACCGCTGGCCTGCCCGCCGCCAAGCTGCTGCTGGAGGCCAACGCCACGGTCACTGTCTGCCACAGCAAGACCTCGGACCTGGCCGCTGTGGCCCGGGAAGGGGACATCCTCCTGGCGGCTCTGGGCCGCCGGGGCATGATCGGGGCGGACTTTATCAAGTCCGGCGCCGTGGTTCTGGACGTGGGCATCCACC
>JAGABH010000130.1 GCA_017614755.1 Oscillospiraceae bacterium
ATCGCACACCTACATTTGAACTTGCGTTATCCCCGTTTCCCGGACAGCCAGCTCAGAAACGGCTGACTCACGGCACACGGAACTTGCCGCTTAATGCTGCTCGGTTCCCCGCCTGACATGGTTCACGGGGTTCCGTTGCGTAAGACCGATCCCTCGGCACCGCTTATCCGGACAGCGACACAACACAAGCCCGGGTGTAGGAATTCACTCCTGCTGTAGCGGATTGCAGGTGACAGGGCACCGCTATCTCCCCGGCTAGTGCGACCTTGTCACAGGCCGGTACGCTTGTGACAAGTCTGTATTTTATTGTACACAAAAAAGCGAAAATTTGCAAGTATTAATCTAACTTGGACTCAATAAAGTCGGCCAACTCGCCGATGGTGGAGACCTTCTCCTCCAGCTCCAGATCCACGCCCAGCTCGGACTCCAGGTCCATCAACATTTCGACGGTGTCCAGAGAATCCAGGTGCAGGCTCTCAAAGGTGGTGTCCCGGCCAAGCTCCTCGGCAGGCACATCCAGCTCTGTGGAAAGGTATTGAATCAGTTTTTCCAGCATGGAACAAACCTCCTGATAATCCGATCCGTGGGAGGCGCACTGCCGCCCCGCACACTATCATGTATCATACAGGTTTTTTTCCATTTGTCAAGAATTTTTTGCGGAAAGGCCCTCCGGCGAGCATCCCGGGGACTATCCCTGTTGCCTGTTCCCTATTGCCTATTGCCTGTTGCCTGCTGTCTGACACTTAGCTGAGAAAGTCCTTCAAAATCCGGGACCGGGAGGGATGCCGCAGCTTCCGCAGGGCCTTGGCCTCGATCTGGCGGACCCGCTCCCGGGTAACGTCAAACTCCTTGCCCACTTCCTCCAGGGTGTGGGCCCGGCCATCCTCCAGGCCGAAGCGCAGCCGCAGGACCTTGCACTCTCTGGGGCTCAGGGTCTGCATGACCTCCGCAAGCTGCTGGCGCAGCATATTGAAAGAGGCGGATTCGGCGGGTTCCGCCACGTCGGTATCGGGGATAAAATCGCCCAAATGGCTGTCGTCCTCCTCGCCCACGGGGGTTTCCAGGGAAACCGGGTCCTGGGCAATTTTCATCACCTCGGCGATTTTCTCCTCGGAGATGCCCAGGTGTTGACTGATTTCCGCCAGGGTAGGCTCCCGACCCAGCTCCTGGACCAGCGCCCGGGAGGAACGGGAGACCCGGTTGATGGTCTCCACCATATGAACGGGGATTCGGATGGTCCTGGCCTGGTCGGCCACAGCCCGGGTGATGGACTGGCGAATCCACCAGGTGGCATAGGTGGAGAACTTGTAGCCCTTGGTATGGTCAAACTTCTCCACAGCCTTCAACAGGCCCATGTTGCCCTCCTGGATCAGGTCCAGAAGCTGCATCCCCCGGCCCAGATAGTGCTTAGCAACAGAGACCACCAGGCGGAGGTTGGCCTCCACCATGCGCTTCTTGGCCTCCTCGTCTCCCTCGGAGATACGCTTTGCCAATTCCACTTCCTCCTCGGAGGAGAGCAGGGGGATTTTGCCGATTTCCTTCAGGTACATACGGACGGGATCAGTGGTATTGGTTTCCTCCGCAAGCATCTCCGTCGCATTCAGGTCCGTGGGGATTTCCTCATCCAAATCAATCATCTCGGAATCGGTGGGAAGCAGATCGTCCGCGGCCTCGATGATCTCCGCCACGTCGGACACGTCGATCTCAATGCCGGCCTTTTCCAGGGCGTCATAGATTTGCTCGATCTGTCTTTCGTCCGCGTCAATGTCATCCAGGGTCTGCATGAGCTGCTTGGAGGTGACTTTGCCCTCTTTTTTCCCTGTTTCAATCAGGGCTTTGAGTCTCTGCTGGAGTAATTCGTTCTGTTCCATCTTAATTCCCTCCGTATCCTTTGTTTTTTAACAGTTCCTTGGCAACCGTAAGCAGATCGGCGTCGGTATTGGAAGCCGATTTTTTCCCGCTCTCTTCGAGAATCACAGCCACGCAGTCGGTAAAGGCCCGTTCGCCGCTGACCCGGTCAAAGCGCTGGGCGACGGCGCTGAGGCGTGCGCTCTCCTCGGGGGTGAAATCCTGCAAAGCGGCAAGACTGACCCGCAGCCCCTGCCGGTGCAGGGCCAGAAGAGAGTCGTAAGCTCTTCCGAGAAAGCGAACGGAAAAGAGGCTGCCGGTGAGCTCCGGGGACAGCTCCGTCAGCGTGGGGTCCAGCAGGGCAAGACCGAAGACCTCCTCCTCCGCCCGGGCAGAACGGGTATTGGCGTATTCCGCCCGCAGACGCCGATCCTCCGGAAGACTGGCGGCAGCAGGAGAGAGGTCCTCCCGCTCCTGTTTCCGCTTTTCCCGGTTCAATCGCTTCTTGTAGGCCTTGGAGGCCTCCAAGAGCATCGCATCCTTGGAGATGCCCGCAGCCTGGGCGGCCCGGTCGGCGTAGATTTCCCGCTCCACTGCGCTGGGGAACGTGGAAATCAGCTCGGCAGCCTTGGCGGTAAACTCCACCCTCTGATCGTCCTTGCTCAGGTCAAACTGCTTTTGCAGCGAAAGCAGCCGGTAGTCCGCCTGATTCTCGGAGCCCTGAATCAGCACGTCGAAGGGGTCGGCTCCGAACTTGTGGAGAAACTCATCGGCGTCCTTGGCATCGTGGAGCTGCAAAATCTTCACCTGCACCCCCGCCCGGCCAAACATCTGAATGGCCCGCTGGGTAGCGTTCTGGCCGGCGGCGTCGTTGTCGTAGGTCATAATCACACGGTCGGTGTACTTGCTGATGATGTTCACCTGCTCCTCCGTCAGGGCGGTGCCCTGGGAGGCCACGGCGCAGTCGAAGCCGAACTGGTGGCAGGCGATGGCATCCATGGGCCCCTCGCAGAGGATGATATAGGGCCGTTTGGACTTCTTGGCCAGATTCATGGCGTAGAGAAACTTCCGTTTGGAGAAGATCAGGGTTTCGGTGGGATTGATATACTTGGCCTTGGCGTCCTTGTCCAGAGCCCGGCCCGCAAAGCCGATGACGTTGCCCCGCAGGTCGATCTGGGGGAACATGATCCGGTTTCGAAAGCGGTCGTAGACATTCTGGCTGTTCTTCTGGGAGACGGCAGCCAGGTTCGCGGCAATCAGCTCCTGTCGGGTGTAGCCCTTCCGCTCCATGGCGGGCAGGAGAGTGTGGAAATCGTCGGGAGCGAAGCCGATGCCGAATTTTACCACCGTGGCCCAGTCCAGACCCCGCTTCACCAGGTAGGCCCGAGCGGCCGATCCCCCGTCAGATTTCAGCATATCGTGGTAAAACCTGGCGGCATCCTTGCAGAGCCTCCAGAGCCGCTCCTGCTCCTTGTACTGACTCTGATACCGCTCATCCTCGGGGACATCCAGATTCACCCGTTTGGCCAGGAAGCGCACAGCGTCCGGATAGGACAGGCCCTCCACCTCCATGATAAAGTTGATGACCCCGCCGCCCTTGTGGCAGCCGAAGCAATAGTACATCTGTTTGTTTGGCGTCACAGAGAAGGAGGCAGTCTTCTCTCCGTGGAAGGGGCAGAGGCCAAAATAGTTCGTGCCGCTGCGCTTGAGCTGGACGTACTGGCCCACCACCTCGTCAATGGGGTTGCGGGCCACCAGCTCGTCAATAAAAGCCGCGGGAAAGGCCACGGGAGCACCTCCTTCGGAATTGAGAAGTGAGAATTGCGAGGTAAAACGTAAGCGGAAAGAGCTAAGAATTGCGTACCCAACCATGGGGACGGCAGAGTGCCGTCCGCGGTACGCAGAATCCCCCGCAAAACCGGAGGGTGCGGCGGCGTGGGGTCAGACCGCCCTACGAGGCGACTGAACAGCCGCCTTTTTACTTTTCACTTCTTACTTCTGCTTTCTACTTTTTACTTCTTACTTCCATTGTCGGAATGGAAAACGCATTCTGCACTATCGAATCGCCCAGCCGGTGGGGACGAATATTTCCTCGAACTTATAGACAGCGTACTTGTCCGTCATGCCGGCTACGTAATCGCAGACAACCCGGGGCATACCCTCCAGGTCCAACTGGGGCTGGAAGTCCTCGGGGAGCTTATCGGGATGGTCCATGTAATACTTGTAGAGCTCCTGAATAATCCGCCGGGCCTTGACCTCCTCGCCCTTGGCCACCGGATTCCGGTAGACCCGCTCAAACATGAACTCCCGCAGCTCCAGCATGGCGGCCTCCACGGAGGGAGTCATGGCGATGATGGGCTTTCCCATGGAGGTCCCCACCAGGTCGGAGACCAGGGTATTGATCCGCTGGGAATGGGTTTCCCCCAACACAGCGGCAATACTCCGGGGAATATCCTCATTTTTCAGGATACCTGCGCGAACGGCGTCGTCGATGTCGTGGTTGATGTAGGCGATCCGGTCCGAGAGCCGGACGATCTGCCCTTCCAGGGTCTCGGCCATATCCGGGCCGCTGTGGCATAGAATGCCCCGACGGACCTCGTAGGTCAGGTTCAGCCCCTGACCGGCCTTTTCCAGCTTGTCCACCACGCGAAGAGACTGCTCGTTATGGTGGAACGCAGTTCCCATCACCTCAGTGAGCGCCAGCTCCCCGGCATGGCCGAAGGGCGTGTGCCCCAGGTCGTGACCCATGGCGGCGGCCTCGGTCAGGTCCTCGTTTAAATTCAGGGCCCGGGCAATGGTTCGGCCAATCCGGGCCACCTCTAAGGTATGGGTCATGCGGGTGCGGTAGTGGTCTCCCTCGGGCTGGAGGAACACCTGGGTCTTGTGCATCAGCCTGCGGAAGCTCCGGCTGTGAAGAATCCGGTCCGCGTCCCGCTGAAAGCAGGTACGATCCTCCCGTTCCGGCTCTTCCCTGCCCCGGCCCCGGCTTTCCGACGCCAGGGCGGCATAGGGGGCCAGGGTTTCCCGTTCCCGCTGTTCGATGACTTCTCTGACAGTCATAAGAATCACCCTTTATCTTGTACAGAAACAGACTGAATCATGCTCGTTTGACGGCTCATAGAACAAAGAACTAAGAACAAGCGTTTTTCTAACATTTATTTGACGCTGTGAAAGTGTTTTTTGGGGGTCTTATTCTATTGTTCAACAAAGCCCGTTTTCCCTGGTTTTACCAGGGATTTTTGATAGAACAAGCTTTGAACAAAGACAGAACAAAGGGGTACCTTGTTCTATCGGACTGTTAAATTTCCCGGACTCCGAAGTCAGTCGCGGGAGGGACAATGCCCGGTTCTGAACGAACGCCCCGGCTGTCGCGGCCAGGAAGCTGCCATGACGGAAAACACGTCACAGCTTACATCCTAATTATACCATAATTTTCCAATAAAGTCAAGTCAACAGTATCTTTATAAAGATATTTTTGTATCTTGTAATCATCAAATGTCAATTGGAACCGCCCGCAGCTCCTCGCCGGTTTCCAGGGGCGTCACGCTGCCCCGGGTGAGGTCGGTGACCCGGGCAGAGAAGGCCTCGGCCTGCTCCGCGGGCAGGAGGATGTGGAGACAGATATCGGCGCTGTATTCCGTGTCGGAGACAATGCCCCCGTAACGCTCCACCTCCTGCCGCAGGCGCTCAAAATAATTGTAGGGCAGAATCAAATCCAGCAGCTTCCAGACCTGTTTCCGGGCAATCCCCGCGGCCCGAAGGGCATCCCTGGCCGCCTTGCCGTAGGCCCGAACCAGGCCGCCGGTCCCCAAGAGGGTGCCGCCGAAATAGCGGGTCACCACGCAGCAGACGTTCTCCACGCCGCTGCCTCGGAGGACCTCCAAAACAGGCATTCCCGCGGTGCCCTGGGGCTCCCCGTCGTCGGTATAGCGGGTAGGGCCACCGTGAATGATGTAAGCGTAGACGTTGTGGGTGGCGTCCCAATGTTGCTGACGCATGGCCTTGATGTACTCCAGGGCCTCCTCCTCGGTCTCTGTGACCCAGATTCTGCCGATAAATCGGGACTTTTTTTCCACAAATTCCGTCTCCGCATCCTGGGCGGGGAGTTTATAAGCTTCCATATTTATCCTCACTGGCGGGTGATTGGCCCGCTGGGTTCGTTTTAGAATAGAGAATTGAGCGTTGAAAATTGACAGGTGACAATTGACAATTATCGGTGTTTTGCAGATCGCCGGAGCTGCAATTCGGTCATGCCGATTATCAATCGGCCTTGGCGGGCAGCGACGAGAAGCTACTGCCCGCGCTACAGTAGGATACCGGCAAGAAACCACGGGTGCATCCCGCGGGGCACACTGTGCGCCGCTACAGAGGCAAAGGCAAAACTGTTGCCTCTCTAACTTCTTACCTCTTCCTTCTTACCTGCCAGCCCGGTGGGGACAGCGACGCTTGTACCTACGGGGCAATCTCGTACTGCGCCAGTCTGCCGTAAATGGTGGGGTCCACCTCGGCCTCGATCTCGATGCCCTCGGCCTTGTACTCCACCCGGAAGACCCTGGCCTTGTCGTGGAGGGTCTCCACCTGGCCGCCCAGAGAATAGGGCAGCAGGAAAACAGCCCGGCGCAGGTTCTTGCAGAGTTCCCGCTCCATAACGGCAAAGAGCTGATCCATGCCCTTGCCGGTTTTGGCGGAGATTGCAACATTGTCGGGGCCCACGGGCAGCGCCTCGGGCTCCACCAGGTCCGCCTTGTTGTAGCAGCGGATCACCGGAGTCTCGGGGTCCGCCAGATCGGCGATCAAGCGCTCCACCACCTGGATATGCTCCTCCCGATCCGGGTCCGCGGCGTCAATGACGTGGATCAGCAGGTCGGCGTAGCTCAATTCCTCCAGGGTGGCCCGGAAGGCGTCCACCAGATGATGGGGCAGCTTGGCGATAAAGCCTACGGTGTCCGACATCAGAACCGTAAGCCGGTCAGAAACCTCCAGCTGCCGGGTTGTGGTGTCCAAAGTGTCGAAGAGCCGGTCATTGGCGGGGATACCAGCTCCGGTCAGCCGGTTCAGCAGGGTGGATTTGCCGGTGTTGGTATAGCCAACCAGGGCCACCACCGGAACCTCGTTCTTTTGCCTGCGGCGGCGCTCCACCGCCCGGAGCTTCCGCACCTGCTCCAATTCTTCCTCCAGCCGGTCGATCCGGGCACGGATATGACGGCGGTCGGTTTCCAGTTTGGTTTCGCCGGGGCCCCGGGTGCCGATGCCGCCGCCCAGCCGGGACATGGACTTGCCCATGCCGGAAAGCTTCGGCAGCAGATAGCGGTACTGGGCCAGCTCCACCTGCAGGCGGCCCTCCGCCGTCTGGGCCCGCTGGGCGAAGATGTCCAGAATCAGGGCGGAGCGATCCAGCACGGTGACGCCGGTGATCTCCTCCAGGGCTCGAATCTGGCTGGGCGAGAGGTCGTTGTCAAAGACTACCATTCCCGCCTGGTGATTCTCCGCCAGCTCCCGAATCTCCTGGGCCTTACCCTCTCCCACGAAGCTGTGGGGGTCCGGAGCGTGACGGTTTTGCAGAACCTTACCCACACAGATGCCCCCCGCGGTTTCCAGCAGAGCCTCCAGCTCGTCCAGGGTCCGGTCCGTTGCCTGTTCTTCCTTCTTAAAGCAGTCCGCGCACAGGCCGCAGAGGACTGCTCGTTCCATTCTATGTTCTTCCATAAATCCTCCTTGTCAACGGGACGCTCAACCGCATGGCGAAAAGCGCATCCCCAGTGAGGCGAGATGATAGAAAAAGCCCGCACCGAATACAGGTGCGGGCTTGGACGATCTTATTTCAGGCCGTACTTCTTGTTGAAACGGTCCACGCGTCCACCGGTGTCAACCAGCTTCTGCTTGCCGGTGTAGAAAGGGTGGCACTTGGAGCAGATTTCAACCTTGATGTCCTTCTTGGTAGAGCCGGTCTCGATGATCTCGCCGCATGCGCATCTGATGGTCGTCTGTTCGTACTTGGGATGGATACCTTCCTTCATTTCAGTTCACCTCTTTCTGTTATGGTAAAGGGCAGAATGCCCCGCGATTTTCAATCAGCCCGCATATAATAACACAAGGCTTTTGAAAATGCAAGAGTTTTTTTCACATTTTTCAAAAAAAATCGCAATATATTGTGTGCGGTCCAATTCCGCTCACATTTGATCTGAAATCAGTACCACCCGCTGCCGTTCTTCCTCTCCGGCGGGCCGTGGCCCGGACATGGAAAAGAGGGAATACAGGTCGGCAGCCCGACATTCCAGGGCGTAGTATGCTTCGTCGGCGGGCCGCTCCCCCGCGTTCACCAGGGGGAATCGGGATTTCAGGTCCCGGAGCAGGCCCCTCCCCTTTTGGTTGAAGCCCAGAATGCGGACGTAGGGGGCGGGGGCCTCCAAATCGGCCTTTGTCAGTCCCAGGAAGGCGCAGAGCAGCATCCGCCGAACTCTGGTCATGGAATATCGCTTGGATTTCACCAATTCCAGAATCTCCTCCGTGGAGACGCAGGCACGACAGGCCTTCATCAGCTTGGACCACAGGCCCTCGGAGCCGAAGGGCAGGGCCCGGAAGTCTTCATCGGACAGAGTGCGGACCCGTGCCAGCACCGCCCGCTCCCCCGCCTCCCAGCTATGAAGCGGGGCTGCTTCGTGCAGGGCGTGAAGGGCTTCCGGGACGGCAGAGAACCATTGAGCCGATG
The DNA here is from genome assembly GCA_017614755.1 of Oscillospiraceae bacterium. Lineage (GTDB taxonomy): Bacteria > Bacillota > Clostridia > Oscillospirales > Oscillospiraceae > JAFRPC01. The sequence goes on from JAGABH010000130.1 coordinate 8,558, forward strand.
GCCGAAGGGACAAGCATCGCTTGTCCCTGCAGATTTGTTGGCGCAGGGCCGAGGCGGAGGGGGCCTCGGGGTCCAGGGTATCGGCGTGGTAGGTATTGGGACGCAGAATGGGCAGCGGCTCCATGGAGCTTTCTTGTCGCAGCAGGGCCTTGAGGTATTCCACAGCAAGAATGTCATTGGGAGATGCAAGTCCCGACCCGGCGCCCAGCCGCTCCAGCGCCCGCTGGCGGGCGGCGGCGTAGGAGCAGCCGGTTTCCAGCTCCGAGCGAAGCAGATCATCAAACGCAGGGTCCAGGTTGGCCCGGGCGCTTCGAAGCAGGGCGTCAAAATTCTCTGACTCCGTGCCGAAGCAGAGCAAATCACAGCCCAGGGCAGTGAGGATTGAAACGCCCCCGGAGGCAAAGCCCTCGGCAGAGGACAGGGCCACAGTCAGGGGCAGCTCCAGCACCAGATCCGCCCCGCAGCGCAGAGCAGCCTCCGTCCGAAGCTGCTTGGGGAAAATGGCAGGTTCCCCCCGCTGGACGTAATTGCCGCTCATCAGACAGACCAGGGCGCAGTCCTCCCCCGCCCTTTCCCGGGCCAGGCGGAGCTGGCGCAGGTGGCCGTTGTGAAAAGGGTTGTATTCACAAATAATGCCGACAGTGCCCATGGAAGACCTCCTGGAAAGAAGTAAGAAGCAGAAAGTAAGAGGTAAGAATTACGAACCAAACCGTAGGGACGGCAGCGTGCCGTCGGCGGCATACGAAGACCTCCGCAGCGGCGCATTCAGGCAGCGCCACGGAATACGCGATTATCGGAATGCAAAACGGAGGGACACCAATACAGGGAACCGGTTTCCAGCCTGTCAATTCTTACTCCTTTTTACTTCTACGTGTCTATTCGGTCGCCCCTTCTCTGCGTAGGGAGGCCAGACCTCCGGCCGCCGGAACTGCAAAAACCGGAGGATGCTTCGGCCTTGGGTCAGGCCGCCTTACCCCGTCTGTCAATTCTTACTTCTTACTCTTTGCTTTTTACTTCTTGCTTTTTACCTTACTTCTTGCTTTTTACCTCGTTTGTTGTCAGGGCCCGGCGGGATTTGCCTGCGGCAAATCGCATTCGTTTTGAATGCTGTGGCGCACACTGTGCGCCGCTACGGATTCTGTACTCTGAACCCCGAGCCGTGACGCACCGGTGTGCGCCGCTACGGAACCCCGAACTCTGAACCCCGTACTCTGAACCAACAGAGATTTTTCCCGGAAACCGGAAATTCTGCTTGCCTTATTCCCGGTTTTGATATAAAATGATAGGAGTGCTGTGGTTATTGTAACACAAATAGCCAAAAAATCATAGAACAAATTTAGGAGAGTAAACGCTATGAAAATTCTGGTCATCAACGCAGGCAGTTCTTCTCTGAAGTATCAGCTCATGGACCCCGCCTCCGGCGACGTGTTTGCCAAGGGTCTGTGCGAGCGCATCGGCATCGACGGCCGCCTGACCCACAAGGCCCCCGCCAAGGACGTCAAAGTCGTCAAGGAGATTCCTATGCCCACCCATGCTGAGGCCATCACCGCGGTGCTGGACATCCTGATGGACCCTGTCAACGGCGTGGTTTCCTCCGTGGATGAGATCGACGCTGTGGGCCATCGCGTGGTGCACGGCGGCTCCAAGTTCGCCGGTTCCTGCCTGATCGACGAGGCCTGCCTGGAAGCCGTCCGGGCCTGCATCCCCCTGGGCCCCCTCCACAACCCCGCCAACCTGCTGGGCATCGAGGCCTGCCAGAAGATCATGCCCAATAAGCCCCAGGTCGCCGTGTTCGACACCGCCTACCACATGACCATGCCCCCCAAGGCCTACCGCTACGCCATTCCCGACGAGTACTATGAGAAGGACAGCCTGCGCCGCTACGGCTTCCACGGCACCTCTCACCGCTTTATCGCCAAGCGGGTGGAAGCCCTTATGGGCAAGGGACTGAAGGTCGTTAACTGCCACCTGGGCAACGGCTCCTCTCTGGCCGCCATCTACGACGGCAAGTGCCAGGACACCTCCATGGGCCTGTCTCCCCTCTGCGGCCTGCCCATGGACACCCGTGTGGGCGACATCGACACCACCGTGGCCCAGTACATCTGCAAGAATTACAACAAGTCCATCGACGAGGTTATGAACATCCTCAACAAGAAGTCCGGCGTGCTGGGCCTGTCCGGCGGCGTGAGCTCCGACTTCCGTGATCTGGAAGCCGCTGCCGCCGAGGGCAACGAGAAGGCGCAGCTGGCTCTGGACAAGTTCGCCTACGAGGTCAAGAAGTACATCGGCGCCTATGCCGCCGCCCTGGGCGGACTGGACGTGCTGGTCTTCACCGCCGGCGTGGGTGAGAACGGCGTGATGATGCGCTCCATGATCTGCGAGGGTCTGGAATTCCTGGGCGTCAAGCTGGATCAGGAGAAGAACAAGCTGCGGGGCGACGAGCGGATCATCTCCGCCGACGACTCCAAGGTCAAGGTCTGGGTCATCCCCACCAACGAGGAGCTGATGATCGCCCAGGACACCGCCGAGCTTGCCAAGTAATTTTATTTCAGTACGCAAGAAAGGACCCTCTCGATCAAGAGGGTCCTTCTTCTTTACGGAAGCTGTTTTTCCAGTTCCCGGAATCGGCGATAGAGCTCCCGGGTGGGGGGTGCGGTGCCATAGCGGGTCTGCTCGTAAATTTCGTGCAAAGAGGCTGTCTCCTGACAACGGGAAATCTCGGCCAACGCTTCCAGCTCCGCGGGAGTCAGAGCGTTCAGGGGGACGCCGGGCTTTGTCCGCTGGAGAATCATCTTCTCATAACGACGGCGAATTCGCTTCTCCCAACCCATCGGCTTTTCCCGCTCGGGTTTCGACCGCCTGTCCTTCAGCCGCTCAATCGTGGTGCCCTCTATCTCCCTGGCCGGCGGATCCTTCTTCTTTCTCTTGATGTTCCCTACCGCATCCATAACCGCCTTAATCACGCTGGCAAACAGGGTAATCACAGGAATTGCAATGATGATGGCCAGAAAGACATCCCGGTAAGTCTCCAAATCAATGGGTTCTCCGCCGTCGGAATTGCTGTATTCCTTCTCGAAGGACTCCGTAACGCTGACCTCATCTTCCTCTCCCTCCATCCGGCCGGAAACCGTTGGTTCTTCCATCGGCAGCGGCTTCGGGCTTTCAAATTTCAGCAGAAAAGGCACCGCGGCAACAAACAGAATCCCGATCATCAGAAAGGCCGCGGTAGTCCTCCGGCATTGGCGAATCATGCCGGCCACGGAGACATCCGCGTCGGTGTCGAAGGAAATGTGAATATCCCGAAGGAGTCTGTTCTGGCTGGTGTAGGCGAAAAAGTTCAGTGTCATCAGGATGGTCAGAATCAGAGTCAGGTCCGCAATCATCGGAACGCCGAAAGTTTCTACGGATTTTCCGAAGGCAAAGGCGATTACGAGGGCTGCCGCCGAATAGACGGAGGGAATCGTGAGCAGAATCTTGCCCCGGGAACGGGGTAAAAATACACCGCTGATCAGAATCGGCAGGCAGCAGAGCAGATAGACGCTCCACCGTTCCTTCTCCCAGGTCAACACGACGGACAGGACAATAACCGCCAGGCTCAGCAAAATCCGAAGGCGTTTTTGCTGAAACCGATCGCAGAAAAATCGGATGAGCTGCACGGGAATCACTGTTCCCAGGGCATAGAACAGTTGGGTGTTCCAATCGTCCGACTGGAAGCAGAGAATCACGGGGAAGGCCAGGAGGAGTGTCATCAAGGCCAGGTGGATACACTCACACAAGCGGATGCCTCGTTCCAGCGTTTTCAGTTCTTTCACAGTCTCACCTTCCTTCCCCTGGGTGAACGGATTGATTCTGAATGATTACACCGCGGTCTGCTCCCGACGGGATTTTATATATCTTTGGACAGCTCCCGAAAGCGGCGGTAGTCCTCCCGGCTGGGAGAGTCCGCACCGTAGCGGGTCCGCTCATAGATTTCACGAAGGCCAACGGACTCCTCGCGACCGGAAAGGCCCGCGGCGTATTCCTGCTCCGATGGGGTCATAAATTGCAGCAGGGTATCCTCTCTGGTTCGACGCAGGATCAGCTTTTCGTATCGGCGGCGAATTTTCTTCTCCCAGCCGGTCAGCTTTTCCTTTTTCCGCTTGGAATCGGACTCATCAACCCGTTCAATGAGAAGCCCGTCGGAGATAATCGGTTCATTGGGTCTCTTCCGCTTGCGCGTAATGCCGCTTATATCTTGGATTATTTGGAGGATAATGAAAGACGATGCTGTTCCGAAAAAGAAAAGTATCAAGAACCAGAGAAAAATATTCTTTGCCAGCTCTAAATTCAGGGAATCTCCGCCCTCGCCGGGGGTGAAAAACACATCAGCCGGCTTCAGAACAGACTCCGTTGTTCCCGGCGGTAGAATTCCTCCTTCAAGTCCGTTTGAGCCAGGCTTTCGCAGCTGCATCAAAAGCGGGATGGCGGATAGTATCAAGACACCAATGAGAAGAAAGACGCCGACTGTTTTCCGGTTCTGGAGAATCATTGCATTCATGGAAACCTCTGTGTCGCAGGACAGTCGAATATCCGCCAAAAGTCTGACCTGGCTGGTGTAGATCAAGAAGTTCACCGTCATCAGAGCCGTCAGGGCCAGCACAATGCTGCCGACCATAGGGACTCCCAGCGTTTCCACAGCCCTGCCAAAAAAATAGGAAACCGCCGCCGCAAGGAACCCAAAAAACGAAGGAATCGTAAGCAGTATTCTTCCCTTGGAACGGGGAAGAAAAACTCCGCAGATGAAAATGGGAAGACAGCTAAGCAAATAGACGCTCCAACGCCCGTTGCTCCAGCTCACCGCCACAGACAGGACGATTACGGCAAAACTCAGCAGGAATCGCAATCCCGGCTTTTGAATTCGCTCACAGATGATGCGAATCGCCTGGACGGGAATCAGAGTCCCCAGGGCGATCAGAATCTGGATTGTCTGTTCGTCCGTCTGAAAGGTGAGCGTGAGCGGAAAGGCCAGCATAAGGTTCAGCAAAGCCAGGTGTACACATTGGTTCCAATGAATCCGGCGATTAACCTTTTCAATCTCATTCATAGCTTTGCCGTTCCCTCCGCCCCATTCCAGTTGATCAAGGTAACGCCGCCCTCCCGCCGGAAATTGCCCTTGCCGTTGACGGCCAGGAAATAGCCGCCCTTCATGCCGGGGTAGGACTCAAAGGCCCGCAGAGACTCCCCCGTGGCGTCGGCGGAGATTACGACAGGCAGCGCATTTCGGAGGGTCTCCCCGGAAACCTTTGTCAAGAAGTCCGCGAAGGGCTCCGTAGCCTGATGAGCCAGATTTACATGGGCAAGCGCCTCATCCACCGCAATCTGGTGTCCCAGTCCGGCGCCCGACAGGACCCGAAGCGGCAGACCGGTGGAGCAGTTTCGACCGTTGGCCAGCACGGACACGCTGACGCCCCGCCGCAGAAAGAGCAGGCTCAAAGAGGAGGCAAGCCGAAGCATCTCCTCCCGGTCATTTTCCTCACCGCAGCCCATATCCAGCAGGAAAATCAGAGCCTCGTCGGTGGTGTATTCAAATTGATTGACCTTCAGCTCTCCGGTCTTGGCGCTGGCCTTCCAGTTGATGAGCTTCGGGCTGTCGTAAATCTCATAGGGCCGGATGGATTTCAGCGCAAAGGGGTCCTCCTGGGCCATCCGTCGGGTGGTTACAGAGCCCATAAGAAGACGGACCGGCAGAGACAGCTTCTGCACCGGAATCTTGGCGGGATAGACTGTCAATAGGGAGAAGCAGTCCAGGGACCGCTCCATGTGGCAGGTTTGAAACAGGTCAGACGCGGAAATGCAAATCTCGTCAATGGAATAGACGCCCCGGGTCAGGCCGTTTATTTTCGCACGGTTGGTTACTACACGCCTGGAGGGAATGGCCAGCTTCCGCTTCAGCGTCATAGCTTCCGCCCATCCCTTCTGAGAGGCGGTATAGTTGCGCTTGACAACATACCGGTAGCCGAAGGACGGCAGGGGCAAGAGCTTCCGGTTCATGCTTCGCTCCAAAACCACGGCCGCTTCGCCCTCATTGACAGCACGTTCCGAAAAGCCGAATTCAATACTTAGCTTATGATCCCACTTGGAAATGTAAAGAGTTCTTTGGATGAAAAATAAAATCGCTGAGCCGATCAGAATCCAAAAGAACAGCAAAGGCGCACCTCCTCTCGATCCGGGGTCCCGTTTCAGCGCTCAAAGCGCTCCGTGGGGACAGGCAGATTCGCGAGGATTTCCTGAAGCAGCTGCTCACCGCTGCGGCGATCCAGGCTACCATGCTCCAAGGTAATGCGGTGGGACAGTACGGGGACTGCAAGCTGCTTCACATCTTCCGGGGTGGCATAGGACCGGCCATGGAGCATAGCCCAGGCACGAACCGCGTTAAGCAGGGCCAGCGTGCCCCGGGGGCTGACCCCGGATACCGCGCTCTGCTTCTTTCTCGTGGCCTGAATCAGATCCACCATATAACCCAGGAGCACCGGATGGACATAGATGGTCTTCCGCAGCAGCTGAAGCTCCAGCAGGTCCTCACCGGAGCAGACCGGCTGAAGCTCCGCCAGAGGATCATCCCGCATAAACCGTTCCAGAATAGCGATTTCTTCTTCCCGTTCCGGCAAGCCCATGGACAGCATCATATAGAAGCGGTCCAGCTGTGCCTCGGGCAGGGGGAAGGTTCCCACAGTCTCGATGGGGTTCTGGGTCGCGATGACCAGGAAGGGGGCGGGCAGCTTGCGGGTCACGCCGTCCAGCGTAACCTGATGCTCTTCCATACATTCCAGCAGGCTGGACTGGGTTCTGGGTGTGGCGCGGTTGATCTCATCCGCCAGCAAAATATTGCCGAAGACGGGACCCGCCCGGAAGACGAACTCGCCGACCTTTTGGTTGTAGTAGTTAAGGCCCGTCACGTCAGAGGGCAGCAGGTCGGGGGTAAACTGAATGCGGTGAAATTCTCCGTCCAGAGAACGAGCAAGGGATTTGGCCAGCATGGTTTTGCCGGTGCCGGGCACGTCCTCCAGCAGGACGTGGCCCCCGCAGCACAGGGCTGTGAGCAAAAGCTCTACGGTTTCATCCCGTCCCACAATGACCTTGTTGATGTTTTCTTTCAGTACCGATAGCAGCTCGGCGGCCTTTCTCAGTTCCATTTTGATTCCTCCAAAACGAATTTCAGGTCAGATATGCTTTTCCAGGATTGAGGCAAAGGTCTCCAGTCCGGCCTTGTCTTCGGCAGTAAACCGGTCCGGAATCGGGCTGTCCACGTCCAGAACGCCGATGACCCGGCCCTCCTTCCGCAGCGGAACCACAATCTCGGAACGGGAGGCGCTGTCACAGGCAATGTGGCCCCGGAAACAGTGAACATCGGGGACAAGCTGGGTGCTGTTTTGAGCGGCGGCTGTGCCGCAGACGCCGCGGCCCATGGGAATCTCTATACAGGCCGTCTTCCCCTGGAAGGGCCCAAGGATGAGCTTTTCTCCCTCCCGAAGATAGAAGCCGGCCCAGTTCAGCTCAGGAAGCGCGTGCCACAGCAGCGCGGAGGCATTGGCCAGGTTGGAAATGGGATGGTCAATCCCGTCCACCAGGGCAAAGAGTTGGGCGTTGAGTTCTTTATAATCGGGCATGCAGATTTCCCCCTTTTTCGATTTTCATTCATTTTATCATATTCAATTCTGAAATGCAATTGCATTTTCCTTCCCTGTGTGATATAATCGTTGGAGTGTAACTATAAGGAAGATTGCTATGGAATACATCACCCGTTCCGCCGCTGAGACGGAGCATTTGGGGGCGGCTCTGGCTGAAAAACTTCAGCCCGGAGACGTGATCGCCTTCTTGGGAGACCTGGGAGCAGGCAAAACGGCCTTTACCCGGGGATTGGCCCGGGGGCTGGGAATCACCGATCCCGTGACCTCCCCCACCTACACCATTGTAAATGAATATCCCCAGGGGCGGCTTCCCCTGTTCCACTTTGATATGTACCGGCTCCGGGACGCGGAGGATCTCTTTGACCTTGGCTGGGAGGACTATCTGGACCGGGGGGGCGTCTGCGCCGTGGAATGGAGTGAACACGTGGCTGATGCCCTGGAGGACCCCATCACCGTCACCATCCGGAAGGACCCGGAATCTGAGGACACCCGCTACATCACCGTTGCAGGAGGAAAGAATCATGCGGATCTTAGCCTTTGAATCCTCCGCCAAGGCCGCCTCTGCGGCCCTGCTGACGGACGGCGTTCTCACGGCGGAAAGCTACCAAAACGACGGTCAGACCCACAGCCGGACCATGATGAAGCTGGCGGAGGACCTGCTGAATACCTGCGGGCTCTCCCCTGCCGAGCTGGACTTCGCAGCCTGGGCCAACGGCCCCGGCAGCTTTACCGGCGTCCGCATCGGGGCCGCGGCGGCCAAGGGCCTCTGCTGGGGCGCAGAGCTGCCCTGCATACCGGTATCCACCTTGGAGGCCATGGCCTGGAACGGCGTAAACCTGGAGGGCGTGATCTGCAGCTGCATGGACGCCCGGCGGAGCCAGGTCTACAACGCCCTGTTTCGGGGTGAAAACGGGAAAATTGTTCGTCTGCGTCCGGACCGGGCCATTTCTCTGAAAGAACTGGCCGCCGACCTGCAAGGGTTCTCCGAGCCAATCTGGTTTGTTGGGGACGGCGCAGCCCTGGCATGGGGGTACTTGAACGAAACGGAAGCGCAATCCGATGTCGCGTGCGGGGTCAGTCAGCGCCCTTACAGACTGGTGGCGGAGCATCTTCGGCAGCAGCGGGCCTCCGGCGTGGCCCTGGCAGCTTACCAAGCCGCGTTACAGGGCGTGCAGGCGAACGCCGGCACGGTGACCCCCAATTATTTACGTCTGTCTCAGGCGGAACGTGAACGCCTGGAAAGAGATAAAGTTCAAAAAGGAGACTGAAATTAAAATGGCTTCATTACACGTTTTGGAACATCCGCTGATCCAGCACAAGCTGGCGATTCTGCGGAACAAGGATACCGGCGTCAAGGAATTCCGGGAACTGGTGGGCGAAATTGCCCAGCTTATGTGTTACGAAGCAACCCGCAACCTTCCCACCGAGGAGGTAGAGATTGAGACCCCCGTGGCCAAGGCCAAGGTTCAGGTACTGGCCGGCAAAAAGCTGGCTATTGTTCCAATTCTCCGGGCGGGCCTGGGCATGGTAGACCCCATCATTGACCTGATTCCCTCCGCCAAGGTGGGCCATATCGGCCTGTATCGGGACCCTGAAACCCATCTGCCGGTGGAATACTACTGCAAGATGCCTCCCGACATCTCCGAGCGGCAGGTCTTTATCGTTGACCCCATGCTGGCGACCGGCGGCAGCGCCTCCGCGGCCATCACCATTCTGAAGGAAAAGTTCGGCTGCAAGCACATTGTGCTGATGGACATCATCGCCGCCCCTGAGGGCGTGGCCGTGATTCGCAGGGATCACCCGGATGTGGACGTCTTTGTGGCCTCTGTGGACGAAAAGCTCAATGAGCACGCCTACATCGTTCCCGGTCTGGGCGACGCGGGAGATCGGATTTTCGGGACAAAATAAATCATGGAAGTTCTGCTCTCAATCGCAGTCGCTCTGCTGGCGGGATTGCTTATGTCCCGCGTGGTAAAGCCCCTGAAGCTCCCCGCCGTGACCGGATATCTGGTTGCCGGTCTGCTGATCGGTCCCTTCGTGCTCGGCAAGCTGGGTGTGGAAGGCGTGGGCTTTATTGATTTCGACAAGGTTAACGTCCTCAAGCCAATTTCCGACGTGGCTCTGGGCTTCATCGCCTTTGCCATCGGCAATGAGTTCCGGATCAAGCAGCTGAAAACCATCGGCCGTCAGGCCACGATCATCGCCGTGTTCCAGGCTTTGGCCGCCACAGTGCTGGTGGACCTGGGATTATTGGGGCTCCACCTGCTGATGCCGGACAAGATCAACGTGGCGGACTGCATCACCCTGGGCGCCATCGCCACGGCAACCGCTCCTGCCGCCACTCTGATGGTTGTCAACCAATATAAGGCCAAGGGCCCTCTGGTGGATATTTTGCTTCCCATTGTGGCCTTGGACGACGCGGTAGGTCTGGTGGTCTTCGCCGTCAGCTTCGGCATCGCCAAGAGCCTGGTCGGCGCAGGTGCGGTCAGCATTGTTTCCGTTCTGATCAATCCGCTGATCGAAGTCACGGCCTCCCTGGCACTGGGCACAGTGCTGGGTCTCATCTATACCTGGCTGGAGCGCTTCTTCCACTCCCGCAGCAAACGGCTCTGCGTTGCCATCACCTTTGTGATCTTCGCCGTGTCCCTGTCCATGCTGCACATCGAGTTTGCCGACAGCCAGGTGGAGATCGGCTTCTCCTCCCTGCTGGTCTGCATGATGATGGCGACGGTCTTCTGCAATATCTGCCCCAGCTCCGAAGAGCTGATGGCCAAAACCGACCGCTGGACCGCTCCCCTGTTCGTGCTGTTCTTTGTCATCAGCGGTGCGGAGCTGGACCTCTCGGTCTTCACCGACTGGGTGGCGGTGCTGGTGGGCGTGGCCTACATCATTCTCCGCTCGGTGGGCAAGATCGGCGGCGCTTCCATCTCCTCCAAGATGACCCACTGCTCCCCCACCATTCAGAAATGGCTGGGTATTACCCTTCTGCCCCAGGCGGGCGTGGCCCTGGGTATGTCCTTGACGGTCTCCACCCAGCTTGGAAAGGACGGGGCTGTGATCCGCTCCATCATCCTGTTCTCGGTTCTGATCTACGAGCTGGTGGGCCCCATGCTCACCAAGATTGCCCTGACCAAGGCCGGAGAAATCGCCCCCAAGGAGATGAACCCGCCCCACCCGGAGCAAAAGCGGCACCGGTAGGACGCAGCACGTCCCTGTGCGAGTTTCCGCACAGGGACGTGTTTTTACTTTCATAGCACAATCGTGAATTGAGAATTGAAAGTTGAGAGTTGAAAATGAATGTGTTTTCAAATTGCCATTTGAAAAACACCATAAGCCCTACAACGATACCATAACTTTCATTTTTAAATTCTTACCTTTCAGCTTGACGAGCGCTCAGATCACCATTTCGTATGGTCCGATGTTCGCGCTTGCCAGATACCGAGGCAGGTCGTAGGGGGAATAGATGCCCAGGTCCGTCACCACGCCGGATATCAAGGATGGCGGCGTGACGTCGAAGGCGGGATAATAGCCCTGCACCCCGGACGCCGCGGTGCGCACGCCCATGGCCTGCAGGACGAAATCCGGGTTCCGGGACTCAATGTGAATGGCGGCCCGGTTGGGGTGGCTCTCATCGGGAATACCGGAGACAAAGAAGGGGATGCCCATATACTTGGCGGCGATGGCAATTTGGAAGGTGCCGATCTTGTTCACCACATGGCCGTCCAGACAGATGGCGTCGGCGGCGCAGGTAAAGACGTCGATTCCCTCCCGCTCCATCACGTAAGCAGGCATATTGTCGGTGATCACCGTGGTATCAAACCCCATCTCCCGGCAGACCGTAGCGGTCAAGCGAGCCCCTTGAAAATAGGGTCGGGTCTCGGGACAAAAGATTTTCAGGTTCTTGCCCCGGGTTTTCGCCTCCCGGAGCATCATTCCCACGATGGTCTCCCCAAAGCACTGGGTCATAATCTTCCCATCGTCGGGGAACATATCCACCAAAAAGCCCGCCATTTTCGCCACCTTGCCGTAGCGCAGGTTATTGGAAGCAATCAGATGATCCACAATGGCCTGATCCACGGGGACAGCTGCTTGAAGCGCCTTCTCCGCGGCGGCCAGGCAACCACCGGTGATCCGTTCCATCCGGGCCACGGTGGTGGGCCGGGCATGGGAGATGGTATGGGCCGCCTCCCGGAGATAAGCCCGCTGCTCCGCTTCTCCCCTGCCCTGGCATTCCCAGGCGGCCAGGGCCATGCCTGCGGCAGCCGCCGTAAAGGGACCGCAGCTCTGCGTCACCATATCGGTGATGGCCTGGGCCACCTCCTGATGGGTATGGCAGGTAACAAACTCCGTTTTCGCCGGATAGATTCTGCGGTCCAGAATCCGGACTGCCCCGTCCTCGTACCAGGCCACGTTCTCATAGCGGAGCATAAATGCCAGATCGTGATCCGCCCGCTCCGCCGCCATGGGGGCGCTCATTCGTAGAGCTCCTTCAGGGCCAATCTGGATTCCGCCCGAATCTTTTCCGCATCCAGGGTCTTGTATTCCCCGTTCTCATAAAGAATTCTGCCGTCAACCATAGTCATGCACACATCGCTGCCCTGAACCGAATAGCAGAGCATGGCGGGATAGTCCAAGGCAGGAATCAAGTGGGGCTTATCGAAGTCAATGGCAACGATATCCGCTTTCTTCCCCACCTCCAGCAGACCGGTGTCGTCTCTGCCCTGAAGACGGGCGCCGTTGACCGTGGCCATTTTCAGCAGCTCGGCGGGCTTCACCACGGTGGGGTCCCCGGTATAGCCGTTGTGGATCACGGATGCCAGATGAATTTCCTCCAGCATATTCAGGTTGTTATTGGAGGCGGCGCCGTCGGTGCCGATGGTGACGTTGATGCCCCGATCCAGCATCTGCTGAACCGGCGCGAAGCCGCTGCCGATCTTCATATTGCTGGACGGACAGTGGACCGGGCTGACCCCGTTGGCCTTGAGAATGTCCATATCCTCCTGGGTGACCCAGACGCAGTGGGCTGCGGTGGTGGGGTTCCGGAAGGTTCCCAGCTTCTCAAACAGAGCGGCGGGAGTCATACCGTACTTGGATACGCACTCCATCTGCTCCCGCTTGGTCTCCGAGAGATGGAGGTGCATTCTGGCGCCCCGCTCGTAACAGGCAGCACTGTAGGCCTCAATGGTCTCCGGCGTATTGGTGTATTCCGCGTGGATACACAGGTCAATTTTGATCTTCCCGCCGTTGTAGTTGTGGTAGGAATCGAAGAGGGCAAGGCCTTCTTTGCAGTCCGTATTCTTCTCGTATGGAAGGTCCTTCCGGCCCTGGGTGGAGCGGCAAAGATTCGCCTTCATACCCGCATGGCACAGAGCCTCAATGGTGTTGACGTTCCGGTAGTACATATCGGAGAAGGAGGTCACGCCGCTGGCCAGCAACTCCAGAACAGCCAGTTCACTGGCAACCCGGATGCCCTTGTCGGTCCATTTGGCCTCGGTGGGAAATATATGATTGTAAAGCCAATCCTGGAGATTCAAATCAGAGCCCACGCCCCGAAGAAAAACCATGGGTGCGTGGCAATGACAGTTAATGAGGCCGGGAATCAGCAGCTTGCCCCGCAGATTCTTCACCTGCCCGAATTGTTCCATGGGCGCAGTCTCGGACAGATAACAGATTTTCTCATCCTCCACCCCCAGATAAGCATCCCGCAGGGTGCGCCAGCCTCCGTTTTCCAAGGTCAAAATATCGGCATGAGCCAAAAGCAGCTTATTCATTCTGTTCAACTCCATCATCATTATTTGTGTCTATTGTCGTTTATTATACAATATCGGAATCCTGTCTGTCAACCGCCTGCGGCGGGAAAAACAGGATTCCGTTGAAAAAATATGCAGTTTTCATTCGTCGGTCTTTCTGATTTCCCGGACCGTCAGCTCTGAATCTTCCACTGTGAACCGCACCTCCAGGCCGCCGAAGCGCATCCCATAGACCCGCTGAGTGTCGTCGTGGTAGGAGGGCCGTGGGTCCTGGGCCAGGACACCCACCAGGGCCTCCCGTTTCTCCGAAGGGACCAGTGACATCAGCACTTCCGGGATGCTTACGCTAAGGCCGGAGTCGGGAGCAGATGAGGCAAAGCCCCCCACGGCCTCCGGTCTGCAATCCGCATAGGGCAGATAGGGCTTGATGTCGTAAATGGGCGTTCCGTCCAGCAGGTCCGCGCCGGAAACCTCCAGCACCGTTCCCAGGTTTTGGTCCTGTCGAACCCCCTCCAATCGAACGCAGGAAAGGCCGATGGAGTTAGGCCGGAAGGGGGACCGGGTGGCAAAGACCCCAAGGCGGGTATTGCCTCCCAGCCGGGGCGGACGGACCGTGGGCGACCATTCCTGCCGGACCGCCTCAGAGAACTGCCAGATCAGCCAAAGGTGGGAAAAGCCCTCAATGCCCCGCAGGGCGTCTTCATTCCGAAATTCCGGCTCAAAGACCACCGTGGCCCGCAGAGCCTCCACGAGACCGCTCTGCCGGGGAATGCCGAATTTTTCCTGAAAATCGGAATGAATGCGGGCTATCACGCGAATTTCATGTTGTTCCATATTATCACCAAGTAGTACATTTCTTGACCGATCACAGAGCGGTCTCAGTCGTTCCTTCTATTTGTTGTTCCGGATAAATCTTTAACCAGCCCTGCTTCTTCCATACCTTGAGCGTCATTTCCGCATTAAACCCGACGATGCCAAGGGATTCGTCCTGACTGATCTCATACAAAACCGCTTCTGCTTTTGGCACATGGATTCCAAGAGACAGGCAATACGCCGCTGCCGTGATTCTCACGCTGGCGCATTCGCTTTGATACAATCGACTGATGCAAGCTCGCGCAAGCTCTCTATCTTTCTCAAACAGCTTGAAAAAGCGAATCAGATTTTTCCGTTCCCTGTTTCCTCTTCTGGAATCCCCGGTCCGGAGGGTCTCTTCGCTAATTCTGCCGCTTGTTTCATACTGTGCAACGATTTCTTCAACACTGTATTGATTCACTTTTTCACCATTATGATAGATTAAAAAGGATACCAATTATTTCATGTTTTCCTCTGCCGTGTTGGCAGAAGAAATCAGCCTTGCTGCTGCCATACTGAGCCTCGATGATGTTTACACCAATAGAAGTGCCGCTGCGCAAGATTTGCATGGAAAGCACGGCTTCATGCGTTGTTTTAACAAGATAGCTGTGCAGTTTTTCGATTCTTGCACCGAAGTCGATAGATTTGTCAATTAAATCATTTTCTTTCATATAATCACCAGCCATATTATATCGAAAAACATCCAATTTCGCAACCTACTTTCCATTTTTCAGTCTTAAGTTTTCAATATTCATTTAGAAAACCCTGTCGGGGAAATGAATTATGAATACTTAAAACTTAAGAATACAAAGCGAAAACCCTGCCGACTCTTGCCGACAGGGCTTTCGCTTTGGTGCGGGAGATGGGACTTGAACCCACACGTCTATGGTTGGACACAGGCACCTCAAGCCTGCCTGTCTACCTATTCCAGCACTCCCGCATCGAGATGCTTTCTGGACGCTGGAGTATTATATCGTGAATCGGCAGAATTGTCAAGCACTTTTTTCCGCCGGGGGAGCCGGATTTTTCGTGTCAGCAGAACGCCGGAAACTCACCTCAGGAACGGGCCTGGCTCCAGCCGGCATCCTCGATCTCCCTGCCCTTCTTGCGGGTCATCAGGGAGCCCAGGGCGGAACCCACGGGGGCCCCTTCATAGAGGACCTGATAGGCGGCCTGGGTAATGGGCATATCCACACCCATCCGGTCTCCCAGCAGCTTCACGGCCTTGGCGGCATAGTAGCCCTCCACCACGGCCCCCACTTCCTTCATGGCCTCGTCAGGGGTCATGCCGTTGCCGATCAGAATGCCGGCACGACGGTTACGGGAATGCATAGAGGTACAGGTGACAATCAAATCGCCGATACCGGTGAGACCGGCAAAGGTATCAGTCCGGGAACCCAGCTTCATGCCAAGGCGGGCTACCTCGGTCAGTCCGCGGGTCATCAGCAGGGCCTTGGTATTATCCCCGTAGCCCAGGCCGTCGCAGACGCCGGCGCAGAGCGCGATGACATTCTTCATGGCAGCGCCAAGCTCCACGCCTACGGGATCGGAGGAGGTATAAACCCGGAAGCGGTCATTCATAAAAACCTCCTGGACGATCTCCGCCAGCAGGCGATCCTCAGAGGCTGCCACGACGCCGGTGGGTACCCGGCGGCTGACCTCCTCGGCGTGAGAGGGGCCCGAAAGGACGACCACCTTTTTCCCCGTCACCTCCGCCACAATCTCAGACATCCGCTTGCCTGTCTCCGGCTCAATGCCCTTGGTCGCAGAGACAAGAATGGCGTCCGGGCGCAGGAAGGGAGCGATCTTCTCCGCTGTGGAGCGAATGGCGAAGGAGGGAGGAACTACCACAACCATGGTGCACTCGGACACGGCTTCCGGATCGGCACTATAGCGGAGATCCCCGGGCAAAGCCACGCCGGGCAGGAAGGGATTGGCCAGACTGGTTTTCAGATTATCGCTCTCCTCCCGGGAATAGGAGATCAGTGTCACCTCATGTTTGTTTTCATGGAGCAGAAGCGCCAGGGCAGTGCCCCAGCCGCCGCTGCCGACGACTGCGATTTCCATTGATGTACGTCCTTTCTGTTCTCATACGGCGACCGGCCGCAAACTGTCCCGATGCCTCTCTGCGGAGCGGACGGCTGCGCACTGTCGCTACTTTTTCTTATGGAAGGAGAATCTGTTTTCTTTTCCTTGAATCAAACGTTTGATGTTGGTGTGATGCATACCGATTGCCAGAGCCGCCAGGCAGGCGGCCATAATGGTCATCATAATCTTGTTTTCTTGCGGATAGCGCCACCAGAACAGGAAGGGATAGACCAGGCAGCCGATAATGGAGCCCAGAGACACAAAGCGAGTCAGCAGTACCACCACCAGGAACACGCCCAGCAGGATGCAGATGATCCGCCAATCCACAAAGGCGCCCAGGGTCGCGCAGGTCAGGATGCCCTTGCCGCCCCGGAAGCCAAACCAGACGGGGAAAATATGGCCAATCACGGAGAAGCCGCCGCAGAGCATCTGTGCCTCGTCGGTCCAATCCAACTTGGGTTCCACGGAAGTGTAGCCCGCCGCTTTGATGATCCAGCCGCCGATGAAGCATGCCAAAACCGTCTTTCCCACATCGATGAGCAGAACCAGCAGCGTATCTGTCCCTCCGTAGTTGCGGTAGAAGTTGGTCAGACCGGCGTTGCCGCTGCCCTTGGTGCGGATGTCCTCCTTGCGAATCCAGCGGGAGATCAGGATGGCGCCGTTAAAGCTGCCCAAAAGATAGCCGATGACGGCGCAAACCGCAAACCAGAACACGATCATTCCTCGTCGTCTCCTCTCTGCCGGATGGTGATCTTCACCGGCGTCCCCTCCAGGCCGAACACGGCTCGGATTTGATTTTCCAGATAACGCTGATAGGAGAAATGGAAGAGCCTGGCGTCATTGCAGAAGAAGACGAAATGAGGAGGCTTGACGCCCGCCTGAGTCACATAAAAGATTTTAAGCCTGCGGCCCTTATCCGTGGGAGGCTGCACCCGTGCCGTGGCGTCTGCCAGGACGTTGTTCAGCATTCCGGTGGTGATCCGCATGGCGGACTGCTCGTTCACGAAATTGATGAGCTCGTAGAGCCTGTCCACACGCTGGCCGGTCTTAGCGGAAATGAAGAGTACCGGGGCATAGAGCATATAGCTAAGGCCCTTGCGTACATCCTCAGTCATCCGGTCCATGGTGTGGGTGTCTTTATCCACAGTGTCCCACTTGTTCACGACAATGATGGACGCCTTCCCTGCCTCGTGCGCCAGGCCGGCAATCTTGGTGTCCTGCTCCGTGACGCCCTCGTTGGCATCGATTAGGATCAGCACCACGTCCGCCCGGTCAATGGCGGAGATAGAACGCATATTGGAGTACTTTTCAATGGCGTCGTCCACCTTGGACTTCCGCCGCATTCCGGCAGTATCGATGAAGAGGTACTTGCCGTGTTCGTTTTCAAAATAGGAGTCGATGGCGTCACGGGTGGTGCCGGCCTGGTCGGAGACGATAACCCGCTCCACGCCCAGAATTCGGTTGAGGAGGCTGGACTTGCCCACGTTGGGCTTGCCCACGATGGCAACCTTAATGAGTTCATCCTCTTCCTCTTCTCCCTCCTCCGGGGGAAGATGCTCGGTGACAAAGTCCAGCAGATCGCCGGTGCCGTGGCCGTGGATGGCGGAGGTCTCCACCGGGTCTCCCAGGCCGAGATCATAAAACTCATAGACATCCGGGTTCACCGGGCCCACCGCGTCACATTTGTTGACGGCAACCACCACCGGCTTTTTGCTCCGTTTCAGCAGGCTGGCCACCTCCATATCGGCAGCGGTAACGCCCACCTTGACATCTGTGACCATGATGATAACGTCGGAAGTCTCGATGGCAATTTCCGCCTGGCGGCGCATAAACTTCAGCATATCGGAGTCCGTGGAGGGCTCGATGCCGCCGGTATCGATGAGGTCAAAGGTCCGGCCGTTCCACTCGCACTCGCCGTAAATGCGGTCCCGGGTAACTCCAGGGGTATCCTCCACGATGGCGGTGCGGCGGCCGGTCAATTTATTAAACAGCATGGACTTGCCCACGTTGGGCCTGCCCACAATGGCAACAGAACGCTTCATTTCTTTTCCTCCCTTCGGGGGATCGGACTCTTTCATGGTCCTACCTATTATGCCATATCAGACCGTTATTTTCAATCTGAATTTGTATATATTTGGAAATTATTTGTGAACACAAAATCTTCACAAAAGAGAAAAAAGTAAAGAGGAAGGACAACTGACGCCTTCCTCTCAACTTTCATTCCGCATAGAATTACTCCGCAGCAACTTCGATAACCTGACGACCGTTGTAATAGCCGCAGGCCTTGCAGGCTCTGTGGGGCAGACGGGGCTCGCCGCAGTGGGGGCAAGCGACCACGCCGGGAACGGACAGCTTCCAGTGGGAGCTGC
>JAGABH010000131.1 GCA_017614755.1 Oscillospiraceae bacterium
AGCGGGATGAGCCTTCCGCCGCCGTAAGGCGGGCTTACGGAAGCAAATTGCCCCGGAGGGCAATCGGATGGATCGCCCCCGCCGGGGGCGGGGCACGAACCATCCCTACGGAGGAAATCTGCTATGAAAAAGCATCTGTCGGCGAAAGCCAAATGGCTCATTGTCATCTCGGTCCTTCTGGCCGGGGTTCTGACCGTGACCGCGGCCATGAAAACCGGAGGCTGGGGCCAGAAGCTGGTCCAGACGGTTCTGACGCCTTTCCGCTCCGCATCCAGCGCCCTGGTGCGCCAAGTGGAGCGGTACTATGATTATGTTTTCAAATATGAGTCCCTCCAGGCGGAGAATCAGGCCCTGAAGGCCCAGATCGTCGCCATGGAGGAGGACGTTCGCAGCGCCGACTCCCTCCAGCGGGAGAACGAGCGTCTGCAGCAGCTCCTGGGCCTGGCCGCGGAGCATGAGGACTATCATTTTGCTTCGGCCTATATCATCGCCTGGGAGGACAGCAGCTGGAAATCTGCTTTCACCATCGGCAAGGGCACCAACTCCGGCATCCATGAAGGCCTGGTGGCCGTCACGGAATACGGGCAGGTAGTGGGTCTGGTCACGGCGGCGGGGCCCAACTGGGCTACCATCACCACCGTCCTGGACTCCGCGCTGAGCATCTCCGCCACCGTGGCCTCCACCGGCTACAACGGCGTGGTGGAGGGTGCGCTTGCTACGGGCTCTGAGGGCCAGCTTCGGATGAACTATTTGCCCACGGACTCCGTCCTGCGAAACAACGACCAGGTGCTGACCACGGGCTCCACCGTCTATCCCCGGGGTCTGATCATCGGTTATATCACCGACGCCAACTTTGACCAGACCGGCGTGGCGAAGTACGCCCTGCTCAAGCCCGCCGCCGACCTGGACGACCTGGAGCAGATTTTCATCATTACGGAATTCAACAATTCATAACGCATTCCTGCGTTGCGAGGTTGGAGTTTACAGTTCCGGAGAGGAGGGACCCGCGTGTTCAAGTACATTCACCTGACCAAGCTGCAATGGCTGGGTATCTTAAAGTGGTCCCTCTACGGATTTTTGACCCTGCTGGTGCTGATGCTGCAAACGGTGCTGCTGCCCCAGATTCCCATCGGCGGGGCGAAGCTGGCTCCGCTGCCTGCCCTGATTGTCTGCATCTGCATCCGGGAGGGGCCGGAAAAGGGAGGCCTCTACGCCGTCCTGGCCACCCTGTTCTGGTGTCTGTCCGGGGCGGACTTCGGCAATATTTCCGTGGCGGTAATCCCCATCGGCGCCATTCTTTCCGCTGTTCTGTGCCGAGCGGTGCTGACCCTGCGTCTGCTCCCCGCGGCGCTGTGCTGCCTGGGCGTGACCTTGGTTAACGCCTCGGCGATTTTTGCGTTCAAGCTGATTCTGCCGCCCACGGTGGCGCTGAACAATTATTGGCGGGTCCTGCTGCCCGGGGTAGGCCTGTCGATGGCCTTTGTGCCGCTTCATTACGCGCTGGTGAAGCTCATCAGCAGAATCGGGGTGCAAGATGCACTATAGCTTTAAGCTCCGGCTGGGGCTGTTTCTCACGCTCTTCGGCGTCCTGATGGGGGCCTATGCCTATCGGCTGATCCAGCTCCAGGTGGTAAATCCCCAAACCAGCTCCGGCACCACCGGCACCATCACCTATGACACCAGAGTTACCGCTGCCCGGGGGGAGATTCTGGACCGAAACGGCAACGTCCTGGTGACCAATCGGGCCAGCTACAATTTGATTATTACCGGCTATGCCCTGTTCAACTCCGAGAATCCCAACGAGAGCCTGCGCCAGCTGGCCCGGCTGTGTCGGGAGCGGGGGATTTCCTACACGGATCACCTGCCTGTCACCCGGGTCAAGCCCTATGAGTATGAGACCTCCAGCTATTCCAACTCCTGGAACAACTATTTCCGGGATTTCCTGCGGCAGAACGACTGGGACGCGGACGTTTCCGCCGCCCAGCTCATCAAGCTCATGCGGTCCCGGTTCCGCATCCCCAACGACTGGTCCGATGAGGACGTGCGGGACGTGCTGGGGCTGCGGTATGAGCTGGATCTCCGTTACTACACTTCCCTGCCCACCTATACCCTCCTCTCCGACGTGGACGCCACCCAACTGGCGGAGCTGCAGGAGCTCAATACCCCCGGAATGCAGGTTATCGCCAGCACTGTCCGGGAGTACAACACGAGCTACGCGGCCCACATCCTGGGGCGGACCGCGGCTATGAGCCCGGAGGAGTGGGAGGTCTACAAGGAAAAGGGCTATGCCATGGATGCCTACGTGGGAAAGGACGGGCTGGAAAAGGCCTTTGAGGAGGCCCTGCACGGCACCGACGGCGTTCTGCGGACCACGGTGGACCGGGAGGGAAATATCATCTCCCAGTATTATGCCGTGGAGCCCAAAGCTGGCGCCAACGTGGAAACCACCCTGGATATCAACTACCAGCGTATCGCGGAGGAGACCCTTGCCAACTATATTCTCGATCTGCGGGAAAACGGCGTCGGCTCCAAGCATGAGGGCAAGGACGCGGAGGGCGGCGCGGTGGTGGTAATGGACGTGAAGACCGGAGCGGTTCTGGCCTCGGCGTCCTACCCCACCTTCAACATCGCGACCTTCTCCCAGGACTACAACGAGCTGATCCAGGACAAGTATTCGCCCATTTTCAACCGGGCTCTGATGCAGGCCTATCCTCCCGGCTCCACCTACAAGATGGCTACGGCGATTTCCGCCCTGAACGACGGCATTATCTCCCGCAACTTTGTGGTGGAAGACAAGGGCGTCTACGACTATTATAAGGACTATCAGCCTGCCTGCTATCTTTGGACCTCCAGCAAGCAAACCCACGGGATCATCAACTGCGCCCAGGCACTGGCTGTGTCCTGCAACTACTTTTTCTACGAGGTGGGCCGCCTTACGGGCATGGAGCGGATGGACAAGACAGCCAAGGCCCTGGGTCTGGGGGAACCCACCGGGGTAGAGTTGCCGGAAACCACGGGCTGGCGGGCCAATGAGGAGAGCAAAAAGGCGCTGTACTCCGACCCCAAAATGCAGGTCTTCACCGACGGCGACATCATCGCCATGGCCATCGGACAGTCGGAAAACCGCTTCTCCCCCCTGCAGATGGCGGTCTATACCGCTGCGCTCGCCAACCGGGGCGTCCGCTACAAGGCCACCTTCCTCAACCGGATCATCTCCGCGGACTATCAGGACCTGATTTATGAGATGAAGCCCGAGGTGGCCTCGGTTCTGACGGTTACCGAGGAGTCCTGGGAGGTCTGTCAGAAGGGTATGCGCATGGCAGTGACAGACCCCAGCGGCACGGCCAACAAGGTCTTCGGGGATTACCCCGTGGCAGTCTGCGCCAAGACCGGCACCGCCCAGCATGGCG
The DNA here is from genome assembly GCA_017614755.1 of Oscillospiraceae bacterium. Taxonomy (GTDB): domain Bacteria; phylum Bacillota; class Clostridia; order Oscillospirales; family Oscillospiraceae; genus JAFRPC01. The sequence goes on from JAGABH010000131.1 coordinate 3,411, forward strand.
CGGACGGCGCGGACGGCTCTGACCACGCCTCCTTCGTCTGCTACGCCCCGGCGGACGATCCCCAGATCGCTATCGCCGTCTACGTGGAAAAGGGAGCCCAGGGCGGCAGCCTGGGCAACATTGCCAAGGCTGTCTTCGACGCCTACTTTGTCAACGCCGGCGGCAACGATACCGTCCCTGCGGAAAACACCATGAATTACCAGACTCGGGCCGGTTCCCCGGACAGGGAA
>JAGABH010000132.1 GCA_017614755.1 Oscillospiraceae bacterium
CTTTTTCCCGCACCCAAAGGTCGATTTCTGAAGGCGGCTACCCTTTTTCGGCAGCCAGACCGTCCCAGCGCATACGGGCTGCGGCGGCACAGCGGTTCGGTTTGAAACAACTTTCTGACCCAATGACAGCCGGACACCGTTGTTTGTGCCAAAAAGGGACTTTTTTTGTCATTTCTTCACAAAAAATGGAATAATATGATAAGATATTCCTGCATAATTGGGAATAACATACCGTTTGCTGCATTCAGAATATTACAGCATATGGCATATACAATTCGGATAGTTGTGTGGAGTTTGAGTGAGAACAGACTGCGGCGGATCGGTGTAGGCCGGGTGGCTTTGTGCCGAAATATCTGCCCTGGCCGAGGGTGTACAGCTTGATTCGGAGGATGAGCTCTGGGAATCGTTCCTTCCGGGACGTTTTCCGGGGGTTTTTGCGGGTCTTGGGGATGCGGTGGCTTTTTACGCACCTGGAGTGGGTGAAAGCGGCAGCGTCCTTCGGGTGATTATGACCGATAACAGGCGCCGCTCTCCCGGAGCCTGCGGGTTTTCCGAAATGATTTTTTGAAGTGTCCACTGGGACAGCGCCGCCTGCGTGGGGCGGGGGAAGATTGCAGAATGGCTGATATGCAAATAAAAAAGAGCAGGAAAATGGCACCCCCCTCCATGCCGGAGACGAAACAGAGCGTCGAGAAGCGCCTTGCCTGGGCCGCCGGAGCGGATCGTCTGCAGCAGCATGATGCGCTGTACTATGTAACGGAAAGCTTTCACCAGAGCTTTGACCGCATGGGCCGTGCGTATGCGCAGGCTTCCGGCGCCGGATTCCGGGAGGAAGGAGAAAAGAAAGGCCCGGAAACGGAAAAGCGGGAACGCGGGCAGAAGCAAAATGGCCCAAAGGAGGCCGAAACGGCGGATTATCAGCCCGAGTCACGGTCGGACAGGCTGGCCGATGCGCTGACCTGCTTTTCCCGTGTCACGTTTCAGCGGGGCGCCATGTCGGCGGCGGTGCTCAACGGAACAGGGAAAATGATGCTGGTGTCCTGCCTGCGCCGGACCCGGGAGGAGATCGAACCGAGGCGTTTGGAACAGTCCCGGGCAGGGACCGGCGGCACGGCCAGGCAGATTTCCGGCCATGCTCCCGATCAGGTGATATTCAACCGCAGCTTTGCGGGCAGGGCCCTGGGGATCGTTGTGGATACGCTCCGGGACGCGCGCCGCGTGGTGGAGTCCATGGCGGTGATGGCCGACGACACAGGGGAACAGTCAGAACAGAACCGGGGAGCCCTCTTCAGGCTATACCCCTTTCTGGATGACAGTCGGGACCGTGCGCTGGAGGCGGAGTACCGGGAGAGACTGGCCTGCTGCACGGAGAGTCGGGAAAAGCCCATCCTTCAGAACGCTCTGGTGCAGACGGTTTCGCTCCGGGCAAAAAAGGCCCAGATGAAAAATGAATTTATCAATAAGCTGCGCTTCCTGTCAGACCGTGCGGCCCAAACGCTGTCCGAGCTGGAGGCGCCGGGGATTCTGGACGAGCTGACGGCCTCTGCCTTCGGCGAGAGGGAATTCGATCTTCCGGAAAATCCGGATGAAGGAGCGGGCGAAGGTGCACCAAACAGAAAGAAAAACCGATCAGGCCAGGCAGAGCGAACAGAAAGCACGGCAGACGAAGCAAAGTCAGAGTCTTGAGGAAGCGGCGGAATGTGCGCAAGTCCTGGCGGCAATCCTTGCGGGCGGGAGCTGGGAGCAGTTCCCTGCGGAGCGGCTCCGCACGCTATCCGGCATGGTGGGCAACGCCGCCCTTGTGGAGCTGATGACCCAGCGGGAAACCGGCCCGGCGCTGGCAATGCGTCTGCCTGTGATGACAGAATGCACAGCTGCTCCTGTCGGGATCTTCGGAGTTGGAGATCCGTCGACGGTTCAAGCGCCGGACTTTGACGGGATGAGTCCAATCGAAAGCGCCCAGCCGCTGGCACTGTAAGACCGTTCAGAATAATCAGGGAGGACCGATGAAGGAAGAGGATGCGCTGCGGGTACTCAAGGCGCTGCTGGACAGGGAGGGCGCAGAATGGCGGGAGGAGTGCGGATGGATCCGATTCCGCTCGAAGCACAGCGCCGCGCTGTGGGAGATATCCTGTCGCTCCTGTGGAGAAGAAATGCTGTTTTACAGCCGGTTTCCGTTCCGCTGCGGCGAAGTGGAGGAAGCGAGGCGAAGATGTGAGCGACTGAATCGTGAGCTTGTCCGCGGAGCGCTGTTCTTGACGGAAGAGGGGACCCCTATCTACCGCTGCGAGGCGGAGTTGGACGATGTTTACAACGCGGAGCGGCGGATCGCTTCGGCTTTGCGCTACAGTGCGCAAGTGATCGTTTACTGCTGGGGAAGGATCTCCGGCATATAAATTTGTGCCATAAAAAATGATATACATGGCGACCACAAACCAACCACCCAAAACACGAAAGGAGGGAGCTTCACGTCACGCGGGAAACCGCAGATCGTGAAGCGAGAACATGGCAGAATACTTATCCCCGGGCGTATATGTTGAGGAATTCGACTCCGGCGCATCACCTATGCAGGGCGTCAGTACCAGCACTGCGGGCTTTATCGGTCTTGCAGAGCGCGGACCCGTGATCGGCGAACCCCAGCTTGTCACAAGCTTCGCGGATTATAAGCGCATGTTTGGCGGATATCTCAGCGAGGCAAGCTGCGGCAGCGCAAGATTCCTTCCCTATGCAGTGGAACAATTTTTTGCGAACGGCGGTTCCCGTGCGTTCATCATGCGTGCTGTCCCCGGCGATGCAAAAGCGGGCAGCGTGACCTCCGGCATACTGAAGATTACTGCGGCAAGTGCCGGCGCATGGGCGGACAATATGCGCGTCACCGTCGAGCCCTCCTACAAGGCCAAGACGCAGGTCTTTGCCGTCAACGGAGCGGAGCTGACACTGAAAAATCCTGACGGCTTCAATGCCGGTGATGTGGTTGAGCTCTTTGACGGCACCAAGAGCGCCTATGCCACAGTCAAGGGTGTTTTGGACAAGGTTGTAACACTGGACGCCCCCTGTACGCTGGATGTGGCCGACACGAAAGTTGGCACGGTGAAGTTTATCCGCACCTGTGAGGTCACAATCACTGCGCGTCTTGATGATACCGTGGAGACTTTCGCCAACCTGTGCCTGAAGCCTGAGGCATTGAACTATGCGCCGGTCCGCACTGAGAAGAGTGATTTAATCCGGGTTGAGGTGGTCCAGTCTGCCAAGGGCAAGGGCAAGAAGGACGACAAGAAGGATGGCAAAGACGAGGCGCCTGCGGAAGCAGTGCCTGCTGCCTCCGGTATTACCCCCTATGAGCTCTGCGGCGGCGGTACCGAGGGGATGCTTGTCCTGACTCCGGTCGGCGGCTCCAACGGTGGAGCACCCTCCGCCGACGCCTATCTCGGCTCCGACGGCGGTCCCGGCAAACGCACCGGTATGCAGGCCTTCCTGGAGATCGACAACGTGTCCATTCTGGCAGTCCCGGGTATTACGATGCCTGAGGTTCAGGCGGGGCTGATTGGCTTCTGTGAGAACAAAAAGAGCTGTTTTGCAATTCTTGATGTTCCGATGGATCTGAAGAAGCCCACTGATGTTGCCGCCTTCCGGGATATGTACGATTCCACCTATGCTGCCATATACCATCCCTGGCTGCAGATGTACGACGCGGGAGCGAAGCGTTCCGATTTCTTCCCGCCCTCCGGTGCGATGGCCGGCATTTTCGCAAGGAGCGACAATGAACGAGGCGTGCACAAGGCACCGGCCAACGAGGTTGTTCGCGGCTGTACCGGCCTGAGCTGCAACTATAACACCGGTGAGCAGGATATCCTGAACCCCATCGGCGTGAACCTGATCCGTGCATTCCCCGGCCGGGGCATTCGTGTTTGGGGCGCTCGCACCATCAGCTCCAACGGCCTTTGGAAATACCTCAACGTGCGGCGCTTGTTCATCTACGTGGAGGAGTCCATCCGCGCCAATACAAACTGGGTCGTTTTTGAGCCCAACAGCGAGGTGCTCTGGGGCCGCGTGAAGCGCACCATTGAAACCTTCCTCGCCACCTGCTGGAGAGACGGAGCTCTGGCCGGGTCCAGCCCGGATCAGGCATTCTATGTCGAATGCGGTCCCACCACAATGACCCAGGATGACATTGACAATGGCCGCCTGATTTGTGAAATCGGCATCGCGCCCGTCAAGCCCGCCGAATTCGTGATCTTCCGCATTACGCAGAAGACCGCCGCCTCCGAGTAAGCCGAGCGACTACAGGATTGACAGAAAGGATGACAGTATAGATGGCAATTAATTATCCGTACAGAGTATTTCGGTATCAGGTCGAGATCGACGGAATCAGCCGTGCCGGCTTTTCCGAAGTATCCGGCATGAGTTCCTCAACGGACGCGGTGGAATACCGTGAGGGCGATGACCTGCGCAACACGCCCCGCAAGTTGGCAGGGCTTACCAAATTTGGCAACGTCACCCTCCGTTGGGGCGTCACGGACGACAGCGACTTCCTGGACTGGATATACTCCGTCGCACCAACGAATACCGCACCCCCCACGGGTATGGTACGTCACAATGTGACTATAACCCTCATCGACGACGCCGGAAACCCCGGCCCATCCTGGAACCTGATCAATGCGTGGCCGGTGGGCTACACCGTTCCGGATCTCAACGGCATGGGCGGCGAAGTGGCGATTCAGTCGCTGGAGCTCTGCCACGAAGGCCTTGAGCACACGCCCGGCTCCGCTGCTGGCGAGCCTTCCCCCATCTGATGACGATATGATGACCGCCCTCTTTCCGCCGCGTGGATTCCACGCGGCGGTACAGAGGGCTCTCGCAGGAAAAGAAGGATACTATGGAAACTGAATTTGAATTTGAATTGCCGAAGGGCTATGTTGATAAGAACGGGGATGTCCACAAACGCGGCACCATGCGTCTTGCGACTGCGGCGGATGAGATCCTGCCGATGCGCGATCCCCGTGTGCAGCAGAACGCGGGATATTTGACGATCATCCTGCTCTCCCGTGTTATCACGCGGCTGGGCACCCTCAGCAGCATCAACACTCATGTCATAGAGGGGTTGTTTACGATGGATCTTGCCTATTTGCAGGACCTCTATCAGCGGATCAATATGTCTGAAATGCCCACCTATAAGGTGGTCTGCCCGCACTGCAGCCAGCAAATCGAGGTACCGCTGGATTTTTTATTGGCTTAGGACTGGTGCTGTATCCGCAGGAACAGCTCTATCAGGAGATGACGTTCCTGTCATATTATCTGCACTGGTCCAGGAATGATGTAATGGGCCTGAGCCATCATGAACGCCGCCGCTGGTGCTCGGAGGTTTCAGCCGTCAACAAAAAACTGAGCGGCCCGGAAAAGAACAAATCCTTTGAGTTCCGGTAGGGGGAAGCGGTTATGGTAATCAATGTGTCCAATGATATGAAAAAACATATCGGGCCGCTCAAGGCTTTTCGCTTTCTCGTGGAGGTGGAAGGGGACGCAGTTGGCGCTTTTACGCAGTTTTCCGGAATCCGGATGGAGATTCAGACGATTCAGGCCCGCTCTGGCAACGATATCAGAGGCGTGCAGGATATTGTGCCTGTGATGACCCGCTTTGAGCCTGTCACACTCACAAAGGGAGTTATCGGCGACAATTCGTTTCTAAACTGGATCTTCGCCGCGGCGGCCTCGGTGAATACCGGGCCCACAGGGGTGCGTCTTCGCAGAACGATCAATGTGATTGCCTTGGACGATATGGGGCGACGCGGAGTGATCTGGTCGCTGAAGGATGCGCTGCCTATCCGCTATGAGCTTTCCCCCATGGACAGCTCCCGCAGTGAGGTGCTTTCTGAAAGCGTTACTTTCGCTGTTCTGGGCATGGAACGCAATGTGGGCTCTGTCAGCTTTCAGCAGGCCGAGGAGGGATGACGCCGAATGAACGATTACCTGTCCGGCGCTTTTTTTGAAGTATCGCTTTCTGGTCATGGCGCGGAGATCACGGGCAGATTTACTGCTGTGAGCGGCTTGAATATGGAAGTTGAGTATATGATATACAACGAGGGCGGTTTGAACTATCCCCGCTTTTTCTTCCAGGAGAACAAACCGCAGGTGCTGGTGTTGGAGCAGGGCGTTGTAACTTCAGCAGACGCCGTTTCACAGTTGATGTCAATGTGTGCGTCAGGAATGGCAATCCCGCTGGACGGAACCGTCACATTGATGGACAGCTTTGGGACACCACAACGGGCATGGAATATTGTCGGCGCGTACCTGCAGAAATATATCGGTCCCGATCTGAACAGCAACCAACCGGCGCTCGCCGTAAGCCGCATCGAGCTAATTTATAACGGGTGTTACTGATGGAGTCCATTGCCGTTGCAAAACCGAATATGCGTGTTACGGGACAGGACCCCCTGTCTCCGTTTGGTTTGCTTTCAACGCTTTTTTTCGAGGAGATTGCTCGCCGCCGCAGTCAGCCGCTCAGTTTTTATCGGCCCATAAGCCTGATATATCTGGAGGATATGGAGGAACGGCGTATGCCTGCCCCGCCGGAGCTCCACATGGAATTCAATGTTGAGTTGCTTTTGAACCGACTTTTCAAGCAGACGCGGGAAAAAACCAAAGGCGAGACAAAGCCCAAGACCCCGCCGGAGCGGATTCTGGAACGGGTTGTCCTCCGGGAAAAAGAGCTCCGGACGACCAGAACGGAGGCGCGCCGTGTGGTGATTGAGAACGCCGGAGGTCGGATGACGATGCAGCTGCCCGGAAGAGCCGAGGCGTCCCGGGACGGAATCATGCGGAATGAAACGGGAGGAGAACTGTCCACAAGCGAATTGTGGCAGGCGGGAGTTGGGCTCGGACAGAGCGTACCTCGTGTGCAGCGGCGTGCCGTGGATCGGCCTCAATCTGGTTTCGCCTTGAGGACTACCGGGGTGATTTTTTCTGGAAAGCCTGCGGGTAGTTTTTCTGACCGAACGATGACGCTTGCCAGCCAAGCAATGAGTGTTCCTTCCGCCGGAGGCTGGACTCCAAAGCAGCAGGAGCTCCACCCGGGGTACCCTGCTCAAACGGACAAGAAAATAGGAAGCGGAACAGCTTCCGGAAGCATCCTCCTCCCAGATGTGCTGCGCCGCCGCCGGGAAGAGGCAATCGAACGGCGTGAGACGTTGGGTGCTTTTGTTGGTGAGCCGGAGAGCTTTGCCGCCCTGGAGGATGCTCTCGCGTGGACCGTGGAAGGAGCGGCGCAGACTGCGGATTCGGAGCGCGTACTGCAACAGGTGCGGTGTGCTGTGGAGAAAACGCTGCGCCGCAATGCCGAGCGCGTCGCTTTGTCTGCCGGGGGAACAGGATATTCTGCGGATAACGGCGCTGCTTCTCAAAAATCGCAACCCTTGGGATCAAGGCGGGAAAGCGGCGAATTCCTTGCGGGCGCACATGGGCGAGGGCAGGCCCCGGACGGGGACAGGCAGTCCATGGTGTCCGGGAGTCCGCATTCCCAAACCGCTGCGCTGCTCCGTGGGGCATCGGATTCCCCGTCAGCAACAGCGCTGAGTCGGGCACGGAAAACTGCCGCAGATACAGCGGAATCTTCCGCCGCAGGGCAGGAATCTGACGGTGCTGCTGTTGGATTCCCTGCGAAACAAGATCCGATAATTCAAGATAAAACCGAGAATTCTGCGCTGCAAAAAGCGGCGTATGACGATATATTCCGGCAAGACGGAACGGTCGGGCACGAAAAGCCCATTCTGCTGTCTCAGGAAACAGGGACGGTGACGCCTGCCGTCCCGCCCGCCGAGACTGCGGCTGTGCGGGCGGAAGCCCAGGAGCTGTATTACCGGGAGGAGCCGAGGGACGGTATTTCTACTTCTCCGGAGAAAAAGACAAGTACGGTCCCGACCGGGAAGGAGCCCGTTCCGGAACCTGTCAAAGGGCCCCCCGGAACCCTACCGGTTTCCCCCACCACTGCCCGGTGGCTGCCGAGAAAATGGAATGAGGCGTCCACTGAAACGGAGGTTCTTCCGAAAGCGGAGTCTGATTCAGACGCCTGCCGGGAAACAGCGAGGCAGCCGGTCGTCCCGACAGCACCGGTTGATCGGCAGGAGCGTGCAACGGATGCGGGACAGGCGCCGGAGCGCCCCGCTGCGACGCCTCAGGCAGGGCTGTCTTCCATTCAGACAGAGACATCGGAGATGGTTTCCACGATACCGACAGTGGCGGACGAAACAATCCCAGCCGTCCCGGCGGACACCGGGATGGAGAAACCGGAATCTATGGAGCTTGCCCTTCTGGAGAGACCGACGGACGGTGAGCATGGTGTTTGGGAAGAGAAGGCAGGGGCTGCTCCCACCAGAGCGCAGACAACTTCGGCGGATACAGCAGAGGGAGAAAGAAAAAAGCTTTCAGCCTCCTTCACGGGTGTCGCTTCGCAGATGCGGGAGATGGGGAAAGCATTGTCTGTCAAGGCTGGGTTACAGCCGGCAGAAAACCAGATTTCGGCCTTTCCAGCGAAGGCGGCTGAGCAGTTCGCGTCCGCGAAGCTGACTTACCGGGGGGAGGCGGATGAATCTCTTGTGCAGTCTTGCGTTCTCCATGCCGGGACGACAAATCAACAAACAGGGGTGTGGCAAACGTGTGATGCGGCAGCGCAGCAGGAAGCGAAACCGGGGTCCGCGCGGAGCGCAGCAGTCGATCACGCAGCACGGAGGTCGGTTTCTTTGACCGATCATCCGGTATTTTCGGAAACGAAAGCATCGGAACAGCACAAGGAGATGCGGCTCTCTGCTTCTGGGACTTCTTTATCTGCTTCGCAGGAACCTTCGGAAAGGCTGTCCGGAGACGCGACTGTGCCGCCGGAAGGGGATATGCCTTCGGGTCTCCCGGTTTTTTCGGCAGAACAGTCTGTCCTGCCGACTGAGCTGGTTTACCGGGAAGCTCCGGAACAGGGCAGGCTCCGGACCCTTGAGCCTGCCGCGTCATCCCGTGGCCGGATAGCGGCTCCGGCCACATTCCCTGGAAAGTCAGCGGAAAAGCTCACTGCTGTGGCTCCAGCTGCCCCAGGCGAAAAAGTTTCCCCGCTGCACAGAGAAGCAGATATTGCCAATGATGCGGCAGGTCCAGATTCTGTGCCGCTGTTGAGGGCTCCTGCGGCCATTCCTGAAGAGTCTGCGACAGAACAGCCGGCTGCAGCAATGCTGGCTTACCGGAAAGAGCAGGGAGAGACTGTGCTGCGGATTACACGACAGGACGCCGGTGCCGTCTTTTCCGGGGCTGCGGAGCAGATTTCGGAATCAATTGGACATACTCCGCGGGATATCCGCGTAGCCGGGACGCCCAATGACGAAAAGCCAAAAGTGTTTGAAAAGCGGGCCGTTCCCCGAACAGCCGGGACAAAGCAGACGGCAGCGACGGTTCTGAAAACCGCGGGAACGGTCCGGGCTGCAATGCAGACCGTGGAGCCGTACGATTATTCGGAAGTGCCGGAGCTTGTTTTTGCCGCAGCGGCCCAGGGTCCGGCGTCCTTCCCGGAGCAGGCGGCGTCCGAACCCGCACGAAAGCCGCCGCAGGCCAATCAAGCGGAGCAGCTGCCCCACTGGGCAAAAGAACTTCTTGAGAAGGCGGGGGTTGCGGATACCTCACAAATGGCCGCAACGTTCCAAAGAGATCCCGCTGGGGGAGCAAAAGGACAGCAGGTGAACTGGACGGTTCCTGGGACATATGACCCGCAGCAGAGCCGGCTGTCGCGTCCTGCTGAGCTGACCTTCAGGGAGCGGGAAGAGGCAGAGCAGATGCCATACCGGCAGCCCTTCAGCGATGCAGAGCTCCGGCGCACGGCGGACAGGGTTTACCGAATCATTGAGGAAAGGCTTCGACGCGAGCTGCGGAGAAGCGGACGATAAGGGCGTACCCCAGGAGGCAGAAAAGTATGTTTGTCGGAACCTCAAATCCAAATATTCTGATCCCGGTGGAGAAGATGCGGATTACCGACCTGGACAACAGGGAGACCTTCGAGGTGCTCTATAATCCAAAGAGCTATACCCGTAAAAAAACCGTGAAATACTCGCCGATTTCTGTGCCCGGCGCCGATGTGCCCATCGTCCAGTTTCAGAGCGGGGGGCTGGAGCAGCTCTCTTTTGAACTGTTTTTTGACAGTGTTTCTGCCGGCTCCGAGGTTGGAGGCAGCTCCAGCGACCGCGATAAATTTGCGGCTAACAGCCTGCGTTCTACCATGGACGGCCTGATCGACGTGCGGGATTATACCAAAAAAATCTCAAACCTCATGTACATCGACGATGATCTGCACCGTCCGCCGGAGCTGAAGGTGGAGTGGGCATCCCTGCAATTCAAGGGGTTTCTTGCCAGCTGTGAGCAGCGGTTTCTGCGCTTTGACGAGCACGGTCAGCCGGTTCGCGCCATGCTGAACTGCAGCTTCATCGAGCATCGGGATGTGGAAAAGCTCTTCGTGGCAAATCCGTTGAACTCCCCGGATACCACCAAGTACCATACCGTCCGCCAAGGGGACTCCCTTTGGTCTGTGGCCGCGGCGGAATACGGCGACGCGGGGCAGTGGCGAGTGATTGCCGCGGCCAACGGCCTGGCCAATCCCCGTGCGCTGCGAACCGGAGAAATGCTGGTGGTTCCGGCATTGGTATGACGATGCAGGAGCGTGCTTATGGATCAAGGATCATACTCCTTTGCCCAACTGGCAAAGAAACACGACAATTTTACTCCGCCGGGGTTTGAGATAAAAATTGACGGCAAAGAAATGTCCCTCGGGAAATATCATATTTCCAATGTTGAAGTAGAAATCAGCGCCACCGGTACGGCGGGAGGGTGCAGCTTTTCAATCGAGGGACAATTTGACCACAAGGACAGAAAATGGGTCAATGACGCGGCGTCCCTGATTAAGCCCGGCGCAAAGCTCAGCGTCATAGGCGGCTATCGGGATCGCGTGGAGCTGTTTTACGGCTATGTGGACGATTACGCCGTCGAGTTCGGGGCGGAGGGCACACCGTGCATCAAGGTGAATGGGCTTGACGGCCTTGGGTATCTGATGAATATGTGCCAGCCGCTGTATGCCGGCCAAAAGCAACCCAAACAGATCGTGGAATCCATTTTGCAAAAAAGTCAGTCCGCCGGATTTGCGAAAAAGATCCAGGTGGGACAGCTTGACGGCTTTGAAACGCCGATCATCAAGGAGCAGATGGACGACTGGAAGTTTCTCATGTTGATGGCGCAGCGTTACGGCGCGTCCCTGTTTGCCGTGGACGGAGAGTTGATTTTCGACAATGTGATGACCAAAACCGCACCGATTATCACACTGACTATGAACAAAAGCATCCGCAGCTTTACCAGGCGGGTATCCCTGGCCCATCAGGTCGGCAAGGTCGAGATTCTGGGCCGCGACGTCAATCAGAAGCCCATTCAGGGTACCGCGGCAAGGGTGACCACCGGCGGGGAAGGGAAAACCGCTGCGGAATGGGTCAGCGGGTTAAAGGACGCCGTTTTGCGGGAGCGCAGCGAATATGTGCGCACGCAGAAGGAATGCGAGCTTCTGGCCCAGCACCGTCTCAACAGTATCGCGATGGGCTTCGTTTCCGGCGAAGGCGAGTGCATCGGAATCCCCGAGTTGATTCCCGGCCGCTATATCAAAATCGACGGTGGAGACGAGCTCACAAACGGCACGTATTTCATTACGAAGGTTTACCACCGCTTCAACAGAGAATCATATATCACCGCGTTTGAGGTGAAAGGAGCAAAAGCATGAATCCATACGGCATCGCCGAAACAATGAAGACCTTGTGGGATTCAGGAACAGGCCCGACAGGGCAGGGTAATGCGTTCAGTCTGACGCTTGCAACGGTGGAAAATATCAAGGACGACCAGAACCTGAACCGCGTGAAGTGTCTGCCCATCGGTGCGCCGAAGGAGGAAGAAACGGATTGGTGCTATGTGATGTCTGCCATGGGGGGCAAGGACAGGGGACTGTTTCTGTTCCCACAGGTGGGAGATCTGGTGGTGCTGGGCTATCTGGAAAACGATCCCCACCGCCCGATTGTTCTGGGCAGCTTCTGGAACAACGAGACGAAAGCGCCGCGCCAGGTAAAGGATGGAAAGGCGGAAGAGTACTGCCTGATCACGCCAAATAACGTGGAACTCGCCGTACACGACGAGTTGGACAAGCAGAAGCTCACGGTCAAAATGCCATCAGGCGTTACGGTGGAGCTTGACGATGAGAGCCAGACAGTCACCACACAAAACGCAGGAGGGGATACCTCCCTGCTGATGAAAATGAAGGACGGACAGATTGAGCTCAAGGCAAAAAGCAAGCTGACGATAACGGTAGGTCAGGGTTCCATTACGATGGATGACAAGGGGAATATTTCAATCAAAGGCGGCGGAGACGTTACGCTGGAAGGCGCGGGCGTTACCGTAAAATCGTCGGGGAGCGCCGCCGTCCGAGGCGCGGATGTTGCTGTGGATGCAAAAGCAAGTCTTGAACTGAAGGCCATGGGGACGACCACCGTGAAGGGAATGCCCATCAAGCTCAACTGATAAGGGAACAAAGAGCCGGACAGCGGGAGGCGAAAGTGTTGATCGGAAAAGAATTCATGGGGCGGGGTGTGAAATTCCCCCTGCAAATTGATCCCAAAACGGGTAAAATTGCCATGGTGAGCGAGGAAGAGGATATCGCTGAGGCCATCGGCATTATTATTGGTACGGTACAGGGAGAGCGGGTTATGCGGCCCGACTTCGGCTCAAACGTGCTGGATTACACTTTTTCCGCAAATTCCGATTCACAGCGGCAGAGCCTTGCCTTTGATCTCAGCGAGCAGCTCGGCTATCTGGAGCCGCGCATCAGTGATATTGAGGTGCGCTGCAGAAAAACCAATGTGCTGGATGGCGCTGTCGTTGTGGAGGTCAGTTATCGGGTGCGAAGCACCAACAATCGCTATAACCGTGTCTATCCGTTTTATCGCACAGAGGGGTCGGAGGGAGGAGACGAAATATGAATCGTCCGCTGCTCGATCCCAGAACGCCTGAGGATCTCCGGGAACAACTGCGTGCCCTGGCGCGGAGCTATACGCCCGAGTGGCGCTACGAAGAAACAGAAAACGACCCTGGTGCGGCACTGGCTGAGCTGTTCCTCGAAATGTACGGTCAGAGCGTGAACCGACTAAACGCGCTGCCGGAAAAGTTGTTCGTAGAATTTCTGAATATGATCGGTTTCCGGGAGCCCGGCCCCACGCCCGCGTCCGGAACGGTTTGCTTTGAAGCGCAGGATCATGCGGAGACGCCCTTTACGGTACCTGCCGGGACCCAACTGTTCACGCCGGATACGGAAGGTGTCAATATTGTCTATGAGACGGAACGTGCGATCCAAATTACGCCGGCCGCGCTGAAGGATATTATTTTCGTAGACGCGCAAACGGATAGCATTCGCCGACTGGATCTATCTGAGCGGCCACAGCGTTTTTTTGAGCCCTCCGGCGAGGAACTGCAGCGACATCGCTTTCTGGTGTCGGAAAACGATGTGCTGCGGCTGGATTGTCCGGCTCGGGTGAATCTTCGTATCCGTCCGAGAAACGGCCAGGAGCAGGAAGCAGCGGAGGCTCTGGCGGACAAGGCCCTTCGCTGGACCTTTTTCCATGACGGAACTGAGGTCCCCTTTGACACCGTAACGGTAGAAAACGATACGCTGGTGCTGGTGAAGGACAACGCTCTTTCGCCGGAAGCGGATGAAAACGGGAGAACCTGCATCTGTTGCGCCGGTCATCCGACCGTGGAGGTTTTTGTCAATGAGATAAAGCTGTCCAGTGAACCGCTGGCTCCATCCGTTCCCCAGTCCCTGTATAGCGGAGATATTCCGATCCTTTTGCAGGAGGGCGGCTACTGCTTCGGACGACGCCCGACGGTATATGACCTGTTTTTCCTTCGCTGCGATACAGTTTTGACAAAAAGGGGAGCGTCTGCGCTGCTGCGCCTTGACCTGGAATTTATTGCGGAGGAGCCAAAGCAGTCGGAGCAGGAGCAAATCGACTTCACCCGTCACGTGATAAATAAACAAAACCTGATTGAGCGAAAACCTGATGACGCTGCTGTTACGGAGGTCATCTGGGAGTATTTCAACGGGATCGGCTGGAAGTATCTCCCGGTTACAGGAGACAAAAATCCTTTCTCCGGAAAGCGAAGAGGTGCACTGGCGCTGAGTTTTACTGTTCCGGAGGATATTGCCGAGACAGAGGTCAACGCAGACGTGGGCTGCTTTATCCGGGCTCGGGTGGTGGAAGTGAGCAATCCGTATTCGACCTGTCAGCGGTGGATTCTGCCGTTCATCAAGGGAGCGGCGTTGGAGTGGAAGTACGATTTGGCCAAAAATCCAACATGGTGTCTGGCTGAGAACAACGGCAGGCAATTCATCCGGGAGAATGCCCGGCAATCCTCGCCGATGATGTTTCCGGCCTTGACTCCAATGGCTGAGGAACACAGCGTGATGTACTTTCGCTTTGACCGGTCGCCCCATGCCATGCCGCTGTCCCTGCGCTTTCAGGTGGTGGGACGGACAAACCTTACAGGACAACTGCTGTGGGAATCCTATGATGGCAAGAAATTTGAGCCAATCCGGGCCATGGATCAGACGGAACGGTTGCTGAAAAGCGGTGAGATGTTTCTGTTCCTGCCGGAAGCGCTGCCCCGGGTGGAACGGTTTGGCCTGGAAGGCTGCTGGCTGCGGCTGAGCCGCAGTGCATATGAGACGGGAACCATGCCGACAGTAGCGTTGGTGACGGTGAATGCCGTTTCGGCTCTTCAGAGGCAGCGTGAAACGGATCAACTCTTCGATACGGACGTCTATGAAGCAGGGAAGCAAATCCGGCTGCTCAATCTGCCTGTGCTGTCGTGCAGGGTTTGGGTGAACGAACACCCCGCTATCACGGACGCGGAAATCGCGCGGCTGAAACGGGAGACGCCTGATAGAATCCGCCTGGAATGGGAGGACCACAAGCTCCTTCGCTGCTGGGTGGCTTGGGAGAGAATCGATGATTTGGCGCTGGCTGCGGCTGACGCCCGAGTGTATACGCTGGAGCCGTTCCAGGGGGCAATTACCTTTGGAGACGGCCGTCAGGGACGGGTTCCTCCTTCCGGGGATCATAATATCCGTGTGGAGTATTCCAGCGGCGGCGGCGAACGGGGAAATGTGTCGGTCGGGTCAATCCGCTCCCTGCTGACAGCGATTCCGCAGATAAATGACGTTACAAATCTGACGGCTATGAGCGGCGGCACAGGCAGACTGCCCTTGGATGAAATTCAGGATCGGGGAAGCCATTTTCTCCGCAGCCGCGGACGGGCTGCCGGACGCAGCGATTATGAAGAGCTTGTTCGGGACGCCTTCCCCCAGGTGAATCATGTGCGCTGTTTTTCCGGGCGGAACGAACGAGGAGAGCAGCTGCCCGGCCATATCACGGTGGTGATTGACGGCTACGGGCGCAGCGGCGAGGGAACGGAGGCTCTGTGCGGGAAGGTTTATCGCTTCCTTGCGGAGCGCTGTCCCTGTTGTCTGGTGGCGGAAAACCGCCTTCATGTATGTCCGGCCACCGTCCTGACGCTTAACACCAATGTAATCGTAAGAACAGAGCAGCCTGAGCTGGCCGCAGAGACCCAGCAGAGCATTGTGTTGCGTCTGAGAAATTTGATCGATGAAACCTGGAAAAAGCGTCCAATCGGAGAGCAGATCCGTTTGAGTGAGGTATGGGGCGTCATCCGTGACACCCCAAACGTCAAAACCATCGAGCGGATTCTGATTGAGGCTGCCTATGATGAGAACGGGCAGCAGAGGCTTGCCGCATTGGAGGAGGACCGGGAATATCCCTACGGCGTGGCAGAAAGCGGAATGCATTTGGTCCGACTGAGTTAAAAACCTGCCGCATTGCCGTATTCGAAAACAGGACGAGAATCAGGAAGGAAACAATCATGCTGTTATCGCGTAATCTGGACGATCAGCGATTTGAGGATATTGTGCGGGAGGCGGTGGGACGTCTTCCATGGCTTTGCCCGGCCTGGACAGATCACAATTCTCACGATCCCGGGATCACCATCCTGGAGCTGATGGCTTGGTTTAAGGAGACGCAGCAATATCAGATAAATTGGGTCGGCCCGGAAACGGCCCGGAAGCTGTTGGAGTTGACGGGTATCCGCCTGCGTCCAGAGCGTGCTGCGGAGTGCGCACTGTTTATTCCACCGGATTCTCCGGGACGCGCCTTGTATGCGGCGCTGGAAACCCCGGAGGGGGTTGTCTTTGAGTTGTCAGAGGAGATTCCCCAGAAACGTACAGCACTTCTTCGCGCCTTAATTGCGCGGCCGGGCGGGAGAGATACCGTCGATGTGACAGGTATGCTCCGGGATGATTCTGTGTTCCGGCCGTTTGCGTTCGGCGGAGAGCAGGGAAGCGCGCTGCTGCTGGACTTTACGGAACGCCCGGAGAAAACCCTCCGCCTTTGGTTCCGCATTGAGGAACCGGCGGGATCAAAACGCAATGAACCGGATGAGGAAACGGAATTGCCCCGAACCCTGGCCTGGGAAATGTCCGGCGTCGGGAAGGTGACGCCGCTCCAGGACGAGACCCTGGCGCTGAGCCGCAGCGGCTATGTGACGCTGCCGGCCCCAGAAAGCTGGCGGCCTGAGACGGACGGTGCCTATCGTTTGAGGCTTCGCCTGGAGGAAGCGGGCTGCGAGGAAAGCGTCCGGCTGAACTCCGTCAGTGTCAGCCGTTATCGCGCCACGCAGACGGAAAGCCGCGCGCGGAGCTATCGTTTTACGGTGAATCCGGAGCAAAAAAGTTCCGTAGAAGTGCGCAGTGCCCAGGCACACGGTGCCGATCCCGCAGTGTTCCTGCGAACGAAAATGGGCTGGGAGCAGGTATCGTCATACGAACTGCGGAGAGGCGCAGATGGCCTACGTATCACATTGAACGCGGAGGAGGCAGCCGTAGATGGAGAAACAAATCTGCTTGTGGCATGCTTGGACCCGGTTCGCCTCCATGACCTGCTGTTTGACGCCACCGGACGCCCCGGGGAGTCCTTCCGCTTGAATTTAGGCGGAAAGCGAGTGCTGACGGAGCGGCTTACCTTGATGTGTCAAACGCTGTGCGAGGACGGAGCTGTCCGCCCTGCTATCTGGCGCTGTGTGGATGATTTGGCTGTCTGTGGGCCCAGGGACCGGGTATTTCAATATGACCGCAAGCGGGAACTTCTGACGGTGGGCGACGGCGCCCGGGGTGCGCTGATTGCGCCGGGAAACGGCGCAGTCATGGTAATTGAGGAGCTGGTCTCCCTGTGCGGCGAGGGCAACATCCCCGCCAATGCCCGTCTGCGTTTTACGGAAGACGGCATGGAGACAGTCAATACAGCTGCATACGGAGGCTGCGAGGCGGAAACGCTGTCGGAGGGCAGGGGACGACTTCTGCGAAGATTGCAACAGACCAGGAAGTGTGTTTCTGCGAAAGATTATGAATTCCAAGCCATGAACACCCCTGGGCTCCGCATGGCCGGAGCGCGGGCGATTCCCGGGTATGATGTCCGGCGGAAGCATCAAAAGACGCCCGCATGCGTGTCAGTGGCGGTTTTGCCTGCGGCGGACAATGAGAAGCCTGTGCCTGACGAGCGATTTCTCGCGGCGGTTTCCCGGCAGCTGGAGCGATGCAGAAGCGTCTGCGTTCGGGCGGAGGCAATTCCCGTGCGCTATGCCGAGATGGCTGTGCGCGTGGATTTGTGGGCAGAGAAGGAGCTCTGCAAGGAAACTGTGGAGGATGCGATGCGATCCTTTTTTGCGCCGCGGCGTGAGCGGATTGGCGCTCCCGCGGACAGTGAGGAGCTCGCCGCTTTTTTGCAAAAGTTGCCGGGTGCGCGCCAAATCAATACGGTTGAGATGCGGGCACTGGACCAAAACAGCTATCAGACTTCCGGAGGCGATCTGACCGTGATGCCGGATACGATCCTGCATCTTGCCCGTGTGACGGTCAACATGGCAAAGGATTGAAGGTGAGGGAATTGGATACCCAGACCTATTGGAATTACAGCGGCGCCGAGCGGTGGAAGGGGGGCGTCTACCTTTCGATGGAACCATGGGGTGACGGTCTGCAGCTTGCCGCCGACGCCTTTGAGGGAGCGGCGCTCCTGCCGCCCCTTGACAGCGGAGAGTCAGATTTCCGCTGGGGAAGAGTCAAGCTGACGATTGCTTTGCCGCGGGACGCTTCGGTCCAAATCTTTGCCAGGGCGTCGGACGATCCGGCTTGGGATGCGTGGAGAAACCTCCGGAGAAACGGCCGTGTCTCCGAGACGGTACGTACCCTGTTCGGTCCGCCGAAGGCTTCCGGTAGTGACGTCTGGCTGCCTGATACGGGACGGTGGCTTTGGCTGGCAGTCTGCGTTGCCTGCGGCGGGACGGAAAAGCCCCGGCTGGATGCAGTGCGTGTTATGGCAGCAGGCGATCACCTGACGGACTACCTGCCTGCGATCTATCAGAAGCAGGAGTTTGGTTATCGCTACTTGTCAGTTTTTACCGCCATGTTTCAGGATCTGGAGGAACGGATCCAACTTTCCAGAAGGCAGCTGGACCCGGGTGCTGCTGACCCGGATATGCTGCGGTATCTTGCACACTGGCTCTGCGCGGAGGAGAACCTTTCGGAGCAGGAGCTGCGGGACGTGCTTCCGCAGGTCATTGACGAGTACGAAACGATGTATACAGTCCGGGGAATTCAGCGGACTGTAAAGCGATTGACCGGGCAAATTCCTGTGGTTATCGAGCATTTTCAGGTCGATCCCAATGATCCGACCTGCGGCAATCCGGAACTGAACCGCAGGCTTTACGGAGACGATCCCTATCGCCTTTTTTTGCTGCTTCCCCAGGGAACGTTTTCCAACCAACGCCAGATAGAGGTCTTTCTGAACCGGTTGCGGGAGTTCCTCCCAGCGGAGGTGACGCCGGAGTTGGTGATACTCAAGCCTGGCGTCCAGCTGGATTTGCACACTTACCTGGGCAACAACACGCGGATCGGAGAACATATCGCTGCGGTAATTGACGAATCAATGACGATTTATAATGACACGACGATAGGAGGAGAAGACCATGAGCGGTAATACGGATTATTTTCCGCTGGAGCGAAATCGGTATTTTTACGGAAAGCTGCTGACCGTCCGGGATTTTGACATTGAGCAAACGTATATGCGGAACTCCGCAAGGCTGATGCATCGGCTTGCCCTTGGCGCAGGCGTGGTTTGCGGTCTCGGCGTCAGCGCCAGCGACAGCTCCACGCTCCTGATTGAAAGCGGCATGGCCATCGACTATCTCGGCCGTATGGTGGTTCTTGAGAAGCCCTTGCTGCGGAAGCTGCAAATGCTCGAGGGCCAGGAGACCATCCGGGAAAAAGAAAGCGCCTATTTGTGCTTGGAATACCAGGAAACGCAAGTTGAGCCGGTCAACGCGATTGGCACCGCATCCGGGGATAGCCGCCAGTTCAACATCACCCGAGAGGGGGCAAGGCTGTTTCTCACAACCCAGGAGCCGGACTATCGTGCGCTTCTGGAGGCGTCGGGCCGGGAGAATGTCTCCGTGCTCTATGCGGGTGATGAACTTTCTCTCGTGCTCACAGTGCCGGAATCGGTGTGCGCTGGACGGGAATTTACGGTAGACCTTTTGGTAGTAAAAAACGAAAGAACTCCGCCGATCTCCTTTGAACTGAGCGGGGCCAGCGGATTTGTGGAAACCGAGGACGGACGGATCCACCTGCAATTCCGCGAGGATCCCGAGGAAACCCGCCGTGTGTATCAGGTGAGCTTTCGCATGATGGCGCGACGGATGAGCGATTTGGAGAGCGCGTTTCTTCCCTCCGGTGGAGAGATCGACCTTGAACTGGGAAGCCATCGCTGCAAGAATTATGTAGAGGTCGGCGCGAAGTGCTACCTTTGCAGGGATCCTCTCCAGCTATCCCAACGACGCAGGCTGGCAGATAACCTGGAGCACCGTCTTAAGGGCAGAGATATTCCGATCTATCTGGCGAAGCTGGAGCTGCTGCATTCTGCAGGGAGTGTTTTCCTGACATCGGTCACCAATCTGCCCTTTGAGCAGCGCATTGCCCGGGAAAGCGCACAGGTGGGTGACAGCGGCCCACGCACAGTGACTTCTTCGGTCCGTTCGCTGGAATACTGGCAGAAGCCGGATGTGAAGTCTTTTTTCCAGCCCAATACCGGGGCGCTGCACTTTGACTTCGGAATTCCATCCCCGGAGCAGTACGATTACGCTGTCAGCCACGGCACTGTGGATATGACCCTTCCCGGCGGCGTTCGGGTGAACAGCAAAATCTTCTCCGAGGAAATCCCTCACGGTCTCGGGCCGGGCATGGTGGACGTGCGGCTGAGCATCGAGTTTGCCAACCGGAGCGCCGGAGACGAGACAGCGCTCTGCTTTGGCAACAGCGAGATTTTTGTCAAGGGGAAGCTGAAGGAGGGCGTTCCCTGGGTGGAAGCTGCCGCCATCGTCTACCCGCATCGGGGAACAATGCGAATCGGCCTGTGGCTGCATGACATGGTAGACGGAAACCGTCTGACCGTGCACTATTTTGCGCAGAAGCCGGAACGCGACACCAGCCGTATTCTTGCCCAGCGCAGGACGGGACTGAGCATTGCACCGGAATTTTCCCGTGTGGCTGCCCGCGGAACGATTCATTTCAAGGCCGAAGTGACGGGAAGCGAGGACAAGAGCGTTCACTGGGTCGTCAAGGACGCCAACGGCGGCGTTATTGACCACAATGGAATCTATCAGGCACCGGAGCTGCCGGGGACCTATGAAATTATGGCGATCAGCAGCGCCGACGAAGATACTGCTGCCAGCGCTTTTGTAATTGTCGAGTAAATCGAAAACTATTGACCGCCTCGTTTGGGGGTATATCTGTTGTCAAGGCGGCGTGAAGGGAGGGGAAAGTCCCAATGGAACCATTGCTGATCCGAGAACGTTATAAAATTGTGCGTATGATCGGCCGCCAGCCGGATTACGCTCTGCTGGAAGCAGTGGATATTTTTGACCGTGAAACGTCCTCTCGCCTGATTAACCTCTATGAAGGAGCGCATTTGCGCCGCTATGCACGGCTCTGTTCCGAAATCAACACGGAAGAATGCCCGGATTTCTGCGGAATGTTTTTGGAACAGGGGGCGCTGGCAGCGGTTTTTGACCTTGCTGTGGGGGAGCCCATTGACCGCCTCTTTTACAGGGGAGATGTCTGGAGTTGGCAGGACAGGCTGCGATATGCGGAGCTCATCCTGAACCTGGCGCTGAGTATGGCAAACCTGCCGCCGGAGCTGAGCTGCGCAGCGCTTTGCAGCGACAATATCCTGATTGATATAAACGCCCACCGTGCCGGCATTAGATGGATGCTTCGTCCTATGGAAGAGATGAAACAGCGGGAGACTGCGCTGATGGCGGCAGACCAGGTGCGGAAAATTCTCCCTCCCACGCTTCGGGCGGGCAAGGAGGAACGGAAATTTCTGGACGAGCTGGAGGCTGGAGCCTTCCACAGCGTTGTGGCTCTGTATGGCCGCTGGCGTGAAGCGGAGCAGGCTATTCGCCGGGAACGGGAAGAATTTGACAGTTTGAATTTTCTGCGTCGAGGCTTCATCCTGTGTGGTCGTGCGATCCATTGCGGAGGAAGGCGCGGGGAGGGTTGAAATGAGAGTTTCAAGAAGCGTGCTCGTTTTTTTGACCTTGCTGGTGATCTCGCTGTGCGTTGTCGCCCTGGCAGCGGAAAAGCCGATCACCGAAAGCTGGGACGCACTCCATGGCCGATCCGATGACTGCCGCTGGCAATGCGTAGGGACGGGCAGCGGCAAAACAGCCGCTGCGGCAGGCTGGAGGGATGGGAAGCTTGTGCTCAGCTATTTTACAACGGAGGGCACGAAGCTGTCCGAGCAGTCTGTAACGCTGCCGGATGCGTGCGGAGGCGGGACGGTTTTCCGACTGCTTCCCATTCGGGACGGCGTGGCATATCTGGCTCTCTATGGCGAGGATGCGCAGAGGCTGTATCTGTTTCGGGTCGCGGACGACGGAACTGCGGAACGCCTGCTTACTGAAAAATGCCCCGGTGACTCCTTCATGGAGCGCAGTGCGCGGACGAGTCTTTCGGAACTAATGTTTGAAGACGGCGTAATGTCCTTTGCCTTGCGAAGGGATGACGCGCTGGAGTGCTATATCTGCCGGGAAAACGGCTTGGAGGCGGTAAGGAGAGAACGTGTTCAGGAAAGCCGCGTGTGCAGTGTCCTCTCGTCCCAGGACGGGACACTCCTTCAGGGCGGCAGGGGATACCTTTCTCTGAACGGCGTAATGGCGAAGGCCGGGATTTCGGACCAGACAGTGACACATTTGACTCAGTGCAGAGGCGGTTGGTACTATATTGACGCGGTTCGGTTTGAGCTTTGCTTTGTAGATGCCGAACTCAGAGAGACCTCCCGCTTGCTTGCGTTGAATACGAACCGGGAGGGGGGGCCGGGTAGCCTGAGCTCTGCGGCGCTGACCCAGGAGGAAGGGGTCATCATGCTGCTTGACGGTTCAATTCTCACCCTGTCAGACGCGGATGGGGTCAGAGAGCTAACGGGGATTCTGGGCCCTTCGCCCACCGGCCTGCGGGTCACTCTGATTGTTTTCGCGGCAATAGCCCTGGTTGGGGCAGCGCTGCTTTGGCTTCTGGTGTGCGGCCGACGAAAAGGATATGCGCCTCTCGTTGTCCTGCGCGGCAGCGCGCTGGTTGCCTGTGCCCTGCTGTGCCTTACGGTCCTGCGTTATGCCGTGTTGAGACCCTCTGCCCGTGATTCCACCCGAAAGGATTATGAGGCTGTGTTGTCCGGGATTCTTCGGGCAGCGAGGGCAGAGAACCGATTGGATGATGAAAGCCTGGAATATGATGTTGCGCTGATGCTGGAAAATACGGAGCTCGGCGATAATGCCCGCATTATGGGGATAGAGTGGGTCGACGGGACATGGAAAAGCGCCGACGGACGAAATGCCGTAACGCGGGGGATCTCGCCATCTCTGGCTGATGCGGCCCGGCGGGACGGAACTTCCTGCCTGCTGGAACGCGGCGTGTTTTGCTGTGTCCTGGCAAGAAATGACCGTGGCCTGAGTGTTCGCATGGATGTTCCGGGGGTGGCGGACAATGCCCGACTTTACGGTCTGGCGGCGGGCGGTTTTGGCATTCTGACCTTCCTGGCGCTGCTGATTCTTGCTTTTGTCGGTCGGGATATTCGCAGAATATCACACAAGATGGAGACTATTTCCAAGGGTACCGTCTCAGAACCGTTGAGGCTTCAGACCGGAGACGAACTGGAAAGTATGACGAGCATCGTAAATTCCTTCGGTGCAGCAGCGAAGGCGCAAGAGGAAAGTCTGGAGGCCGTGAAGCAATCTTACCGGCGTTTTGTGCCGGAGAAGGTTCTGGGGCTGCTGGAAAAGAAATCAATCCAAGAGGTGGACAAGAGCGACTTCTCCTCCCGCCGAATGGTGATGATGGCCGTTCGGTTCGCCTTTCCGGAAACACTTTACACAGATACGGAGAACAGCCGACTTCTGTTTGACAGCGTGAATGAAGTGATTGAACGAACGGCCTCCATCGCCACGCGAAAGGGCGGTACGGTATTTCATTTTGCCTACAACGGCTTTGATCTCGTTATGCGTGACAGCGCCGGGGCAGTCAGCACAGCAGTAGCAATTCAGCAGGAGATTCTGTCCTTCAACGAAGCCCGTGCTGAGAGCCGTCTGCCCCAGGTCGTGCTGCGTATCGCACTGGACAGGGGGAACTTTATGTTGGGTATTGTCGGTGACGATTCGATGCTGACACCAACGGCGATTTCATCCAATCTGTCTGTTGTTCGGGAACTGATGGAGCTCTGTGATCGACTTAAGGCCGGTATTCTCTGTACTGAGTCGATCATCTCACAGAAACAGGACTACAGCAGCCGATATATGGGAAAATGTGTTGTAGGCGGGCAGTCGGTGCGGGTTTATGAGGTTTTTGACGGGGACGAATACCATACAAGGCGTGGAAAGGCAAGCTCCGCCCAGGTGTTCGCCAAAGGCGTTTATGATCTGTACGGCGGCGATACAGTCGGGGCAAAGCATACGTTTTTAGAGCTGGCCCACAGCAATCCGTTGGACGGTGGGGCCCGCTATTACCTGCATTTGGCAGATCGACTGGAGCATGATCCGACACTTCCCTGCGTGCTGAACTTGGAGCACATCGGGAGAGAGGGGCTGTAAATATGGCGTGGAAGGAACTGCTTCAACAGCAGAATGAGACAGAACAAAGCGTTGCGGAGCAAGACCCGGGCCCGGTTCGTGACAGGACCAGTCTCATCCGCCGTATTTGCGGAGACAGTAAGCCAAGCGGTGACACTGCGGCAGAACCTGCCGCAAACCGGGAGCCGATAACCCTTCCGGACGGTTATGTGCGCCGATCGCCGGTTCAGCAATACCACACGGCACCGGATTATTTGCGCAGACGTGTTCGAAAAATCATACTGGGAGTCCTTGTCTTGGTATTTTTTGTGCTGCTTATGGCAGTGCTGCTGAAAACCGGTTTAATTCGTACCGACTGAGGACGCCAATGTG
Source organism: Oscillospiraceae bacterium (assembly GCA_017614755.1). Taxonomy (GTDB): domain Bacteria; phylum Bacillota; class Clostridia; order Oscillospirales; family Oscillospiraceae; genus JAFRPC01. Next base: position 24,661 of record JAGABH010000132.1, read on the forward strand.
CAAAACAGATTAAAAGCATCTGCGGGAGGTAAAAGGCCTTGAGCTACTTCTTTTCCCAACTTGGAAAGTCTTTCGGCGTGTTTTTCCGAACGATTCGGGCTTTCGTATCGAGAAAGCTCATGGGTATCACCTCGGGATTCCGCAGACTGACGAATTTTTCACGCCATGCCACCAAGGCTGCCGCGACCTCAGTGCAGGATATTGCCGCCTCCGCGCAGAAGCCCAGCAGTCGATCTGACTATGTGGAGACCGGACGACTGCTCATATCAAAAGCGCTGATTATCCGGATTGTGCTGATCCTGGTTGCCTTAGGCCTGATTTTTTACTTTATCGTTTGGCCATTTATCCTCAGTCGCTTTCTGACTGCGAAATTCTACGCAGGAGACAGTCGGATTGCGGAATGGAGCGGGCGCGTCATTGTCTATTCGGACGAGAAAAAAACGATTCCATTGTATTCCGGCCGCCTGGAGGAAGGCGTGCTTCAGGGAGAGTGCAAGTTTTATGATGCAAAGGGCCTCCTGTGCTATGAGGGACAAGTCCGGGACGGCGAACGTACCGGCATCGGCAGGGGGTATGAGGACGGAGTCCTGGTTTATGAGGGACAGTTTACGGCGGGACAGTACGATGGCTATGGGGTAAGGTACGAGGAGGGAGAAATAAGCTACAGCGGACAGTTTGAAAACGGAGACCGTTCCGGAAACGGAAAGGCATACCGAAGCGGTGAACTGATCTATGAAGGACAGTTTCTGGACGATCTCTATGAAGGCCGCGGCATGATGTACTTGGACGGTGTCCTGGTCTATGACGGTTTTTTCCATGCTGGAAAGGCAGAAGGAACGGGGACGGCCTACTATCCCTCGGGCAAAATCTCCTATCAGGGGCAGTTCCTGGCGGGGGAGCCGGAGGGAAGCGGTGTTGCCTACCGGGAGGACGGCAGCAAGCTATATGATGGCGGCTTTGCCGAGGGCAAGTATAACGGCGTGGGCGTCCTGTATTTTCCTGATGGCGGCCAGCTTGAAGCCAGCTTCCTTGCCGGTGAGGCAGCCGGGAATGTGATATGGAAGAAAAACGGGTTTCTGTATTATCAGGGGGAATGGGCCAGAGGGGGGCCGAACGGTTTTGGCACCCTGTACAACAAGGCTGGAAAGGTAATCTACGAGGGGCCTTTCCTGGGCGGGACCATCGATGGAAGCAGCCTCCTGGGCTATACGACGGAGGAGCTTCGCACCGTCCTGGGCGAAGGCAGTCTGCGGAACGAGACTCAGACAAAGGGGTTCGTCTTGATTGCCGAAGAGTTGGGGCTGACAGCGCTGTGCACCTTCCAGAATGAAAAAGAGGAGTCAAAAGTCTGCCAGCTTTTCCTGTATATGCCCGAAAAGAACGCCTGGACCGCACTGATGCCCGGCATGGCCCACACTGAGGTGATGCAATGGCCGGAGGATGCGGCGGCGGAGCGACTTTTGGCAGAATATTCGGTTCAGCCCGGTGTGCCTGTCAGCGCCGGCCTATATGAAGCCGAGCAGGCGGAGACTGACCGGTTCCGCATCTCGGTTCTGTATGAGGATTCAACACGTTCCCAGGCACTGCTGCTGTTTTGGGAGCGGACGGATCTTGCCCCGTCTGTAATTAATCCCGGCGGCAAGCCCCAAAGCACCAAGGTGGAGAAGCTGATCGACGCCTTGGATAAAATGATCAGCGCAGAGGGAACTGCCAGAAGCAACGGGGCGGTTTTTGGCGGCACCAACCCGGATTTTGCCTTTTCCGGCGCTTCCAAGACGGAGGATGCAGTGGCCCTTGCGGATGCGATGATCGACTATTGGCTGGAAACGCAACGACTGACCGCGCTGGAAGAGCTTTCCGACCGCAATGACGTTCTGCTGGCTGATGCGCAGGATGCGGCGGCAAAGGGTCTCGGGACGCCGGACCAAGTCGACGAGCTGAAGGACAGGCAGAAGGAGCTTGCGACAAAGATTAATATGGCCAAGACTGCGATTAAGCGGGCAGAGGTTCAGGCGAGCACCTTCGGCGTGACCAAGCCGGGTGAATTCGCCTTGGAGGATATGCTGATTTCCTTCGATCCGGGCGAACAAAGTATTGACGATCTGGTGCTGTATGCCACATCCTACGCATTGGCGATCGGAAGCGAGGAGGACGACACTGCCATTGAAAATCGCGTGAAAGAAAGCCTGCTCAATCTATCCGATGCGCACAGTGTTTCCAAGCTGGCACAGACACGGTATCAATCGCTGTCAGAGGCCTATGCCGCCGCACTTGCCGACTTCTCAATGGGGGTGAGCACAAAGAACGTATGGTATGAGGCGATGGATGCAAAGACCCTGGCCCGCGTTGAGCTTTGTGCCGCACTGGCAGAGTTCTCAAAACAGGCAAATCATTTCAATCAACTGACTGGCGGATGGGTATCGAGGACCTTCAAATGGCACAGAGAGGTGTTTGAGCCGCTGCTGCGGGATGCAATCCTGCCGGAGGTTCCCCCGGAGGAACCCACGGAACCGACGGAGCTGCCTACGGAACCGACAGAGCAGCCGACGGAACCGACGGAGCCGACGGACCAGACGGACCCGATCGGGTCAAGCGGCGGAAACGAAGACCCGCCCACGGATCCGTCTCAGGATAGCGGCGGGGAATGAAGGGAGTATGCTATGGCTGACTATACGGCATTGACAGAGGCGGGGACGGCACTTGTCGAGCTGCTTCGTGAAAACCTGACGCCGGAGCCTCTGGGAAATCGGGAACTGATCAGTCTCTGTTCCCCGCACGAGAGCGAAAACAATCAACTGACGCTGTTTCTGTATCACATTGAAGAAGATGCGCAGAGTATGAGCGCGGGATACTATAGCGTGGACAGTGAAACAGAACGAATACGTCCGGCACAGTATACGCTTCATTTTTTGATGACGCCCCATTCCAAGGCCCCGGTCCAGATGAAGGAGGCAGACTGCTATCGGATCATGGGTGCGGCGCTTCAGACTCTGCGGGACAACCCGGTTATTCCGCAGCGGTTTCTCAACGGCTCCCTTGCTGCTGAAAATGCCCGGCTTCATGTCATGGTGGACAGGACGGGCATGGAACAGATGCTGAAAATTTGGAACAATACTTCAAAGGACTATAAGCTCTCCGCCGTGGTGTCATTGACGGGCGTTACCATTGAGTCCGCACGTTCTCGCCATGTGCCTCGTGTTACGGAGGTCATCATCGGTACGAAAGAGAAGAAAGGGGAAAGACCGTGATCTGGCGAACAGTGAGCGCAGCCCTGTTGCTGCGGGATGGATTTACCGGGCGGGCACTGACTGGAAGCGCGGCGACTCGCTGCTTTCTGGACGAAAGACCGCTGCTTCGGCCGATCTGGAAACGGGATGGGTATTTGGTTCTGACGGACATCCCACCTGGAGAGCATGAACTTCTGATTTGCAGGAGCGGCTATCGGGACGAAAGGATTTCGCTGCAGGTTCCTGCGCATGGGCCTGCGGAGGATACGGTCTGTCTGAAGCCCGGCGTCGGGTACCTTTTCCCGTCGGGGACGGTACGTGTTACCATTTCTCTCCGGCGCGGCCCAACTGCGGCTTCCGGGGAGCGGATTTGGATAGGGGCGCAGTCCCGGGCCAGGCTGGTCCTTGCCCAAGAGGAGGCCAAGGCCGGCGATTCCCATGCAAAACTGTTCTGCGAGGGCAGTCGGGCGCTGCTTCCCATTCCGGGGCACTTTCTGATGGAGGACAAAAACACAGCGGAACTCGTCTTTCTTCGCTCCCTGCAGGGTGAGAACGGAGAGTTCGCCCCGGGTCTGACGGCGAGACACGCTCGCGGCACGGAGCTTGTTGCCGTGCAGTCCTACACTGCGGATGGAGCGGGAAGACTGCAAGTGCATCTGCACCAGCCCGGAAGACTGATAGGCTGCTTGACAGACAGAGTGCTTTCCGCAGATTTGAGCGCGGGCGAAAACTTTTTGGAATGGAATCTGGAGGGATGAGCAATGGCTAACCCCGCGGTGGAAATGACTGTCTGCAAGTGTGCGTTCGGGGCTGCTCCGCTTCCGCTGGAGGTTTCCTCCCAAGCGTCAGTCAAGTCTTTGGAGCTGAATGTGGCGACGATTATGGATAATAGGTTTCAAAACTTTGGCATGTGCAGCAGCCCTACAAATCCGGCGGTCATTGCGGCGACTGAGGCAAAGCTGGGAGTGTTTACCCCTGCGCCTTGCACGCCAGCAATCCCTGCACCCTGGGTGCCCGGCGCAGCGACGGTTTTGGTGTGCGGGAAACCCCTGCTGAACGATTCTTCAAAACTGATATGCATCAACGGCGGCGTGATCCAGGTCACAAAGAGCCCCGCGACCACTGTGGAGACGCCTTAAGGAGTTAAAATGGAATCCAACAATCTGAACGGCCTCAATCTGTCCCGTCTCGGCTGTGGCTATGCCAGACAGGAGGAGCTTTTGCATGATCTGGTTGCCTGGCTTGATCTGCATCTGTATTATTACTATTCCCATCACCAGTGGCTGGGCCCCTCCAGCGAGATGAAGAACCTGCTGGGTTTTGTGGTGACGCGGGAGGAGTTCGAGCATAACCTTACGAAGGCAGCCCAGCGCGGAATGCCTGCGGAGCTGAGCGAAGAGGAGCGGAAACAGATTGACCTTTCTCTGGCTGCGATTCGACTGCGGCTGGAACAGACAACGGCCTTTTTCCCGCTCACGCAACTGTTCACGGGGTTTGATCTGGATGAATTTGAACGGAAAAGCGTGGTTCTGGCCTATGCGGCGGAGATCGACCTGAAGTACACCAAGCTCTTTGCCTATTTACAGGATGATATGACCCGCAAGGTACCGAGCGTATCCCTTTGCTGCGAGCTTTTTTTGCCGGAAGGGGAAGAACTGACCGCCTGCATCTCGAGATTTCACGGCGGCGGCTTTGTCAGACTCTTTGACAGCGCGGAGTTGGAACGAGGATTGCTGGTTCTTCGACGCGAGGTTGTCGAGTATCTGGCAAACGGTACTCTGCGGGATTGCGATGCGTTTTACCTGTTTGACGGCGCGACCGAGCGGCCGCAGGATTCGCTCATTATCCAGCAGGACGCTGTCCGGCGGTTGGATGCGGCGTTTCACTATCCGGAGCGGTGCTGCGTCCGCCTATGCGGTCCGGAGGGCAGCGGCAAAAGGTTTCAGATTATGCATCTCTTTGCGAGGCATGGTGAACGCTGCGTGTTTTCCAATCTGGAGGGCGACGATTGGCGTGAAAAGGCGCGCAGCGCCTCTTTGGCAGCCGATCTGACGGATGCGTTTCTGTGCCTGTACCATCTTGACCGTAAAGACGATGCAGGGCAGCCGATCCCGCCGCCGCAGGCTATGTTGGAGGAATTGGAACGGTTGGAGCTGCATCGGGACAAGCGATTTTTCCTGTCCTGCCTGCCTGCCCCCATGCGGCTGTGTACTTTGTCGGTGGAGTTGGAGTTGCCCCGGACGAATGAGACACAGCGTTTGATGCTGTTCAACAGCTTCCTTCAGGATGTGCGTCTGGCAGGCTGCACAACGGAGGAACTGGCCGCCAAATTCCGTTTCAGCCCCAGACAGATCCGCAATGCCTGCGAGCAGGCAATCGGCTTGGCACGAATGGACGGCATCGAAGAAGTATCCGGTTCCCTGATTCACAGCTGCTGCTATGGCCAGGCGGTTCACCGGCTGGGAGAGCTGGCGTCCCGGGTGACGCCTGCCTATCGCTGGGATGACGTGGTGCTGCCCGAAGCGCAGAAGACGCTTATGCGCCGTGCATGCAGTCATGTCCGATACCGCCATCGGGTTTCCGCTTCCTGGGGCTTCCAGGACAAGGTCAGCTACGGTTGGGGGCTGTCGATTCTGTTTGCAGGCTCGCCGGGTACCGGCAAGACCATGTGCGCCCAGGTGATTGCTCATGAGCTGAACATGGAGCTCTACAAAATCAATCTGTCTCAGATCGTCAGCAAGTACATCGGTGAGACGGAAAAAAACCTCCGAGCTCTGTTCACGGAGGCGAAAAACGCCAGCTGTATCCTGTTTTTTGACGAATGTGACGCCCTTTTCGGCAAGCGCAGCGAGGTCAAGGACGCCCACGACCGGAACGCTAACGTAGAGGTGGCATACCTGTTGCAGCAGATCGAGGAATTCGACGGCGTATGTATTCTTGCTACTAACCTGGTGGGGAATATCGACGCGGCGTTTATGCGTCGTATCACCTATGTGGTGCATTTCCCGTTTCCGGATGCCCTGGCCCGGGAGGCAATTTACCGCAGTCTGATCCCGGCGGATGCCCCCCTGGATGGGGCGATTGACTGGCGTTTTTTGGGAGAACGATTTGAGCTCTCCGGCGGCCACATAAAAAACATTGTTATCTCCGCTGCTTTTATGGCGGCCGAAGAGGGCTTTCCAATTTCAATGAAGCATCTTCTGCGTGCCGCCGTAACGGAAATGAAGAAAAATGAGATTGTTGTTGTACGGGAACAGCTGCGGGAATATGCGGATCTGCTGGAAGGAGATTGAGACGAATGGAAACCGTCCTGATATGGATATTCGGCGGGTTGCTGCTATGCGCCGTCATTTCTCTCGTTCTGCTGTGGCTTCGGGTGCTCAAACCGATGGCCCGTCTCAGACGACTGGCCGCAGGGCTTGATTCCGTGGAACCGGAAAAGCTCCGTCAAAAGGCGGAGCTGATTGGCGGGCTGCCGGGAACCACAGCCTGCGCACTCCTGGACGCCTGCGCCGCACCAAAACAGACGCTGGAGGAGCTCCGGAGCGCGGGGAATGCCGCCGCGGAGGAACAGTATAAAGTGGCGGTTGCAGATGAGATCTGCACATCCCTCCTTCCGCAGCCGCCGGATAACCGGCATGAAGCGATGACCTTTTCTCTCGCGGGCGGAATTCTGCCGGGAAGACGAAAGAATTGCGCATTTTACGATTATTTCGTGTTGGATGAAAAAACAATCTGCCTTTCTGTTGGCCAAGTCCCGGGCAGCAAAATTGCAGACGCCTTGTTTACTGTTGTGGCCCAGGCTGTAATCCGCAGTCAGCTGCGCATGGGACGACCGTTGGCTGAGGCAATGTCCGACATCAATGCCCAGCTATACGACTTGGGAGGGCGGAACAGTGCGAACGTGCTTGTGTGCGTACTGAACACTGTAAGCGGTCGGTTCAGCTTTGTCAACGCAGGCGGTTCGCTGCCTCTTTTGATGCGTAACGAGGAGGACTATGAATGGCTGGATACGCCGGTCTATGCGCCGCTTGGCGCGAACGAGAGCGTCAGCTATCGTTCGGAAGTTATGCGGCTGAACCAGGGCGACCGCCTTTTTCTTTATACTGCCGATCTTGGCAAGCTGACAAACCGGAATGGCGAAGAATTTAAAGATCGGGAGTTTCAGTCGGTTCTCAACCGCAGCCGGAGTCATTCCGACGGTGCGGAAGAACTGCTGGAGTTTGTTCAGATTGAAGCTGCAGCCTTCTGTGGAAACAGAGATGATATGATGAGCTCGGCGGCCATAGCACTGGAATACAACAGGGGAAACAGTGCCTTTACCTTCACGTTGGTGCGCGCCTCCACGGAGGATGCCCCTTTTGTCACTGAATTCATGCGCAAGACCCTGGAGGACGGCAAGGTTGCGCCCAAAGCCTTTGCTATGCAAATCCTGCTGGCGGAGGAGCTTTTTGCGTTGTGCTGCCGTTTTTGCGAGGCAAACGCCGACATCAAGGTTGAGTGCGCTGTCAAGCGGGAGGAGCATGTTCTCCACCTGCGGATGTTTGCGCCGATGGACGGGAATAATCCGTTTACCGATTACGGGAGAGGCTCAGACGGCAGTGCGGCGAATTATATTCGCACGCATACAAAGCGCGTGACTTTTGAGGCGGGGATCGACCGGGATATGCTCGAGATTGTTTCTGAACTGACCTGAGTGAAGACCGCTGCGGTGATTGGCGGGGAAAGGAGCGTCGTCTCATGGCGAAACGGGAGAGAGCCGGAAAGAGAAGGAAATTGAGCAAGAGGCTTTTGATCGGCCTTTTGCAGTATGCAATGGTCAATATGGTCATTATTTCCCTGGTTGTCGGGTTTTATTATTTCTATGCTGAGATTATGGAATCCACGGACAGTGCCTTTGCCCTTGCGCGCTCCGGCGCACGGCTGGTGGACGGGGATCGGATCGTGGACTACCTGAATATTGTTGGCACCGACGAGAACGGGGAGTCGGTTTATTATTCCGATGAATATTATAACCGGGTTATGGAGTACCTGAACGTCATTCATTCAGAGAATGATCTGGTGATGTATTATTACATCGCTGTCCCGCATGAGGACGGCCTGATCTACATCTGGGATGCAAATACAGCCAAGGGGTTTTCCCGGCAGGGCTACTTCGAGAGATGCCTCCCGGAAGAGAAAAAAAGCGTCGAGCTTGCCTTCAGCAAAGATCCGGAGGAAGAGACTGCCTTTATTAATGATCCCCAATGGGGCCGTCTCCTGATCGCTTTTTCCCCAATTTTCAACAGCGCCGGAGAGCCAGTTGCCCTGGTCGGCATTGATCTGTCGGTGGGGCATGTGCTGGAAAAATTTATTACTTACCTGCTGTTGATTCTGGCGGCGGTCATCCTTGTGACCTTCATCTCCGTCTTCTTCCTGTTTAAGAATGTAAGGCGGACAATCGTCAAGCCCGTTGAGCAGCTCAACACCGCGGCGAAAGGTATTGTTGGCGAGCTGAGCGGCAACGCAAGGTTTGATCTGAAAATCCGCACCGGGGATGAGATAGAGGAACTGGCGAACTCTTTCCGAAAGATGGATGCCGATCTCCATGAATACCTGGCTCGGCTCAAAGTGGTGACTGCTGACAGAGAGCGGATCCACGCGGAAATAAACGTGGCCAAGCAGATCCAGGCCGATCTTCTTCCCAATGTATTCCCGGCTTTCCCGGAGCGAAATGACTTTGACATCTACGCCGCCCTTTCCCCCTGCGACAAAATTGGCGGGAACTACTATGATTTCTTCCTCATTGACAAGGACCATCTTGCCATGGTGGCGGGGGACGTTGCCGGAGACGGCATTCCTACTGCACTCCACATGGTAATTGTCGCAACGCTCATCAAGAGCCGTGCCATGCAGGGGTTTTCTCCTGCTGAGGTGATGCAGAGTGTCAGCGAACAGATGCGGGCATACAGTATCGAGCAGCGATCCTTTGTGTGGCTTGCGGTGCTGGAGCTGTCCACCGGCAAGGGGATCGCCGTCAACGCCGGTCACGAGCATCCTGCTCTGCGCCGTGCGGGAAAACAGTATGAAACACAGGAATATCCCCACGATTCTCCGATTGGAGTCCGGGAGGGCTGCCGCTATCGGGATCACGGCTTCCAACTGTATCCCGGGGACAGCCTGTTCATTTACTGCGACGGCGTGAAGTCTGCGCCAAATGAAAAGGGGGAATGCTTTGGCAGGCAGCGCATTCTGGAGGCACTGAACCGGGAACCGGATGCGACGCCCAGCGTACTTGTTCAGACAGTGAAACAGGCCGTTGTACGCTTTTCCGATCGTTGGAAGCAATCCGATGATCTCACCATGCTCTGCCTGAAGTATTACGGCCCATCCGGAGATTCAAACCGGATTTAACCTGCAATATCAGTTTCTCCTGCTAACAGAACCGGGAACCATGATGTCACGCTGCAAAACAAGAAATGCAGCGCTCCAACGTGATTCCGTAGGCTGCCTTTTGCGCCTTAAGAAATGTTTGCGACTTGGCATCGTCCCCTTCATCATCACGGACGATCTGAAAGCCTTCTACTACCGCGGCCTCCAGAACTGGGAAACCGAGCGCGGCTACCTCCGCGACACCTGCGGCCTCGCACAAGATCGCTTCCGGCAAGTGCTGACATATTTTCACATCAAAGTTTGAAAAGTGAAAAAAATTATCGCGCAATGTTATTGAAAAGTTGCTAAAAGTCGGCTATAATATTGTTGA
>JAGABH010000133.1 GCA_017614755.1 Oscillospiraceae bacterium
ATGCGCCTGGCTCCGGCCTTCGTGAACACAGGGGTGGGTTTTCGCCGCAGGGGAGAGCATCGCTCGTCCGCGTTTGCGGGGCAAACAATCGACTGCGGCAACAGACGATTTGGAAGGGTGCTTGTCCGAAGCCGGGTGCGTGGTTTAGAAGCCGAAAGCAGGGATCCAAACGCCGCCTCTATCTCGCGTCGGATTCATATACGGTTTTTTTGGTGGTGGGATCTCCTTTGCCGTCCGCGCGGCAAACCCGGTTCTTTCCGGATTTCTTGGCAACGTAGAGGGCCACGTCCGCCCGCAGGACCAGCGGATCGGATTCCTCGCCCGGCAGGGCCTGGGCCACGCCGAAGCTGGCGGTCTCTCTGCCGCAAAGATCAAAGCGGAGACTTTCGATTCTCATGCGCAGGGACTCCGCGAAATCTGCCGCCGCCTCCAGCGTCATTCCCGGCAGCATGACCATGAACTCCTCGCCGCCCCAGCGCCCGCCGATGGCGCCGTTTCCAAGTTCCTCCAGCGCCGTCCTGATCTGGGCGGAGACGGCAATCAACACCTGGTCGCCTTCGTTGTGGCCGTAGGTGTCGTTGATCTGCTTAAAATCATCCAGGTCGATCATGACCAGGCTGGTGGCATTTTCGCCCGCAGGGGCAGAGCAATTATCCTGGATACGCTCGGTGATTTGCCGCTGAATCTCCCCGCGGTTGAACAGCTGGGTCAGCTGATCTGTGATGGCCATTATGGACAGACGGCTGTTGGCCTCGATGACCTCGGCGGTGGCCGTGTTGATGAAGTTTACCAGTCGGCTGACCATGGACATACTGGATTCATTCTGCCGAGGCTCCTCCCGAATCTCCGATATTTTCTGCTCGGCGGGACCGCCCTCTCGCATGGCAGCCACGACCAGCGAGAGGTTATGGTGGTCCATGCCACCCTGCCAGCGAATTAACTCACCGGCGGTGCAGAAGCCGTAGGTCGGGGCCAGCTTGTGCAGGGGCCGCGTCTCGCGGCTGCCCTCCGTGCTGCCCCAGAAGCTCTTTCTGCCGAAGCAGTCGAAGATCGAAATGACCTCCGGTCCGAAGTCGCGAACCTGGTCGGCGCAGATCGACACGTTCTGCATGATCGTGTCCGGGTCGCCGTAGGTCAGATGCACGATGCTTCCCTCCGGTATGTCTGTGCTCATATCAATGGAGCCGTCGTCGTGACAGGCCAGAGCATGGCGCAGAAGGATGCGATTCTGGTGACTGACGGCAAAGGGGAACTCCAGTGCGTTATAGAAGATGTGCTCGTCATTGGGAATGCGCAGATAGTGCTGGTAAATTTGATAGGCGGGATTGCCGTCCAGCTCGTACAGCACCTTCCCCTCCGCCCGGGTCACCTTCAGGGCGGAGCCCAGAGGCCTCCATCCGATGACATAGGAGCTCATAACGTGCAGGTCTCTGCCGCCCATCATGGCCAGGACGATGCCGTGAATGTTGACCGCTTGCCCTTTATCAAAAATGTAGGCGGTAAAGACGTTGTCGCCGAATGCGCCGCCGCCCCAGATCTGAATGTCCTCGGGAATCTCCTCCTGGAGAATGGCGCAGACCTCCCGGATCGGAATGGTGTCGATGGTCATAATGACCTCAATCGCTTTCACGCCCGCATAATCTGCTTTCATAGCCCGCAGCGATGCCCGCAGCGTACTCACGTCCCGGTTCTCAATGGAGAAGAAACGAGTGCGGACAAAGCTGTCGGAATGCTCAAACACCGTGCAGGTGACGACCAGCTTTTCCGTCGTGATATTACCGCCATAGATGTTGCCCGATGCGGAAGCTCCGATGCAGGACGCATCCGGCAGCAGCTGCCCCACAATTTCCCGGGCGCAGTTGACATCAGCGTCGTCGGCGCCATCGGAAAAGATGTGAACCAGCGCCTGTCCGGAGGCATTCTCCTCCCGCCATGCGTTCCATTCCGCTACAGATTTGCGGAAGGATTCCCGATCCCGATATACCGTCTGAAACTGCTTCATTCGAGCTCATCCCCTCAAAGTGTAATCGTTTGGAATTTGCTGGATGTGTATGTTTATATTGTTTGCGCACTGAGGACCCGGGGACACAGGAGGCCCGGGAACAGTTGCTTCCGCAGGAACCGTCTTGCCGGGGTCCCTCCTGGACGCTGAACCGCCTGAGACGCAAAGAAATCCACTTCGACAGAATAATTATAACATGGTTCTTCCGATTCGTCAACCGTCAGGCCGGGGTCTTTTGTGGAGATTATCAGGAAATTTGAAAGCCGGCGGGCGGACAGGTTCCGAATCGCCAGATTGAACCGGGGGCTGCCGGCAGAAAAGGACTTGTCATACCGCATCGACTGTGGTACAATCAAAGCGTGTCAAATCTATGCAAAAAAACGCACAAATAATCGATGATCCTCGATGGATGCATTGGAATTGCCAGAGAAAAACCGCCGAACCCGCCGCGCTGCGCTGAATGAGGCCGTCAATCTGATCGACGCGAGAACAAACACTATGAAAGAGAGGACTTATTATGATTCGGAAGTTACTTAGGAAATCATGCAGCCTTGCGCTTGCGATCATTTTGGTCGCGAGTCTCTCCTTGAGCGCGTTTGCCGTCGCCCCCGCTTCGCAAAAAGAGACCGTGAGAAATCCCCTCAGAATCGCCTATGAACAGGTCGTGGCTTACGCAAAGGAAAACAACATAGAGCTGGGCATGAGCTTTGACGATTTCGTCAACAACTATGACGGGCAGCCGATCGAAGAGTATGTGAACGCCTATTATTCCGTGCTCCAGCCGGAATCGGCCGCGGTTCGCTCCAGCGGCGGAAGCAAATACTATTACAACACCGGCACATCCTGCCCCTCCCAGGCAAACTACAACAAATACAATCTGCTCAGCGTGGTCAAGAAGGGCGACGTCATCTTTGAGGCCAACGGCGGCTTCGGCATCACGGGGCACATTGCCATTGTGGAGGGTATCTACAACAGAAACGACGGAACCGGCCGGAAGTACATTCGCGTGATCGAGGCGATCTCCAACAGCGAAGGCGGCGTGACCAGAAGTATCCTGGACGATACGAGAGTGGATGACAAGGCTGTGACGATTCTGAGAGTCTCCGGCGCCACCACGACGAAGATCAACAGCGCGGTTTCCTTCTGCCAGGGAGAGCTTGGCTCCTCCTATTTCCTGGATTTTGCCAAGGATCACAGCGCCAGCGAAACAGACTGGTATTGCTCTGAGCTGGTCTGGGCCGCCTACTACAACCAGGGGATCAACATCGAAGTCGGCGGCCTCCACGGCGAGCCCGGCGTCACGCCCCGCGATATTCGCAATTGCAGTCTGACCTACGAGGTTGCGTACTCGAGAAAGTAATCAGAACGGATCAAACGGCAGAGAAAGCCATCGAAGCATCCATAGGAGATCTCCTTCAAGCTGAGTGAGATTTCCGCAAACTCATGCGAGGCCACACAGCGCAGCGCGGTATTCCATACATCAGGAAAAAGCGGACGCCGATCGGAGTATTTCCGATCGGCGTCTTTCTGTACTGGTTCCCAGTGCAGCAGACAGCGCCCTGCCGTCTGCTTTTTTTTGTAGGGGACGGGTTTCCCGTTCCGGAAGAACAACACGGGGAACCGTTCCCGGCGTGCCAAAGTTTCCGCCCGCCAAGGGCGGCGCTTTATTGGTCGCCGCATTGGTACAGGGCGCAGTATTCGCCGCCCTTTTGCATCAGCTGGTCGTGGGTGCCTTCCTCCACTATGCGGCCTTCCTTCATGACGTAGATGTAATCTGCGTCGGCAACGGTGGAAAGCCGGTGGGCGATTACCACCATGGTGAGCCCCAGGTGGTTCAGCTCGTCGAAAATCTGATGCTCAGTGATGGAGTCCAATGCGCTGGTCGCCTCATCCAGCAATAGGATTTTCGGCTTGGCCATCAGAGCTCTGGCCAGAATAATCCGCTGTTTTTGCCCGCCGGAGAAAACGGAGCCCTTTTCTGCCACCATTGTCGCGGCCTTCATGGGCAGCTTCATAATGTCGTCGTAGATTCTTGTGATTTTGCAGACCCGATCCAATTCTTCCTGAGTATAGTCCTCGGCCAGCATGACAAGATTATCCATAATGGAACGGCCCAGCAGGGTTCCGTCCTGGCCAACGTATCCCAGGATGTGCCGCAGGGATTTGTTATCCACGGATTCGGAATCCATGCCGTCAAACAGGATGTTCCCCTCTGTGGGCGCGTACATCTTAATCAGCAGCTTTGCGATGGAGGACTTGCCGCTGCCGGAGCTGCCGACGATGGCGATTTTTTTCCCCTTTTCGATGGTCATAGAGATGTCTTTCAGGACCAGCGGAGCGTGCTTGTCATAGCGGAAGGAAAGGTGGTCCAGCTGAATTCTGGAAATGTCTTCCGGCTTTTTGTCGCCGCTTTTTTCTTCGGGATGAAAGACGATATCCTTTACCCGATCCGTCAGGTTGCCCATGGTTCGGAAGGAATTGACAGAGGAAAAGAGATTCATCGCAAAGGAGGAAACGATTGTTGACAGGGAATACAGGGAAATCGCAGTGCCCATTGTAATCCGGTCGGTGGTCACCATATAGAAGGCGGTCAGAAGAATCGCCAGCGGAAGCACGAGGGTGAGAATCGCGGTCAGAGAACTGTAGAACGCCTCGCTTCGGCTTTTTTGCAGATTTTTTTTCACGGAATCCGCAAAGGTTTTTTCCCACTCGGAGTAAAACGTATCCTCCCGTCCGTAGGCCTTTAATTCGCAGATGGAGCTGAGAAATTCAAACTGCTTTCCCTTCAGCCGGGATCTGCTGCTGATTTCCGACTGATTCAGGCGGACCACCCGATTGTTGGACAGGCGCAGGCCGATGAAGGAGAGAAGCAGCAGAAGCGCCATCACCAGAAAAAGTCGGAGAGAGCTGACGGCAAAAAAGATGGACAGGATCACCACCGCGCCTCCAGAGATCAGGGAATTGACCATGAGGACGCTGTAGCTGTCGTTGATGGTATCGATGCAGTCCAGGTTGTAGGAGATTACTCCCAGCGGCCGCAGCAGGAAATACCGGAAGTCCGATTTCCCCAGCTTTTCCATGGCCAGGGAGAAGAAGGATTTATAGATTCTGGATTTGACGACCACGCTGAACAGGTTGCTGACGGTGTAGGCGATTGCGTACCCCAAAAGCGCCGCGCCGCCGATCAGGATGAAAGGGTTTATTCCGGAAGACGGAGCGTCTATGATTTTCTGCACCAGCATGGGAACGACGGTGGAAATGACGTAGGCCAGCAGGCTCAGCAGCAGCACGGAGGCGATCAGCAGTTTGTTTTTTGCCAGCAAAAACGTGTAATTCCACCACAGGGAGCGGCCGGGCGCCCGTTTTTCAAAGCGCTCCGAGGGCTTTGGGCAGAAGATCAGACCGGAAAACAACTGGTCAAATTCTTTCATGGAGACGATGACCCGACCGGCTCCGGGGTCTACGATATAGACCCGGCTGCCCGTGACTTTTTCAATTACAACATAATGGGAGCCCTGCCAAAAAGCGATGGCCGGCAGGGGAATGGCTGGCAGGTGCTCCCGCTTGCAGCGGTAGATCTTGCAGTCAAAGCCCAGCCAGTCCAGCAGCTCGCTCAGCTGCTTGCCGGAAATGCCGTCCCGTCCCGGCTGTTGATAGTCCCGGAGCTCTTCCAGCGAGACGCTGCGTCCGTAGTACTGGGAGATCATGGCGGCACAGCACAGGCCGCATTCGGTTTTCAAAAATTGTGAGACAACTTTGATTTTTTTCATGGATTCCTATCCTCACGGTATTTCCAGCGCCAAGACGGAGGGAATGTCCGGCCGCAGCTGTTGCAGCAGGCAGTAGCCCAGACCGCACAGCCCGTCCATGAAGGAGATTTGCAGGGTGTTTGTGGCGTCCCGCATCAGAATGCCATCCTCCCGCAGCAGCCGCAGCAGCCTGGAAAGGCCCTGCTCTGCCGCCTGGGCCGCGGTCTCGTCGCCGGTGCGCTTTGCGTACCATTGCAGCGCCGACAGATTTCCCGCCAGACCGTGACAGAGAAGGGGGCGCTGGTCGCCGGAGCGTACGGCGGCTACGGTGCAGCGGAGGGCCAGGGCGATATCGTGCTCCGCCAGAGCCCGGTCCGCGTCCTTGATGAAGGGTCGCGCCAGCTCCCGGGCAATCAGGATTCCCGGCCCGCCGTAGCACCAGGCGTTCATGCCGGTTCGATATCCGTCGGTGGTGTCCCAGCTGTTTCGCGCGGGGTTGTATTTCGCGCTTTCCCACCGCATAAGGTCCAGCCCCGCGGCGTAGCAGCGCTCATTGCCGGTGACGCCGCTGAGCATCAGCAGGGCGGTACTGATGCCGGCGTATCCGTGGGCAAAGCCGGTTTGCTCGATCAGCTGACCGGCGGAACAGACTTCATACAGCGTTTCCCCGCAGACCTCGGCCAAGGTGCGCAGTCCGGCAAAGCCGGGCAGCTTGCGCCAGGCGTTCAGACAGCAGATTATAAGCCCTGCGTGGCCGGAAATGACGTCACATTCCGTGGGAAGCGCTTTCGCCATTGGAATCATTTGCCGGCAAAGCCGCTCCGCGGCTTCCAGGTACCGGTCGTCTTTTGTGGCGCCGTACAGATAGAGATGGAGATACAGAGCGGAGCCCAGGCCGGTAAAAACGCCGATGCTGCGGTCTGCTCCGCTCAGAAACAGAGGCGTTTGCAGGGGAGAATCCGGACTAGTGACAGCGTGGAGCATGGCCTCATAAGCCTGCCGTCCCCGGCCCAGAACAGCGGCGTACTGGAAATAAAACAGGGTAGAACCGATCCCGCTGTACAGAATCGGCGGCTCCGGCTGCAGCATGACTTTCCCGTTTCCCGGTGCGCCGGCCAGGTACAGGGGGGAGGGATCGTCCGTCGGCGTGATGCGGAAGTATCGCTCCCGGAGATCGACGATCCAATCGGCCAGGGCGGTGATCTGTGCGGCTTGCCCCGAAGCACGAAAAACAGCGGGGTCAATGGGATAGTACCGTTTTTCCCGGTAATCCGGACGGGTCAGCGCTCTGCGCAGGCAGAACAGCTGCCGGAAGCAGTCAGCCTCGCTCAGCCTGCCGACAAACGCGGAAAACAGCTCCTCCAGCGAATACCGGTAGAAGCCCTCCGCCACACAGCCTTCCGATGAGAACAGGTCCCGGGAGGAGAAGGTGGTATAAAAATAGGGGACGTCGTCCTGCAGTAATTGTCGGATCTCCGATTGGACGAGGAGCCGGTGCTCCGGGGAATAAAAGTCGCTCTTACCCTTGAGCTTTCCAAAGACTGCCATCCGGGTCTCGCTGCTTCCCAGATAGGAGGGGTGATAGCTTGCGATCAGGTATTTTCCGTACAGCTCCGTATCCCGGAAAAGCTGGCGGAATACGCCCTTTGCAAAGAAACCGGAGCGGGCCAGCTCCAACAGCGCCTCCCGGCGGGCCAGGGCTGCCTCATAGGCGTCCCGGAAGCCCTTGGAAAGCGTATCGACGTAATCCCCGGCGTGAAGGGGACAGTGGGCAAGATAGGGGAGATTGGTATAAATCGTCTCTTCCGGGGGAAGGACTTCCTCGGAAAAGCTCATCTCATCCGTGCCCGGCCGGACGATGGTTTGCACCGGGGTCGGCGCCTTTCCGGTGTCCAGCCCCCACAGGATTCCGTTGCCGATGTAGCGCTCAAAGAGCTTTCCCGGCAAAAGGTCCGCCGGAAGCAGGCCGGAGGCAAAGACGGAACGCAGAATAAAGCGCTTCCAGGGGTCCACGGAATCCATGTGATAGCCCTTCAGACAGTGCTGGTTGTGGAACATGGTTTCCGTATCCACAAGTACCGGGGAATCTCCCCAGGCCACGATGTTCTCCCGGTGCAGATCGCAGCAGGCGGTGAGATAGGCCAGGAAGATCAGGGCGCCCAGACGGTACATATAGCGCTCCGCCTCGGCCTCATCCCGGCAGGCTCGGTGGGAAATGTACTCCTGCCAGCCGTAGCCGTCCCGGGAGAGGACCCGCAAATGCCGCAGGGGGAAAGCCAGCTTCCCGGAGGCGTTCAGCCATCGGGCCAACCCGGAAAAAATAAGGTCGTTTTCCAGGGAATGGGGCTTGTAGACCAGCTTTTGATTTCCGTTTACCGTCAAAATGGCGACGGTTCTACCGCCGTTGTGGGTATCCCCCTGGCTCACCTCCAGGTCGTCGACGGAAGCGATGGGAGCGCCGAGAAATTCGTTCAGCAGGTCAAAATCGTCCAGCAGCCGGTCAAGAAGCTCCGCAACAGCGGCCAGAGAGCAGCGGACTCGGTTGGAGACAAGCCGACCCAACTCGGTGGAGGGCGCCAGCAGTTGTTCTCTGCGCGCAAGCAGACAGTTTTGCAGGAAAAACTGATACCGGGCCTCCGGGGTCTCCCCCCGGAGATCCTTCTTCGCGTAATACAGCTCTCCCAGAAAGCTGCGGGAGCACAGACGAACAAGGGCGCTCAAAAGCGCCTTTCCCAAGGATAAAAGAATCGCCCCGGTATTACACGCAACCCCTGGCTTCCGCTGCCGGAAGGTCGCCAAACGCTCCTCCACAGCGGACAGATACGTTAAAAGAGTTGCCTGGAATACCGGACCGAAAAAACCGTCGGTCTTTTCAATTAACTGCGCGCAGACAGTCTGCGCTTCGCAATGCAACATTCGAACCACCCTAAATATTTGTCAGCGCACTGCAGGCTGCGCCTGTGTCCGGACGCAGCCCGCAGAGGAATCGACTCTGTAGCTGGGGAAACGTGCTTTGATCATTCATTCCCGGAATGAAGGCAGAGATACAATTTCATTGACGCCGTCGGCAGGACCGACGAGCGTCAGATAATACCGGTTATCAGATGCAGATACCGCCCATTCCCAAAAGGGGCTTAAACCCGGGGGTGTTGCTGAGGCAGGCAGCGGAAACCTCCGTCACCTCTTCCGCCTGAACTTCAAGCTCTTCCAGATTGATTGCGCCGGTCATCTTTTCGTAAGTCATGAGCGTTCCTCCTGAAAATCTTGTTGTTTTCTCTTTCACGTCAGCGGGGCTGACAAATTCCGTTGGTTTCTTACGGTTGGCGGAGAATCAGAGGCACAGCAGCGGATACATTTCACGGAAAAACTGTGAGAAGCTGGTGGCCAAAATCGCAGCGGAAACTTCCGTAACCTCTTCCGCCTGGACCTCAAGCGCTTCCAGATCGATTGCGCCGGTCATCTTTTCGTAAGTCATGGAATTACCTCCTCAATAGTTGGTTGTGTTCTCCCTGCTGTCAGCAGAACTGACAGACCTGTTTTTACTCGTTGCAGAACCCGTAAAAAGCGGCCAGACGCCAGTTGCCGGAAATCACCGTGCAAACACCGGCGGCGGAAACCTCCGTCACCTCGTCGGCCTGAACCTCAAGCGCTTCCAGATCGATCGCACCGGTCATTTTTTCGTAAGTCATGGGAATACCTCCTTGCACGCATTGATTTCTCAGTTGAAGACGAAAATTCTGCAGAAAGCCAGGCTCCAAGTTTCGGCAGCGGCAGAAACTTCGGCAACTTCTTCGGCCTGAACTTCCAGCTCGTCCAAATTGATCGCGCCGGTCATCTTTTCATAAGTCATGGGATTACCTCCAATATTATGATTCGCTTTGCTCCAGCTACAGAGCCGATGGATTTGCAGGCGGCGTATTCCGTCTGCGGGCATAAAAAGCATACAAAAAAACAGTTAAAAAGTCAAACAAATACGCATATATGAATAAAAAATTGGTGGCCTGCACAAATCCAAAAACTGCTTTTTAGGAATCTTGACGTTTCTCTGCAAGCCGCTGCGATGTCCGCCGGGTCGTGCTTGTCTCTGCGGACGCTGAACCTGGAACTTTGAATCGGGGCGCACCGGTATTCGCCCCTGCAAGCCATGCGCTCTGGGCCGCGGCGGGGAGATGGCCCATTCCACGGGGAAGCCTTGATTATGTGTATTTTTGGTGAATTATGCAATAAGGGTAGAAAAAAGCAGAAAGATGATGTATAATTATCCAAACATTATAAAAATTTGGGCGGCGATTGCGGAAGCAAGCGGAACCGGATGGGAGGACGCTTATGAAAAAGTCACTTCGAACAAAAACATTTATTCTGATTGTGGTGGTTGCCCTTGCGGTCGGAATAACCGGAATCCTTGTCAGCAACGGGTTTGTCCAAAATATCGTCAACGATTTTTACAGCAACAGGGCGGATGAGATCGCGCATACGGTGGCCGCTGTTCTGGATGCCGGGAAAGTCGAGACCCTTGCGGGGAAGATGGCGGAGATCTACGGCTCCGTGGAGGAAAAAGTCGGCAGCGAGGATTGGGGCTCGGATGCGTTCAACGCCTATATCGCCAACTTCAGCGACCTGGAGCAGACGGAAGAATATCAGGCGCTGCTGCGGCAGCTCCGCTCGATCCAGGATAATAACGACGTGGACTGTCTGTATATCTCCGTACTGGATACCTCGGATGAGAGCTTTATTTACCTTGTGGACGCCGCGGAAGAGGATGCCTGTCCCATTGGCTGCTTCGATCCGGTGTATGACGAAAACAAGGAGCTTTTCACAAACCCGGAACGGGGCTATCCGCCCTATATCACCAATACGGAGCCCTATGGGTGGCTGGTCACGGCCGGCGCCCCGATTTACAACGAAACCCATCGGGTCATCGGCTACGCGATGGTGGATATCCCCATGGATATGATCCGATCTCAGCAGACCGGATTTATGCGCAGACTGTCCCTTGCCCTTGCCGCTATCACGATTGCAATCAGCCTTCTGGCGATTCTGGTGGTCAACCGCACCATCATCCGTCCCATCAATATGCTGTGCCATGCCGCGTCAAACTATCGAGCCGGTCGGGAAAGCGCCAGCGAGTTCGACTCCATGACGATTCGAACGAAGGACGAGATCGAGTCCCTGTATCTGTCCGTCCGGCGTATGCTGCATGATATTACCTCCTACATCGACAATCTGGTCGCCACCTCCCGGGAGCTGTCCCAGACCAGAGATATGGCGGACGAAATGAGCGAGCTGGCCCACAAGGATGCGCTGACCGGCGCGGGCAGCAAGCTGGCCTATGAGCAGAAGAAGGCGGAATTGGCGCAGGGGGACGGCAGGTTCGGCATCGTGATGGCGGACCTGAATGATTTGAAGGTCATCAACGACACCGAGGGCCATGCCAAGGGCGACGCGGCGATTCGAAAGGTATGCAGTATTCTTTCCGAAACCTATCGGGATTCTACGGTTTACCGAATCGGCGGCGATGAATTTGCCGTGATTATCGTGGGAGAAAGCTGCGGTCAGGCAGAGGAGCTGGCGGAGCGTTTCATCCGGAATATCGCGCAATCCGGCGGCGGAATCAGCGCGGCAATCGGATATGCCCTGCACGAGGAAGGGGAGTCGGTGGAAGACGTCTTCCGGCGGGCCGACAGCACCATGTATGAGAACAAGAGAAAAATGAAAGCGAAATAGGCCTTTGAGAAGAAGCGCGGCGCAGTCTGACCGGATTTTCCGGATCGGACTGCGCCGCGTTTCTATGCGCCGTTTTATGGTTTTCCGCAAGGCAAGCTCATGGAAGCCGGCGGAGAATCCCGGGAATCTCCGCCAGAGAGGACACCGTCCAGTCCGGCTGCTCTGCCGCGCAGGACGGTACCATATAGACTGCAAGGCCTTTTTCCATTCGGATGGTGCTCATTCCCAGCTCCTTGGCGGGGCGAATGTCATTATCCAGTCTGTCCCCCACCATGACGGCATTTTCCGGCTTGCAGTCCGCCTTTGCCAGCGCCCGCAAAAAGATCTCCCGTTCCGGCTTGGCCACCCCCATCTCCGCGGAGGCCGCAATCACGGAAAAGAACCGGGAGAGCCCCCAGGCCGCAAGCCGTTCCTTGGCGCCGGGCTCCTGGTTTGCGATAATGCCCAGCCGATAGCCCGCATCCCGGAGCGCTTGCAGGGTTTGGGCGCAGTCTGCAAAGGGCGTTTCATCCTCGCTGTGCCAGGGCGTCTTGGGCAGACCAAAGAATTCCATCGCCTTTTGATCGCCGTTAAAACCCGCTTTCGCAAACTGAACCCGTTTTTCATAGTACTGTTCAAGGGTAACGTCGGTGCCCCGGATCATATCTCTGACGCGGTGGCGATAGGCCTCTTCCTCGTCCACCAGGGTGGAGCCGATGTCAAAGAACACCCAATGAAGCGCTTTCATTGGCCGGACCCCAGCAGGCCGATGTCCGCCGCATGGGCTTTCATGCCTTCAATGCAGATCTCTGCAACCTCGGCCACAGACAGCCCCAGCATCTCGCAGCCCCGCTGAATCAGCTCCCGGTCGCATTTCGCGGCAAACTTTTTGTCCTTAAACTTTTTCATAAAGCTCTTGGTCTCCAGATCGGTGATCCCAAGGGGCCGCATTCTGGCGCTGGCCTGGATGATGCCGGTCAGCTCGTCCACTGTGAACAAGCTCTTTTCCAGGTCGGTTTCCGGCTTCACGTCGGTGCAGTGCCCGTAGCCGTGGCTCAAAATCGCCCGCACGTCCTCCTCCGGGACACCGGCTTCCAGCAGGGGCTTTTCGGTGAATTGCAGGTGGGCGTCCGGATGCTTTTCATAGTCGTAATCGTGGAGATAGCCGACGGCCATCCAGTGCTCCCGGTTCTGACCGAAGTGCTCCGCCATCGCTCCCATGGCATACATGACGTTCCTGGCGTGGAGGATCAGGTGCTCCTCTGTCACCTGGGAATCGTGCAGCTCCCTTGCCCGTTGCAGAGTCAGCATTTGAAAACCATCCCTCTCGTAAATTGAAATTCCGTTTTGCGCTGTACCGCGGCCTTGACGACAGAATAATCATACCAGCACAATCCGAAGCTGTCAAGCTGCTCCCAAGGGAAGACTGCCGGAATTTCAAATCCCGATCCCGCGCCCGGGACAGCGGGTTTTCCTGCCCGGGGCGGTTTTTGTTGCATTATTCGGAATTGAATGATAGAATGAGCATGGTGATTCCTGCGGTTCATTCGATTTGATCTTTGAGGTTCAAAGCAGTGAAAAAGAAAAGATTATTTTGTGCGGCAACGGCTGCGGCGCTAATTCTCCCCCTGCTTTTCGGCTGGGCGAAGCCGGTCAGCGCCGCCGCGCATCAAACAGATTTTGACCGGGTGGACGCTTACCTGCGGTCCTGCGTGGAAAACGCCCATATTCCGGCCCTGTCCGTCACGGTTGTGGACAGGGAAGCCGTCCTCTTTTCGGGCTGCTACGGAGAATGCGGCAGCGCCGACACCCCGTTTCTTTTGGGCTCGGTCAGCAAATCCTTCACGGCGGTCTGTGTGATGCAGCTGGCGGAGCAGGGGAAAATCAATCTGAATGAAAAGCTCTCCGCCTATCTGCCCGACGCCGCAGACGGAGATGAGATTACGGTCCGTCAGCTGCTCAACCATTCCGGCGGCCTGGGGGAGCATCAAACTCTGGAGAACTATCATATTGTCAACGCCCAGGGCGAGCATCATTACGCCAACGTGAATTATTCGCTGCTGGGCAGGATCATCGAAAAAGTCGGCGGCCTGCCCTATGAGGAATATGCTGCAAGGAATGTCTTTGCGCCCTTGGGTCTTTCCCATACCGCCGCTGCCTGGGAGCAGAGCGTGAAAAACGGCCTGATCGACGGTTACACCGATTATTGGGGCTTCCAGCTGAAACGCAGTCATCAGTACCCGACTTCCGAAAACGCCTGGGTTTCCGTACCCGCAGGCTACCTTTCTTCCTCCGCCAACGATCTGGGCCGGTACCTGCAAATGTATCTGAACGGCGGAGCGGGGATTATATCCCCGCAAAGCGTTGAAAAAATGTTTTACGGCGATACCGTGTATGTGGAGGACGACGTCCCGTTTTGGTACGGCTACGGCTGGGCGACAGTGAAGGAGCCCCTGCCTGAGCCGGTACTGCGGCACAGCGGCCTGGTGGAAACGGGAACCTCCTGTGTTTTTATCATTCCCGAAAGCGGCCTCGGGGTCGCAATCACGGCCAACGTCAACGATTACTTTGTGGCTAACGAGATGATGGACAGCCTGGGCTGGGGCGTTGTGATGCTGCTCCTGGGGGAGGAGCCGGAGGAAATCGGAGCATATGATTATCTGGCGAGCCATTTACGGATCGATCTTATTATGCTCGCGGTATTCACTGCCGCGGCATTGCCGCTTTTCCGTCTGCCCCGCTGGCGGAAAAAGCTCTCGGGGGGCAAACCCGTCCGCCAGGCCCTTTTCCTGGGGGCGTATCACTTGATCTTTCCCATATTCTGTCTGCTGCTCGTCCCGATTTTCTTCCA
This sequence comes from Oscillospiraceae bacterium, assembly GCA_017614755.1. GTDB lineage: Bacteria > Bacillota > Clostridia > Oscillospirales > Oscillospiraceae > JAFRPC01. Next base: position 14,306 of record JAGABH010000133.1, read on the forward strand.
AACGCCCCTGTGGGTGGCCAGGGCCTTTGTCCCGGATGTGTTTCTCACGGTTGTCCTTTCGGCGGCGCTGCTGTTCGCGGCAGGCGCGATAAAGGCGATTCTGCTTGTCCGCTTCCTGCGGCGGGAAAAGCGGGCTTCCGGCGTACAATGATTTTCGCGGAGAAGGAGAAGAATGATGAAGGGGAAATTTGTGCTGGCGCAGACCGCCTCTGTGGGCGATCCCGCGGTGAACCTGAAAAAAGCGGAGGAGCTTGCCGGGAAAGCCTGGGAAGCCTTTCAGCCCGACGTTCTGGTCTTCCCGGAGATGTTTATGAGCTTTTTCCCCTGGGGGACAGACCGGGACACCGTTCGGTCCACGGCCCAGCCCCTGGAGGGCCCCTTTGCTGCCCGGATGCGGGAGCTGGCAAAGCGGTACGGAATGTGGATCGTCTTCGGCATGAACGAGGCGTCTGCCGATCCGGCGGACCGCCGCGCCCGGAATACGATTGTGATGGCGGACGACAGGGGAGAGCTGGCCGCTGTTTATCGCAAGACCCACCTGTACGACGCCTTCGGTTATCGGGAATCTGATTTGATCAGACCCGGGGATCGTCTCTTTGACCCCATTGAGACCCCCTTTGGCAGAATCGGCCTCTTTACCTGCTATGAGGTGCGTTTCCCCGAGGTGGCCCGGGATCAGCGGCGGAAAGGGGCGGATATTGTCCTGATGCCCGCAGCCTGGGCAGCCGGAGCGCTGAAGAGTCTGCATTTTCGCACGCTGGTTACCGCCCGGGCCCTGGAAAACGGCGTCTATGTCCTTGCCTGTGACCAGTGCGGCGCGGATACCGTCGGAGAGAGCTTGGCGGTGGACCCCATGGGGGTGACAATTGCCGGGGCGGGAGAAGGGGAGACGCTGATTCTTGCCAGCACGGATACGGAGCGGGTGCGGGAGGTCCGCCGGAAGGCGGCGTCCTTTGACCAGCGGCGACCCGATTTATACCGGGCCGAAGGATTGTAATCGGAGATCGGATATGATATACTGCAGCCTGAGACTGCGGAACAAGGAGGACGAATTATGCTGGAAGAACTGAAGCAAAAAGTCTATGAGGCCAATATGGAACTGCCCCGGCGGAATCTGGTGACTTACACCTGGGGCAATGTCTCCGGTATCGACCGGGAGCGGGGCCTGTTTGTAATCAAGCCCTCCGGTGTGGAATACGATGCGCTTCGGCCGGAGGATCTGGTGGTCATGGATCTGCAGGGCAACAAGGTGGAGGGCAAGATGAACCCCTCCTCGGATACCCTGACCCACATGGTCCTCTACAACGCCTTCCCGGAAATCGGCGGCATCGTCCACACCCACAGCCCCTATGCCGTGGCCTGGGCCCAGGCCGGCCAGGACATTCCCTGCTACGGCACCACCCACGCCGATTACTTCTACGGCCCCATCCCCTGCGCCCGCCATCTGACCCAGGAGGAGCTGGACGGGGGCTATGAGCTGAACACAGGCCACACCATCGTGGAGTGCTTCCGGCAGCGGGGCATCGACAGCAAGGCTATCCCGGCGGTGATCTGCCGCAGCCACGGCCCCTTCACCTGGGGCAAGGACGCCGCCCAGGCGGTCTACCACGCGGTAGTCCTGGAGGAAGTGGCGAAGATGGCGATTTTCACCCGCCAGGTGGACCCTGCCGCCCTGCCCGCGCCCCAGCGCATTCAGGACAAGCACTATCTGCGCAAGCATGGCCCCAACGCCTATTACGGTCAGGGGAAATGAGCCTTTGGACGG
>JAGABH010000134.1 GCA_017614755.1 Oscillospiraceae bacterium
CCCCTAATTCAAACGGCCAAAAGGGGCCCGCCCCTTTTGGAAAACCCCGCAAAACAAGATACTCTCCGCGTTTCACCGAGACCTCCTTCCACTTATGCAGGGTCGGCAATCTGCCCACCCCTCCAAAACCTCCCCTGCCAAGGGGAGGGGGACCGGCGAAGCCGGTGGAGGGGTTCGCTCCCCACCCGCGCTACAGGGCGTAAGGGACGTTTTTCCCTTCTCGTTTTCCCAGCGTTTTTCATGCCGAGAAATGCAGGAGGCGGAACGCCTCCCCTACGGGTGCGTACCGTATCGCACACTGTGCAACGCTACGATGGGAGAGAAACGGTTCCTTCGACTTCGCTTGCGCTTCGCTCAGAATGACGGGAAGAGGAAGACTTTGCCTTTCCCCGGGAGGGCCGAGGCCCTCCCAGGGTGCGTTGTTTTGAAAAGGGTCGTTTTGCTCGAATCAGCTCAGGGAGAACGGTGTTCGCCCAGGACATGGAACCGTCTCCTGCCCTCGTGTATCCCGCAAAACTAAGACAACAGTATACTGCGATCCATTTTTTCTATATAAGACAATAAATATTTTCGTGCTTTTTCTATGCTGCACTTGCAATTCTCTTGTTCGCTAACCACTGGATTATATTCATAATACCAATTGTCATATGTATAATGTTTTTGTTGATCAAGAATATCCCCACCCAATAACACAATATTCGAATCTGATAGTTCATCCAGTTTAGATAAAGCATTAGTAATGGGTAAAGCATTTTCCATTAAAGCAAACAAAATAAATACGCACCTCACTCTATCATCTCAAAGCATCTGTGGTTACATTTGTTTTGAGTGTCCCATATATATGTAAAATATTCCTCATATGACTTATAACTGCCAAGGATTCTAAGTTTTGTATAGAGATTCCCATCACCCCCAATAAACTGTGTTTGCTGTCCAAGGCTTCCAAAATTATCAACTACATAAGGGAATCCATGAAAATCATTCTGTTGCTGCTGCTCAACCTTTTCTGTGTACGTAATGTTGGTGAGTGGATTATTCTGGCTTGTTTGAACAGGCTGTGAGACAACTGTTGGAGCACCCTGAACTCCTATCTCCGTAGCGGGTGTTCTCCCATGAAGATAGCACCAGTCTGCATAGCACCCATAAGCAGTCATTCCAAAGGAGTACACTGTACAGTATGCCATCAAACCATTCATTACTGAATGTAAGATGGTTTCCCCCAGTCACATCCCGCTTTACGCGCTTTATCAAGTTCTTCCTGCGTCTCCTCACAGGCTTCCATACGGATGTAGTACATAGGGATTGCCAAGGTAATCAAGCCTGCGAAAAGCGAAAAATACAACGCATACGGTACATTTTGATGAATAGAGACAGTTATGGCTCACAGCCGGATGTGCTACCGCTCCAGAAAGCCCATCAGCTTTGTCTTCAGTGCGCCGACCTTCCCTGCGTAGGGATGCTCCCGCAGGGAGAGGTTGAAATGGGTCCTGCCGAAAAGCACCGTGGAGGGGTGGGTGAATTCCCGGAAGCCCCACTCCCCGTGATAGGCCCCCATGCCGGAATGGCCCGTGCCTCCGAAGGGTACGCCCTTTACCATCATGTGCAGGCAGACCTCGTTGACGCAGCCGCCTCCATACTGCTGAGTTGACATAACTTTCTTCGCCCAGGCAATGTCCTTTGTGAAAAGATAGAGGGCCAGGCCGTGCTCCCGATCGGCAATGGTGTCCAGCAGGGCGTCAATTTCACTGTCCTTATAGGGCACCACCGGCAGCAGGGGAGCGAAGAGCTCGTGCCGGACGATGGGCTCGTCGATTCCCACAGGCCAGATCACTGTGGGCGCGTATTTCCGGGTTTCCCGGTCGCCCTTTCCGCCCACCAGGATCCGGTCCCGGTACTGCTCCGCCTCTGCGGCGCAGCGGTCCCAGGCGGACTGGGAGATCAGGCAGGGGTACTCGGGATTGTGGACGGGATCGTCCCCGATCTGCCGCTGCAGCTCCGCCCGCACCGCCGCCAGGAAGTCGGCGGCAACCTCCTCCGCCACTGCCGCCTGGTTCACGTTGATGCAGATTTGCCCGCTGTTGAGGAGCTTGAAGAAGACGATCTTCCGGGCTGCGTCCCGCAGGTCCGCGTCCTTGCGGACGATGGCCCAGTTGCCGTTTTCTCCGCCCAGCTCCAGGGCCACGGGGGTCAGATGCTTTGCGGCGGCTTCCATGACGTGAGCGCCCACCTTGGGGGAGCCGGTGTAGAAAATCTTGTCAAAGCGTTCCTCCAGCAGCAGATCGGCCACGTCGTGTCCGCCGTCCACCAGTGCCACGTAGTCGTCCGGGAAGCTGTCGGCAATGAGCCGCTTCAAGACCTCGGTGCAATGGGGAGACTTGGAGCTGACCTTGAGGATTGCGGTGTTGCCTCCGGCCATGGCTGCCGCCAGGACGGCCAGGGAGAGGACAAAGGGGAAATTGAAGGGGCTGATAATCAGGCTGACGCCGTAGGGCATTTTGTAGACCCGGGTGACAGTGCTGGGGAAGGCGGTCAGCCCGCTGAAATGGAGCTCCGGCTTTGCCCAGCGGCGCAGACCGCGGATGTTCTCGTTGATTTCCATCACAACGGGGCCAACGTCGCAGAGCATTCCCTCCGCTTCGCTGCGGCCCAGGTCCGCGGAAAGGGCAGCGGTGATTTCCTTCTGCCGGGCCAAAACGGCCTGCTTGAGCCGCCGGAGCTGTTCCATCCGCCAATCCAAATCCAGGGTCTTTCCGGACCGGAAAAACCGTCTCTGCCGGACGGTCAAATCATGCAGTCGTTCCTGCGTCCACATAGTAATCCCTCGCTTCTCCTGAATTTTATGTTTTATGACTGGATTATACCACAGAAAAGCCGTCGACAAAAGATGATAATTGGAAATTGAAAAAATAGATCGGAAAAATGAAAAAAGCTCTTGACAAACGGGCGTCATCCCGCTATAATTACACATGCTTGTTTGAGCCGCGCTGGTATAGCTCAGTTGGTAGAGCAGCTGATTTGTAATCAGCAGGTCGGGGGTTCGAGTCCGTCTACCAGCTCCACAAAACCTCCGATGGGAAGCAAACCGGGCGGTCAAACAGCAACGAAATATGGGGGAATTCCCGAGTGGCCAAAGGGGACAGACTGTAAATCTGCTGGCACTGCCTTCGGTGGTTCGAATCCACCTTCCCCCACCAATCC
>JAGABH010000135.1 GCA_017614755.1 Oscillospiraceae bacterium
GAAGAGCTCGCCAACCGTCTGAACATCACCGTCGAGGAGATCCACAACGTCATCACCTCGCTGCATGAGTTCAACCCGATGATGGGCCACAGAGGCTGCCGCCTCGCCGTCACCTATCCGGAGATCGCGGAGATGCAGACGACCGCCGTCATCAGAGCCGCCATCAACGTTCAGAAGAGACATCCCGACTGGAACGTGGTTCCCGAGATCATGATCCCGCTGGTCGGCGAGGTCAAGGAGCTCAAGTACGTGAAGGCTGAAGTGGTCAAGACCGCTGACGCGGAAATCGCCGCTGCTGGAGCCTCCATGAAGTACGAAGTCGGTACCATGATCGAGATCCCCAGAGCCTGCCTGACTGCCGACGATATTGCCAAGGAAGCGGAGTTCTTCTGCTTCGGCACCAACGACCTGACCCAGATGACCTACGGCTTCTCCCGTGACGACGCCGGAAAGTTCCTGAACGCTTACTACGACGCAAAGATTCTGGAGAACGACCCCTTTGCCAAGCTGGACCAGGTTGGCGTGGGCAAGCTGATGAAGATGACCATCGACCTGGGCAAGCCCGTCCGTCCCTCTCTGCACATCGGTATCTGCGGCGAGCACGGCGGCGATCCCTCCTCTGTGGAGTTCTGCCATAAGATCGGCCTGGACTACGTGTCCTGCAGCCCCTTCCGTGTTCCCATTGCCCGTCTGGCTGCCGCCCAGGCTGCCATCAAGGAGCAGTAATCAGTTATCACAAACGACAAGTCCGACGGTTAAACCGTCGGACTTGTTTTATAATTCTGAATTATTCAAAATCATCGGCGCTGACACGTCTGTATTCATACTCCGAGTGCGCCGGGGCACGGTAGACGAACACATCATCCTTGCCGCGATCCTTCGCATGAAATAACGCTTTATCGGCGAATTTGATAATGTCCCGGATGGTGTATTCCGCCGTCTTCAGGTCCACATTCGCGACGCCGACAGACACAGTCAACCGCTGACGGTTTGGGTTTTTGATGTGTTCAAATCCGGATGAGCGGATTTTCTCGGCAATCCGAAGGGCAAGCGCTTCCAATTCCTCGTCCTGGTGTCCAAGAACAATGGCAAAAAATTCGTCGCCGCCGTAGCGGAAAAACCTTACGGTCATGCTTTCTTCTTCCAGACAGGCCCCAGCGATGAACTTAATTGCCAAATCGCCGGCAGCATGACCGTAGGTATCGTTATATTCCTTGAAATGATCGATATCCAGGAAGATCCCGCCCAGTTTTTTTCCGTATTCCCTGGCATTTTGATAAAATTCTGCGGAGACTTTCTCCAAAGCAGCTCGGTTCATCAGTCCCGTAAGCGAATCCAGGACAGCTTTCTCCTCACTGTCTCGGACTTTTTTCATCAATTTTGTAATTTCCTTTGTCGCGGTCTCAATACTTTTTTGGGATTCATTTTTGATCGCCTTTTGCAAGCGCAACCATTCCTCGTAAAGCGTGCTGAGTTCCTTGTAGAGCGACAGAGCACGTTCTAAATCACCCGCAGCATAACAGATTTTTGCTTGAACACGTTTGGATATAATCCGATCCAGCATATAACCGTTCTCATCGGAATACTTGGTCAGCGCATCGGCAATATACTGTGCCCTTCTAAAATCACCAAGCTCGATCATAAACGATGTAATTTCTTCAAAGAAATAATGATTGTCATAGGAATCATAATTCGAATGAACAAGCTCAAGCATCCGATCTGCGTTCTTCACTCCCTCTTCGATATTGCCGGTCGCGTACAGCACATAGGTCAGTCGGGTGAAGTATTCACTCACATAGATGTTCCCCGGATTGTGTTCTACGTCCCCGCGAATTTCGTCAAGAATTTGTTTCGCCTTTTGAAACTCCCCCAAACCGCAATAGCTATCGGAGACATTCATTCCAAAGACGATGATGCGAGCATAGTTCACCGGGACAATCTTTCTGCAGGAACTGAAGCAGTCCTTCGCAATGCGGAGGCTCTTGCGATACGCACCCATCTGATAATAGGCGTCGCCGATATTATTCAGTAAGGTATCCTTTCGTATTCCGGGGTAATTATCGCCGCGAATCACTTGAATCCCCTTGTTGTACGCGGTGATGGCACGTTGAAAGTTTCCCTGCCCTGCGTAAGCAATTCCAAGAAGATTATAGCTGCGGGCAAGAAGCGCCCGTTCATCCGTATTTTCAAATATACCCACCGCTTTGTAGGCATACCCAACCGAGCTGCCCCGTTTTCCTTGTCCAAGGACACAATTCGCCAAAAGCATATTGATCTTTCCGATTGAATATAGATTCGCTTCCTTCTCAGCTTCTTTCAACAGTTTTTTCAGTTCCCGCTCCCGGCCGAATGGATCATTTTTATATTTTACAAGGATTTGATCTATCCGTTCACTTAGCGGCAGTCTTTCCATCCTCTCACCCCCTTTGCATGAACGATACTATAATTATACCAATCGTGAAAGAAAGAATCAATCATCACTTCCTGAAATTTTCCCGAAATTTTTACGAAGACGCTGACAAAAAAAGACTCCCCGCTGCGGCAGTGAGGAGTCTTGGGTACGAGGCTTCGTTAAGCCGTCGTCAATCATCTTTCAATTCGCCTGTATTCATGCTCAGAACCTGCCAAGACGTGATAGGCAAAGACATCGTCCTTTCCCCGGTCCTTTGCGTGGTACAGGGCTTTGTCGGCATATTTGATGATGTCCAGCAACGTGTTTTCCGTATACTTCATATCGATGTTGACAACACCGATGGAAACTGTCAGCCGCTGGCCGTTGGGATTCTTGGCGTGGGCAATCCCGGACATTCTGATTTTTGTGGACAGCCGCAGCGCCAGGTTCTCCAGTTCTTCGTCCGGGTAATCGAGAACAATCCCGAAATACTCATCCCCTCCGTATCGGAAAAACTTGACGCTCGCGGTCTCCTCCGCCATGCAGACATCGGCAATATATTTGATCGCCTCATCCCCTGCCGCATGGCCGTAGGTGTCATTATACTCTTTGAAATAGTCAATGTCGAGAAAAACGCCGCCGAGCCTTTTGCCATGTTCCTTGGCCTTGCGAATGAACTCGTCCGTAACGCTGTTCAGCGCAGATCGATTCATCAGGCCGGTCAGTGCGTCCCGCTCAGCCTTCTCCTCGCTGTCCCGAACCTTTTTCAGCAGCTTGGCAATTTCTCTGGTGGCCGCCTCGGCATTTTTCTGGCTCTCGTACTGCATCGCGTTGTCTTCGCTCATGCGCTTCTCATAAAGGCAGTTGAGCTCCCGGTAGAGAGAAAGGGCACACTTCTCCTCTCCCCTTGCGTAGCAGATATTCGCCTGGACCCGTTTGGAGATAATCTGATCCAGGGTATGGCCGTTCTCGTCGGCATATTTCGTCAAAATACTGGCAAAGGCCTGGGCTCTCTTGTAGTCTCCAACCTTGACCTCCAACGACGCGATCTTTTCAAAGTCCCGGTGCCCTTCGTAGGAATCAAAGCCGTTATTCACCGCCTCAATGGTCAGATCGGCATACTTCATGCCCTCTTCCAGATCCCCGATCGTATAAAGCACACAGCAGCGTCTGGCATAATAGCCCCAAAGAAGAACATCCCGCCGATCGAGTCGATCTGCACTAGACTTGACGTCATTCAGAATGCTCATGGCAGCTTTGTAATCCTTCAGACTCTCATAGCAGTCAGAGAGGTTGATTCCGTAGATTACCACGGAGGAGTGATCGTCCGGCCACTTTTTTCTGACTGTGGCAAGGCATTCTCTCACAAGGCGGATGCTCTTTTGATACTCTCCCATCTGGTAATAGCACTGGGCAATATTGTTGAGCATGAGGTGTCTGCCAATGCCGGGCTTTCTGAGGCCGTGAATCGCTTGCAGCGCCTTGTTGTATGCTTCTATGGAAAGCTGATAGTTTCCCTGGGCGTGGTGGGCAATGCCAAGGATATTATAGCTGCGGGCAAGCATACTGCGGTTGTCGGTTTTCTCAAAAATGCTCACTGCCTTGACGGCATAAGGAAGAATTTTGACCCGGTTTCCCAGATCAAAGTAGCAGCCGGAAATATGCATACTGGCCCTGCCGACGATATAGACATCTCCGGTTTTCTCCGCCTCTTTCAGAATCTTCTCCATTTCCCTCAAAAGGTGGACACTGTCTCCTCTGTATTTGTTCAACGCCCGTTCTACCCGGGCCTCCAAGCTCAACTTTTCCATGTTCTCACCTCTCATGCTGGAGATTCTTATGATGTATTAAACCAATTTTATTATATCAGTCGTTTTCGCAATAATCAATCTTTTTTTCGCTGTTTCAACAGCCCTCATGGAAAACACATATTTGAATTATGATTCATTGTAAACGCAAAAGACTTCTCCCGTTTGAAAGGAGAAGTCTTTTCTCTGATTCTGTTCCACGCAAATCGGTCTTTCTGTTATTTTCCCGTAATGCGCCGGTACTCATACTCGGAATTTCCAAGTCTGTGATAGGCGAAAACATCGTCCTTGCCCCGGTCCTTCGCGTGGTAAAGCGCTTTGTCCGCGAATTTAATGAGGTCCATGATATTGTCTTCCGATTCCCTCATATCCACGTTGACAACACCAATCGACACCGTCAGCCGCTGCCCGTTTGGATTTTTGAGGTGCTCAAAGCCCGAGGAACGAATCTTCTCAGCAATCCGCAGCGCAAGCTCTTCAATTTCGTCGTCCCGGTGGTCCAGGACGAAACCGAAGTACTCGTCGCCGCCGTAGCGGAAAAATTTCACGGTGGGAGTCTCCTCGCTCAGGCAAACATCGGCAATGTATTTGATGGCGTCGTCGCCCGCGGCGTGGCCGTATGTATCGTTGAATTCTTTGAAATAGTCAATGTCAAGGAAAATTCCGCCAAGGGTTTTTCCGTTTGCCCTGGCGTTCTCCATAAAATCGTTGGAAACGTTGACCAAAGCGGAGCGATTCATCAGGCCGGTAAGCGGATCCCGTTCCGCCTTTTCTTCACTGTCGCGAACCCGCTTCATCAGCCTTGCGATTTCCCTGGCAGCATTCTCAGCATTCTTCTGGCTCTCATACTGCATGGCGTTTTCTTCCGTAATACGCTGTTTGTAGAGACCGTTGAGCGCACGGTAGAGCTCAAGGGAGCGTTCATACTCCCCCCTGCCATAGCAAATGTCGGCCTGTACGCGCTTGGAAATAATCAGATCCAGCGTGTGTCCGTTTTCATCCGCGTACTTTGTAAGAATATCGGCAATATTCTGCGCCCGCTTGTAGTCGCCGGCTTTGACCTGCATTGTGGCAATCTTTTCAAAATCGCGATGCAGCTCGTAGGAATCGTAACCGGCATTTACCGCATCAATGGTCAGATCGGCATACTTTTCGGCTTCAACCAGTCTGCCGGATTTATATAAGACACAGCAGCGTCTGGCGTAATAGGCCCAGAGCAGCGGGTCCTGGGCAAGCTGGTCGGCGTCTGATTTGACCTCGTCAAGAATCGCGATGGATTTTTTGTAATCCTCCATACTCTCATAGCAGTCGGAGAGATTGATGCCGTAGATTACCGTGGAGGAATGATCGCTGGGGCGCTTCACTCTGACGGCAGAGAGGCAGCCCTTCATCAGGCGGATGCTCTTCTGATACTCGCCCATCTGGTAATAGCATTCGGCGATGTTGTTGAGCATGACATCCCTGCCGATGCCGGGCTTTCTGCGTCCGCGAATTGTCTCCAAGGCCTTGTTGTAGAAAGAGATGGCGAGCTGATAGTTGCCCTGGGCCAAATGTGCGATTCCCAGAAGGTTATAGCTTCGGGCGAGCCTGGTCACATCGTCGGTTTTTTCGTAGATACTCACTGCTTTGACAGCATGAGGAAGGATTTTATCCCGATTGCCCAGGTCGAAATAGCAACCGGAAAGAAGCATACTGAGCCGGCCGACAATATTGACATCCCCGGTTTTCTCCGCTTCCTTCAGCAACTTTTTCAGTTCCTTCAAAAGGCGGACATTGTCGTTTCTGTATTCCTTTACCGCACGGTCAACCCGGTCTTTCAGCATCAAATCTTCCATAGTCAATCCCCTTACGCACTATGTGTCCTTGGCCCATTATACCAGTCAAATCGCCAATAATCAATCTATTTTTTCCAAATCAGGTAAACAATCCATGAATGAAATCGGCCCTCCTCCCTCATTTCAGGGGAGAAGGGCCGGCTAACCGAATTATTACGGTTAATCAAAGGATTCTGCCGAGATTCGTCTGTACTCATGTTCGGAATTCGGCATAGCGTGGAACGCAAACACAGCGTTCTTTCCCCGATCCTTTGCGTGATAAAGCGCCTTGTCCGCGTATTTGATGATGTCGAGGATGGTACTCTCCGAACTCTTCATGTTGATGTTGACAACGCCGATCGAAACCGTCAGCTTCTGTCCGTTGGGGTTCTTGCTGTGCTCAAAGCCGGAGGAACGAATCTTCTCAGATATGTGAAGCGCCAGATTTTCCAGCTTCTTGTCAGTATGGCCAAGCACAATTCCAAAGAACTCGTCGCCGCCGTACCGGAAGAATCTTATGGTCGAGGTTTCCTCCCCCATACAGACATTGGAGACAAACTTGATTGCCTCATCTCCCGCAGCGTGACCATAGGTATCGTTATACTCCTTGAAATAGTCGATGTCCATGAAAATCCCGCCAAGTCTTCTTCCCTTTTCCTTGGCATTCTGAATAAACTCGTTCGTAATGGTAACCAGCGCAGAGCGATTCAGCAGACCCGTGAGGGGGTCCCGCTCCGCTCTTTCCTCACTCAGACGAATCTTCTTCATCAGCTTGGAAATCTCTCGGGTTGCAGCCTCCGCATTCTTCCGACTCTCATACTGCATGGCGTTTTCTTCCACTCTGCGTTGCTCGTAAAGGGCGCTGAGTTCCTTGTACAGCGCCAGCGCCCGATCCCGGTCTCCGGTGGAATCGCTGATATTCGCCTGAACGCGCCTGGATACAATCTTGTCAATCGTATGTCCGTTTTTATCGGCGTATTCCGACAAAATATCGGCAAAGCGCTGGGCTCGTTCGTAGTCACCGGACTGAACCTCCATCATCGCGATTTTCTCAAAATCACGGTGGAATTCGAAGGTGTCATGGTTGGCCTGGACTTCCGAAAGCGCCAAATCAGCATACTTCGCACCGTTTTCCGCGTCGCCCCTACCGTAAGAAACACAGGCCCGTCTGGCATAATATCCACAGACAAGAATGTTCTTTCCAAGCATTTTGATGTTGTTCTCAACAGTATCAAGGCTTTCCCAGGATTTCTTATAGTTCCCCAAAATCTCATAGCAGTCTGAGAGATTCAGACCGTAGATAGAGATGGAAATGTGGTTGTCCGGGCTAAGCCTTCTGCACGTAGAAAGGCAGCTCTTCATAATGCCGATGCTCTTCTGATACTCGCCCATCTGGTAATAGCTTTCGGCGATGTTGTTGAGCACAACTTCCCTTCTCAGACCCACCTTTTTTCGCTCACGGATGATCTTGAGGGCCTTGTTGTACATATCAAGAGAGAGCTGCAAGTTTCCCTGCGCCACATAGGCAATGCCAAGAAGGTTGTAGCTGCGGGTAAGCAGAGAATACTCCTTCGTATTCTCAAAGATGCCAACCGCTTTAAAGGCATAGGGAAGAATCCCGACCCGGTCCCCCAGCTCGAAACAGCACATGGAAAGGTAGAGATTGATCTTCCCGACGAGAAAAGCGTCCCCGTCCTTCTCTGCCTCTTTCAAACACTTTTTCAGTTCTCTTTCCTGGCGCTTGTGATCACGCCTGTAATCCTTCATAATCTGATCTAACCGCTCACTGAATTGGGTTCTATCCATAGCTATAACCTCTTCCGCAGAATTGATCGCCTTATTTTATTATATCAACCGATCTGACAAAAATCAATCCATTTTTGTTTTTTCATTTTTCCGGATAATTATTCCCTTAAAAATTCGTCCGAATGCCTGAAACACTGTCTCTTCTGAAAAAGAGACAGTGTCCGGTCGTCATAGTGATGAAAGAAAATTCATAAAGTTTTGCTTGTTTTCCAAGGCAGTCGTAGTGGGACGCCCCAGTTCTTCCCTGGCTCCGATGGAGCACTTAACCTCGATCAGACTCAACTCATTTCTGCATCTGGCTGCTGCAAGTTCCCGATCCAAATCGGCAAAGTTGTCTACGCTCACCGCATTGGGATAACCGCAGGCTCCGGCAATTGCGACCAAATCAATGCTGCCGGCAACGGTGGGCATTCCGCCGACGGTTTCATGGGCGCCGTTGTTAATGACAACATGGATTAGATTCTTCGGCTGAGTGGCTCCCACCACCGCCATGGCGCCCATGTGCATCAAAACCGCGCCGTCTCCATCCACGCACCAAATTTTTTGCTCCGGCTTGTGAATCGCCACCCCCAGCGCAATGGAGGAGCTGTGACCCATGGAGCCCACCGTCAGGAAGTCATACTTATGGCTCTGGCCGTTGGCAACTCTCGTCTCAAACAGTTCACGGCTGGCCTTCCCCGTTGTGGAAACAATGGGGTCCTCCCCGCTCGCCTGCACAATATGCCGGATGATTTCCTCCCGCATCATGGTGTTATGGTTTCGATACTCCACCTTCGGAGCGTCAGTCAAAGCCCCCTTCCGAACCACGAAAGCCACATCCTTGCCCTTGGCGAGAATCGCCCGGAACTCCTCCATTTTTGCTGCCAGTTCCTCTTCCGAGGTCTCTTTTTCGATCACGAAGGAGGCAATATCCATATCCTCCAGGAGCTTCACAGTCACCTCTCCCTGGTAGATATGCTGGGGCTCGTCGTGAATTCCCGGCTCACCCCTCCAGCCGATGATAAACACCACGGGAATGGCATAGACCTTGTCATTCAGCAGACTCGCCACAGGGTTAATGATATTGCCCTCGCCGGAATTCTGCATATAGACCACAGGAATCTTTCCGGTTGCCAGATGATATCCGGCGGCCAAGGCAGTACAATTGCCCTCATTTGCAGCTATGACGTGGTGTTTCGGATCAATTCCGAAGTGCGCCATCAGATAATTGCACAGCGCTTTCAGCTGGCTGTCCGGCACACCGGTATAGAAATCGGAGCCGATAATCTCCACAAGCTTGTCAACCTTCATCCTGCCACCTTCCTACAGTTCATCGATCAGGGTAATAATCTTCTTAATGGGCATCAGCCGATCGTCCACTTCCTTGGCCCGATGATAGCGGAGAATGTCCTCCGCCGTCTGCTGCATGGCCGGGAAAGCAGACCGGGTCAGCTGGTTCGCGTAGATGACAATGTTGACGCCATGCTGCGCCAGTTCTTCTTCCGTGATAACATTGAAGCTGGAGGGAACCACCACAATAGGCGTAGTCTTGTTTTCCGAACGGAAGCTGTCGCAGAAGGCGAGAATCTCCGCGGGGTCCTTTTTCCGGCTGTGGATCATAATACCGTCCGCCCCGGCCTCCACAAAGGCCCGGGCCCGCTCCAGCGCATCCTCCATCCCCTTTTCCAGAATCAGACTTTCAATTCGGGCGATAATCATAAAGTCGTCCGTGAGCTGGGCCTTCTTGGCAGCGGCAATTTTCGCGCTGAATTCCTCGATGGTCGCCTGGGTCTGCGCAACTTCCGTCCCGAACAGGCTGTTCTTCTTGAGGCCTTTCTTGTCCTCGATGATTACCGCGCTGACGCCCATCCGTTCCAGGCTTCGAACCGTGTAGACAAAATGCTCCGTCAAGCCGCCGGTATCCCCGTCGAAGATAATGGGCTTGGTGGTAACCTCCATGATATCGTCAATGGTGCGGAAGCGGCTGGTCATATCCACCAGTTCGATATCCGGCTTTCCCTTGGCAGTGCTGTCACAGAGCGAGGACACCCACATGGCGTCAAACTGATCCAATCTGCCCTCGTGCTCTACAATCGTTTTCTCCACAATCAGGCCGGTCAGACCGCTGTGAGCCTCCATCACCTTGACCACCGGGGTCATCTTCAGAAGCTGACGAAGCCGCTTTCTTCTGTACTCGGGCATTGCCAGCTTTTCCCGGAGCTGAAGGTCGATCTTCTTCACCTTTTCATTTCTGGTGTAGGGAATATCGACAATCTCTCCGCCATACTGGGCCAGCAGCTCCGCCACGTGCTCCCGAATAGCCGCCTCGGGGCCTTCCTTCCAGTTGTCGCCGTGGAGCACGTAGTCCGGGTGGATCAGGGTAATAACATCGTCGTACATGGCGTCGTCCTGAATGACGACTTCCTCCACGCCTTCGATGCTCCGATAGAGGCGAACCCGCTCGTCCTGACTGATCGTGGGGAATTTGTTATAGCGGATCAGCGCCTTATCGGAGAGCGCCCCTACGATGACTTTTCCTCGTTCTCTTGCTTCCCGAATGATATTCAAATGCCCCTCATGCACAATATCCGTGCAGAAGCAGGTATAGACAGTTTTCATATAATCACTTGTTCTCCTTTATGCTTTGTATCTGACCGGCACCTGTACGCCGGAAACCGCCAGCGCTTCCCGGAAGACGACGAAGAACTCCTTGATGTCTTCCTCGTCAATGGCGCCAAGCGCACAGAGGCGGAAGGTGTTTGTGGTGCTGATTTTGCCGGGATAGATGGTAAATCCCCGCTCATAGCAGTAGTCATGGACCGCCTCAAAGGACCAGTTGGGATCGTCCGGATAGATGGCCGAGGAAACCAATCCCGTCCTCCACTCCGGCTTGATGACCTGCCGGAAGCCCAGCTCGTCCAAACCGGCGTTGATGGCGTTGAATACTCTGGTGTGACGCGCCCACTTGGCTTCTTCACCTTCCTCCCAATACTCCTTCAACGCCTGAATCGTGGCATAGATGGTCTGCACCGGCGGAGTGAAGTGCATCTCCCCGGTCCGTTCAAAGTAGTCGTACTGCATATACAGATTGCAGTAGTAGGAGCGCTTCGGGTAGTCCTTGCTCTTTTCTATCATGCTGCGATTTCCCACCACAAAGCTCAGTCCCGTAAACGCCATCAGACCCTTTTGTGCGCTGGCCATGCAGAAATCGATATTGTCCTTCTCCAGATTGATGGGCCGCATGGCATAGGAGCTGGTGGTATCCACAGTAAACACAGCCCCGTACTTGTGGGCCAGGGCGCCGATCTCCCGAATCGGATTCAGAATGCCCGTTCCGGTCTCATTGTGCGTCGTATGAACCAGGGCAATGTCAGGATTCGCTTTCAGCGTTTCTTCCACGACAGCCAGGTCCGGACGCTGATCCACCGGGAATTGCAAATCAATGTGGGGCATTCCGTAATAGCGGCAAATTTCCACAGCCCGTGTGCTATAAGCACCGTTGTTTACCACAAGAACCTTCTTCCCCGCCGGAAGCAGGCTGTTCAACACAACGTCGATATTGATCGTGCCGGAACCGCAGAACAGGACGCTGGTATATTTCTCCAAATCACCGTGAACAATCTTAACCAGGTCTTCCCGCAGGCACTTCATCATGCCGGCGAAGTCTTTTTCCCTGGGGCAAATATCCGGCACAACCTGGGCATACTTGACACTGTCCCTGGTGGTGGAGGGGCCGGGATTCAGCAGGATATTTCTCTTGACGGATTCCATGGAGTCCTCCTTTCGGCCTTGTTCAGGCCGTAATAAATTTGTTCATTTTTCCGCTTGATGCGTATTATATCATACATTTCGCCAGAATGCTATCTTTTTTTCAACGGAACGGCGGAAAGGCGAATCATTTGAGAATCCTGCAAAATACTCTTGCATTTCCTGCCCGGTCTGTTATAATATTTGTACAAATTCTCGAAGACGAAAGGAGCTCTTCCTATGCTGATTCGCGTTTCTACTCCCAAGGCCCCCGCGGCCATCGGTCCCTACTCCCAGGCTGTCTGGGCGGGAGACTTTCTGTATCTGTCCGGCATGATGCCCATTGATCCGGCCACCGGCGCTCTGGCCCCCGCCGACATCACCGCCCAGGCCGCGCAGATTATGAAAAACATTGAGGCCGTGCTGGCAGAGGCAGGGCTGACCCAGGAAAATGTCGTCAAGACCACCTGCTTCCTCTCCGATATGGCCAATTTTGCGGCTTTCAACAGCGTTTATGGCGAATACTTTACCTCCAAGCCCGCCCGTTCCTGCGTGGCAGTCCGGGAGCTCCCCAAGAGCGCCCTGGTGGAGGTAGAGGTCATTGCCTATCGGGGTTGATACACACAAAAGTTCCGATTTCCACCAGCCCGTCCTCATTGAGATCGCGGGACTCTGCCGGGGTAAAGCTCGGCATTAAACCTGCCTCCCGGGCAGCCAGGTCAAAATGGGCCAGGGCAATGCCCAGGTCAACCTTTTGCAGGTCCCAGCCATCGGCTCCCACATAGCCTTTGCTTCGCTTCTCAAAGAAAACAATCTTATCTCCCTGCACGAGCACCCGCCAAGGCTGCTTGTTGACAGCGGAGGGCGCAAGATGAACCATCTCCAGGGGCCCGCGAAGGGCCCCTGCTTCTTGTTCAGAAAGCGGCGTATTCCAGTCATCCCGGAAGAACAGCGCACGAAAATCCATTCTGCTGTCTGCCCGGACGCCCTTTCGCATCAGTGTTTCCCGCAAGGACATTTTGGACGCCGGGAAGCCAATGGGACTGACGCAGGGCATGGCCTCTCCCTCCTGCAATGACACAGCCCGCTCAAAAGCGCCGCGGTTCATGGTTCCGGCAATCCAGGTGCTTCCCAATCCCAGCGTCTCGGCATAGAGGAGGACAGCCTCAAAGGAGTAGCCGAAGGCCTCCTCCCCATGGGGCACTTTTTTCAGTTTTCCGGTCATATACGTATGCTCGCCAGTGATAACCGGTGAACGAAGGCCATGCTTGGCCGCATCCAACAGGAACCAGGAAATGGGAATGTCATAGGGATTGGTCTGTGCCCGGGCAAAATTCAGGAGCTGTTCCAATATTTCAGCGTTCAGGGTATTGTCGTCAAAGGTGCGTACACTGCGGCGGTGACGGATGGCTTCCGATGTAGTCATAGTGTTATCTCCTTTCAATTTTTCCTGGTGGATCACGGATTTGACTGACTTCAAATCACTGCAAACATAGCCGCCCGCGGAGCAGGACAGCGCTCCGGGCAGGCCGGCGGCCGGATGGCTTCTGTCCTCCCACGCACTGGGGGCGCGGCCAAACAGTTTCATAAGCATTTTTCCGATATACAGAAAACCCTGTCACGCTTGTGACAGGGTTTTCAATTTGGAGCGGGTGACGAGGCTCGAACTCGCTACCTCCACCTTGGCAAGGTGGCGCTCTACCGGATGAGCTACACCCGCAGGCAACGGGGATATTATAGCACATTCTCCGGATTTGTCAATATATATTTTTAAAAAGTTCCCGGCGCGGCGCCCGTCGGAATTCGAAAGAACACCGGGGCGTAACGAGGCGGACAAGGCATCAGGAAACGTAGATTTCCTCCATGGTATCCAGGCACAGGCAACCCAGCGTTCCGCAGTAAACCGCCCCACAGTCTACGACGATGTGGTTATTTCCGCGGAATATTCTGCCCCGGCAGGCCGGATCAATCAAGACCGTGGGGGTATGACCGGTAACCAGGTATCTGTCCGTGTAGTAGGCCCTGCTGTAATCCATCCGGGTCCAGATCAAATCCCGAAGCTCGCAGTCCTCCGGTCGCTTATTGACCCAGTATTCTCCTACACCCGCATGAACCAGCAGGAACTGCCTGCCATTCACCGTCAGCTCAGAAAAGAGCCGAAGTCCCAGCAGAAAGTCCCGTATCTGCCGCTGTCTTTCCTCGGTCAGCGAAAGATACGCCTGCCAGGTCACATCGCCGCCGTTTCGCTCCGTCCAGTTGACAAAGGTTCTATCGGCCGCTTCCCGATCCGTCAGATTTGGTTCATTCTCCCAGTTCTGAATCACCCGGCGAAACATATCCTCATGGTTCCCCAGATGCATGACCACGTTGCTGCGACCCATCACGTCAAAAAGCACAGGGAGTCCGTCCGGGCCCCGATCAGCCGCGTCACCCAGCAGAAACAGGGTGTCCGCCGAGGAAAAGCGAATTTTCTCCAGCATTCGAAGAAAGAGATCATAGCAGCCGTGAACGTCAGAGATCACATAATTCATGGAACGTTCCCTCACCCAGGCGGCTGTCAGGGTTCAAACAGCTCTTCCACCGGCCCATCCTGGTCCGCAGCGCCGGCGTCCAGGTCCATGGGAACACCGTTCTGCATGGCAGACCACTGCTCCTTGGTAATCAGGAGCTGGCGGGGCTTGGAGCCCTCAAAGGGGCCAACGATTCCCCGCTCTTCCATCTCATCCACAATCCTGGCAGCCCGGGCGTAGCCCAGCTTCAGGCGGCGCTGGAGCAAAGAGACAGAGCAAAGGCCGGTTTCCAAAATAACCTCCACGGCGGCGGGAAGAAGCTCGTCCCCGGACTCCTCCTCCGGTGCGGCGCCGCTGGGATTGGAGGGTGTGGCGCTGGCGCTGGCAGGCGAACCTTTGCCGGACTGGGATGCCCGCTGCTCGATCTCCTGCTGAACCTCGTCGTTATAATCGGGACTGCCGTTGGCCTTGACGAAATCAATTACACGCTGAACCTCGGTCTCGTCAATGTAGCAGCCCTGCACACGTTTTTTGCCCTTTCCAAGGGGGGCGTAGAGCATATCGCCCCGCCCAATGAGCTTCTCCGCGCCCATGGCGTCCAGAATGATCCGGGATTCCATGGCGCTGGAAACCACCAGGGCAATACGGGAGGGAATGTTGGCCTTCATAAGTCCGGTGATGACGTCAGCAGAGGGACGCTGGGTGGCAATAACCAGGTGGACGCCCGCCGCACGGCCCATCTGCGCAATCCGGCAGATCGCTTCCTCCACTTCTTTTCCCGCCACCAGCATCAAATCCGCCAGCTCGTCGATCACCACCACCAGCTTGGGAATGGACTCCAATGCCTCGTCCTCTTCGGCGACCTTGTTGTAGGATTCAATATCCCGCACCCCGGCCTCGGAAAGAGAACGATAGCGGCGCATCATCTCGGTAACGGCCCACTGCAAGGCGCCTGCGGCCTTCTTCGCATCGGTGACCACAGGAATCAGCAGATGGGGAATGCCGTTATAAATGCCGAACTCCACCATCTTCGGGTCCACCACAATGAGCTTGACCTCTTCCGGGGTCGCCTTGTAGAGCAGAGAAATCAGAATGCTGTTGGTACAGACAGATTTGCCGGAGCCGGTTGTACCGGCAATCAGCACGTGGGGCATCTTTGCGATGTCGCCCACCACACAGCTGCCGTTGATGTCCTTGCCCACGGCAAAGGAAATCTTGGACTTGGCGCCCTTGAATTCCTTGGAATCGATGACCTCCCGGATGGAAACGGTGCTCACCTGCTTGTTTGGCACCTCGATGCCCACCATGGAATTCTTGTCGGGGATCGCGGAGATTCTTACACCGGATGCGCCAAGCTCCAGAGCAATATCGTCGGCCAGACCGGTGAGCTTGTTCAGACGAACGCCCTGGGCCAACTGAAGCTCATACATGGTGACGTTGGGACCCCGGGTAACATTGACAATCTGCGCGTCCACGTTGAAGCAGGCCAGCTTCTCCTGAAGCCGGCGGGTATTCTCCCGCATCTCCGCGCTGGCGTCTATGCTGTCCCGGGAAACGGTGTCCAGCAAGTCAATGGGCGGATAGACATAGGCCGGTTTCTCCAAAGAAGAAGCGTTTTCAATTTCCTGGCTGATCTCCGCGGCAGCCTCTCTGGTCTCGGAGCGCTTAACCTTCTCGGAAGGAGCTGCCTTGAATGCCGGAGCCTCGGGAATCGGCGCGGAGGCAGCGGGTTTCGGCGGGAAAATCGGGGCGGCGTCTGCCGGGAACGCAGATTCCGTCTCAGCCTCCGTTTTCTCCTTCGCGGTCTGGATGGGATCATCTACAGGCAGGTCAATGTCGATCCGGCGGGGCCTCTGGGCAGGGCGAGGCGTCACAGGCTCCAGGGGAAGCTGGACGGGAACGGGGGCCTGCTGCTTCTCCGAAACGTTCTTTGCGGCCTGATCGGGATCGTCCACCGGCAGATCATAATCAAATCTCCTGCGCTCCCGGCGGCGGAGCTCCCGCTCCTGACGGCGCTCATCCCGAATCTCCCGGTGCTGGATGGCACGCTCCACCAAAGCCTCAGCAGGCTCCTTCCGCTGGGGGCGATCCTTCCGGCGCAGCTCATCCCGGTGGTCATTGATGGCCCGAAGCAGGCCCGTCAGCGTCAGGTCCAGGGAAGCGGGAAGGGTAATCAGCAAAAGCAGAATGCAAATTGCCCAGCCAACCGCAGTGCCGCCGGGCAGGCAGAAGAGCATAGCAAGCAAGCCGCCAAGCAGGCCGCCGGAAAGGTGCTCTGCCCCCTCCTTGTAGAGAACGCCAAACATTTCTCCGCCCCACTCCGCCTTGGATTCGCCAATGGCCAAATGGGCCAATGCGGAAACCAGCAGGGCAAAGCTCAGGGAACAGAGGATTCGCATAGTGACGGGCTTCCCCCCATGGAAAAACAGGGCGATGGCGCACAAAATCAGGCCGATGGGCAAAACAATCAGGCCCACACGACCAACCATGCCCATGAAGAACCGGGCCAAGGCGCTTTCCTTGTCCAGTCCGCTGAGCAGGATCAGAAGGGCAAGAACTGCGCAGATAACCCCCCAGATTTCCTTGCGGAACTCCGCGGTAACGCCGGGGTCCCGGCGTTGCTGCTTGGACGCGGATTGCTTCCCGCCGCCGTTTGACTTTTTGGCGGATTTGTTTTTCTTTTTGGTAGTAGCCATAGTACGATGAACTCCTGTATCGCAATCGTGAAAAGAATCAGATCATCCGCTCAGGCGGAGATCAGGAACAGAATGACAGCCAGTATCGCTGCGCCCCAGGACCAATAGGCAAAAAGGGTCGGGCGGCGATGTGCCATAAAATCCGTGAAAAACCGGAGGGTAAAGAATCCCACCAGGGTAGAAAGCGCAAAGCCAAGGACCAGATACGGCACGGCAGCAAAGCCGCCCTCTCCCCCACCGGCGGAAATCAGCTGAACCAAGCCGGAGGCCAGGTAGACCGGAACACCCAAAATACCGACAAACTCTGCCACCGCAGAGCCGTTCAGCCCCCGATTCAGCAGAAGCGCAGAGGTCAGGCCCACCCTGGAAAGGCCGGGCAGAACCGTAACCGTCTGGACAACACCGGTCATAATCGAGTCGTGAAGGGTCATCTGGTGAATGGTGCATTTCTCCCGGGCCGAACGGGCGGACAGGAAGAGCACAACACCGGACAGACAAAGCAGAACGCTGACATAGACCAGCGTGTAGTCCCCGGTCTCTATTTTTTTGCGGATTCCGTTAAACAAAAAGGCCGCCGCCATCGGGAGAACGGCCAGAACCGTCAACAGCCCCAGCCTTCTGCCAAAGGGAACGCCCCGATCCCGATTGGTAGGTCGAAGCAGTCCCAGCAGGACCAAATTCTCCCGCAGCATATCACTGATCTGCGTGTGATAAAAAAGAAGTCCCGCGAAGCCAACGCCCAAAAGCAGCACAGCCCGGAAAGACCGGAACTCCGCCCCGGCGGCAGGGACGCCAAAAAGCTCGGCAAGGAGATATAGATGGCCGGAGCCGGATACAGGCAGAATCTCTGTAATCCCGGCGGCAATCGCCATCAAAACAGCTGCAAGAATGGTCATAGCTCCTCCATTGGGCGAAT
This sequence comes from Oscillospiraceae bacterium, assembly GCA_017614755.1. Classification (GTDB taxonomy): domain Bacteria; phylum Bacillota; class Clostridia; order Oscillospirales; family Oscillospiraceae; genus JAFRPC01. The sequence goes on from JAGABH010000135.1 coordinate 17,669, forward strand.
CGTCGCCACATCTGGATTATTATAGCACAGGAATGCACGGATTTCCACTCTTTTTTTGTGATTCCTGGCGATCGCCGCTCGAACGAGGTGATTCTGCCGGACATGGTGGAAGACCTCTACGAGAAATACTCCGAGGCGGAAATCTCCAAGATGGTGGACGCCTACGTGGTGGCCACGGACGGGATCTACGGTGACGGTGAGGACGCCGAGCGGCTCTACCTGGAAGAGATCCTGGCGGATCAGTATTCCGGTATGAACCGGGGCGGCAAAAACGCGGCCAGAGCCCGGGAGGCCGTGGCCGGTACCGCCCAGCGCTTTGCCGGGGATATTGAAAACGCCCGGCAGAACCGGGCGGGGATCGACAATCGGAATGGGCCGGGGCAGAGGTTCAGTGCGGCGGAATACGATAACCACACTCCGGAAGAACGTGCAATAATGCGTGAGTTCAGTAATGCTGTTGACGATGAATTTGTAAAGTTTATCAACAGAACGAGAAATTTACAGAGTCAGAGTTATAAGGCAAAACAGATCTACACGCTGTCAGAAATGTCAGACCGTCAAGTATCGGATATTCAAAGATTGCTCGGGCAGGATGTTAAAGGTTACGAAAATGCCATCAATGGAACAACAATAACCCATATTGATAATCGGCATGGTGTTGACGGAAAAGCAGACCAAAGTATGGCCAACACTGAAGATATCGCAAGGATTAACTATGTTCTGAATAACTATGATGACATTAGACTTTTGACGGATGAAAAAGGAAATCCAGTGTTATCAACGGAATGGACGAACGGGGACGGCTCTCGCGCAAAGCAACTACAATATGCAAAAAAAGTAGACGGGATATACTATGTGATCGAAGCAGCAATAGACAGCTCCAAGAAAAGACACATGGTAACATCCGCCTATATGAATGAAAATGGAAGTGCCGCCCAATCACTGAACATGGAGCAGAGCTCCCCGCAGCTTACGTCCGAGACGCCTAATGGGTCATTCACTTCCAATAACACTATATCACAACGAAATGAAAAAAACAACCCCGTTAAGGCAGAAAATAATTCTGCGCCTGCAACCGACAGCGCCGGGCACGGGCTGAGCGAGGGACAGCAGGAGTTTTTCAAGGCCAGCGCAATCCGGGACAGCAATGGAAACCTTTTGAAACTTTACCACGGAACGAACGCAGAATTCACGGTATTCGATCCTCAACAGTTCGGAGGAAAAGCCGGAGCAGGTGAAGGGTATGGTATTTACCTGACCGACAACAAAGAAATCGCAACGCCTTACGGAAACAGACTGATCGAAGGATATGCGAATATCAAACGGCCCGCCTATGGATTCAAGAAGACAATAACCAAAGCGGAGTTGAAGAAGCTGATTAAGCAGACTTGTGAAGCGGAGGCAAACGAAGCACTTGCAGATGAAGAATACGACAATCTGGAGGACGCGCTGAGAGATACGTTCGTTTCCGGATACGTTTACACGCCGGCAGCAGAATCAATGGAAAAGGTTTATTCCGACGTTGCAAAGCAGATTTACGAATCTCAAAGCAACGACGTGGATATGATCTACGAAATCATGCAAGCAGACGGGCGCATGAGCTATCGGGCTGCCTACAAATTCTTCAACAACATTCTTACGCCAACAATCGGGATTGACGGATTCTGGCACCATTGGGGAGATAATACCTCGGTGATTCTGGCCATTAACTCCAATCAGGTTAAAAATGCGGACAACTTGAACCCGACTGACAATCCGGATATTCGCTTCTCTGCTGCGGAGGACGAGGAAGACGACGGGCTGACGTTCACCGGGAACTTGCGGCGCACTTACGAAGAGGACGGCGGGCGGCCAATGACCGCCCCTACGGATGCGGAAGAGGGCGGGCAGGTTGCTCGCGCTACGGAGACGGGGGAGACGGATTCTTCGACTTCGCCGCGCTCCGCTCAGAATGACAGCGGCGAGGACTTCGAGATGCTGGCGCGGGAGAAGAAGCTGGCGCTGGCGGAGAAGGTCGGGATCGACGGGCTCAAGAGCCGGATCAAGACCGCCGAGGATCGGCTGCGGATGTGGAAGGCCATGGAGAAAACCGGCTTGATGGCCAAGGACGCCAAGAGCGTCCAGGAGCTCAAGAGCCGGATCGCGGACGCACAGGAGACCCTGGACATTTTCCGGGACGCGCTGAAGGCAAAGCAGGAGGCCAGGAAAGCGGAGCAGGCGGACAAGGCCGCGAAGGCCGAGAGGCAGAAGAAGCGCGCCGAGGAGAAGAAGGCCCAGCGGAAGGAAGCGGAGCTCGCCGACAACAAGCCGCGGCAGGCCCGCAAGGAGTTCCGGGAAGAAGCGCTGAATCTCTTTTCCGTGCCGGCGGCAAAACGCCAGGCGCTTGGGAATATCCTCAATTCCTTCGCGGACAAGATGCTGGCCAAGGGCTCCGTGGACACCGAAGACCGGGCGGAGCTGTTCCTGCAGCTCTACGAGGCCGGGGTGGAGGGTGGCTGGCAGCCGTACTTTTTTGCGCGGTTTTCGGAATAAAACCCTGTATTGGGGAAAAGATATGGAAAACAAATACGGGAGCTGATTCTATGGAGCAGGAAACGAAAAATCAGGAGCAGGGGCCGATTTCGGAGCAGGGACTGGACCAGGCGCTGGAGCTGGGCTCCGGGCTGGTACGGACTCGGTACGGCAACATCTATATCCTCACCATCATCGGGCAGATTGAGGGACACCAGGTTCTGCCGGAAACGGTGAAAACCACCAAGTATGAGCATTTGATGCCCCTGCTGGCGCAGATTGAGGAGAGCGAGCAGGTGGACGGGCTTTTGCTGCTGCTGAACACCGTGGGCGGTGATATTGAGGCAGGGCTCGCCATCGCGGAGTTGATCTCCGGCATGAAGACTCCCTCCGTCTCCCTGGTGCTGGGGGGCGGGCACTCGATCGGCGTGCCGCTGGCAGTGGCGGCCCACTGCTGCATGATCGCACCAACTGCGGGCATGACCATTCATCCGGTCCGCATGAGCGGGACCGTAGTGGGGGCTCCGGCCACATTCCAGTATTTTAACCGCATCCAAAGCCAGATTGTGGATTTTGTGGCTGCCAATTCCCATATCTCGAAAAAACGCTTTACGGAGTTCATGATGGCCACCGGCGAGCTGGCCACCGATGTGGGCACTGTACTCTACGGCAAGCAGGCGGTAGACTGCGGCCTGATTGAGCGCCTGGGCAGCCTTTCGGAAGCCCTGGAACGGCTCCATGAAATGATTGCGGAGAAATCCAAGGAAAGCGATTCACACTGAAACGGCAAGAGGCGCCCGCAAGGGCGCCTCTTGTCATACCACGGTATTTACAGTCTGCCGCCGGCTTCCAGCAGCATCGCCTGCTTGATGTCCCAGAGCTTCTGGCTCAGATCCACATAGTAGGCGTGGGGGTTATCAAAACGCTTGACCTCGTCCCATAGGGTATCCACCTGTTCGGCACAGTAGGCGCGGATGGTCTCAAGGTCCGGCAGGTCATACACCAGCTTGCCCTTTTGAAAAATCGGAACCTGGAGTTCTCTGGCCTCGAAATCGTAGACAACCTTCCGCTTCCAGACGTTATCGGGATCGAAAATTTCGAAGTCTCCGCTGTCGTCCACAGTCTCATCATAGACACTCAGATAGTCCGCGATAGCCTTGCCGGTATCCCGCCCGTAGAAACGCCAGACCTTCTTATAGTGGGGGTTGGTAATCTTGCCCACGTTCTCACTGACCTTGATCTTGGGGATAATCTTCCCTTGGGCGTCCTCTACGGCACAGACCTTGTACACGCCGCCGAAGACCGGCTCCGATTTTGCGGTAATCATCCGCTCGCCCACGCCGAAAAGATCAATCTGGGCGCCCTGGGCCAGGATATCCTTGATGATATACTCGTCCATGGAGTTGGAGACGGAAATCTTACATTCCGGCCAGCCCGCCTCATCCAGCATCTCCCGAGCTTTTCTGGTCAGGTAGGCCATGTCGCCGGAGTCGATGCGAATGCCGCATTTCGTGATTCCCTGGGGCCGAAGGACCTCGTTGAAAGCCTGGATGGCGTCAGGGATGCCGGAGCGCAGGGTGTTGTAGGTGTCCACCAGCAGGGTGGCGTTGTGGGGATAGATTTCGCAGTACTTCCGGAAGGCCTCATACTGGGAATCAAACATCTGTACCCAGGAATGGGCCATGGTGCCGCCGGCGGGAACGCCGTAGCGCTCGTCGGAGATGGTGCAGGCGGTACCGTTGACGCCGCCGATATAGCACGCTCTGGCGCCGTTGATGGCGCCGCTGGCGCCCTGGGCCCGCCGGGAGCCAAATTCCAGCACTACCCGGCCTTCGGCAGCCCGGACGATCCGGTTGGCCTTGGTGGCAATCAGGCTCTGGTGATTCAGCGCCAACAGCACATAAGTCTCAATAAACTGGGCCTCAATAGACGGAGCGCGAACCGTCATAATCGGTTCATTGGGAAACACCGGGGTTCCCTCCGGAATAGCCCAGACATCTCCCGTAAAGCGGAATTCCCGCAGGTACTCCAAAAAAGCCTCGTCAAAGAGCTTCTTGGAGCGCAAATAGTCGATATCCCCCTGGGAGAAATGAAGGTTTTGGATGTATTCCACCACGTCCTGGAGTCCGGCTGTAATGGCGAAACCACCCTTGTCGGGAATAGAACGGAAGAACACGTCAAAATAGGAAATCGTATCCTTCTTCCCGGTAAGGAAATAGCCGTTCGCCATGGTCAGCTCGTAGAAATCACAGAGCATGGTCAGATTTTCGCGTTCCATCTCAGAAGTTTTCCTCCAACAGTTGTCTGTCTCTGGCGCCGATCTCGGCGAAGGATTCCTCGGTCTGCCGATAGGTGTCGTTGAGATTCGTCATGGCAGCCAGCATCTCGTTTACATTCGAAGTCAGCACCTGGGAAAGCTGCTCCAGCTCTGCGCGGCAGGCATCCAGCTTCCCGTTGGCCTGTCCAAAGACGGACTGCACCTGCCGATAGGTTTCTTCCGCCCGATCTCTGGCCAGGCGCTCGGTCTGCTCGGCACGCCGATAGGCGGCCAGCTCCAGCTCCTCATAGTTCTTGGCGGGCTCAGCGGGTGCGGGAGCGGCCTCTTCCACGGAAGACATGGGTGCAGGCACGGAAGCACGCGCGGTCTCCACCTCAGCCCGAAGCTGCTCCAGTTCGGCTTCCAGACCCTGAATCCGGATTTCCTGGTCCGCATTGAGACCCCGAAGGTCGGCAATCACAGTCTGGGCCTCTGTGAGGGCATTCTCGGTCTCGCCCTGGTCCCGGGCGGCGGAAAGCGCCTCATTTGCCTCGGCCAGCTCGTTCCGGAGCCGGTCATTGACCTCACGCAGACGATCCAGCTCGTCCTCCTGGGCCTGACTCATGGAGGCAGTCTCGGTCTCCAGCGACATCTGGGCCTGTCTCAGTTCCTCTTCCAGGCCCTGAATCCGGCTTTCCTGATCCGCGTTGAGACCCCGGAGATCGGCAATCACTGTCTGGGCCTCAGAGAGAGCATTCTCGGCCTCGCTGTGGTCCCGGGCGGCAGTAAGCGCCTCATTTGCCTCGGCCAGTTCATTTCGAAGCTGATCATTGGCCTCACGCAGACGATCCAGCTCACCCTCTTGGGCCTGGCTCATGGAGGCAGTCTCGGTCTCCAGAGACATATGGGCCTGTCTCAGTTCCTCTTCCAGGCTCTGAATCCGGCTTTCCATCGCGTCGTTGCGGCCGCGAAGGTCCGCAATCATGGTCTGGGCGACGGAGAGAGCCATCTCGGATTCCTTGTTCCTGGAGGCGGAGGAGAGGGCCTCGTTCGCTTCCTCCAGCTCCTCCTGAAGCCTGGTGTTCTCATTTTGCAGACGCTCCAGCGCATCCTGGTCCATAGCCGTCGGGGCGGTCTCATGCTCCTGCCCGGTACGGGCCTGCTCCAGCTCCGCTTCCAGGCTTTGGACGCGCTCCTCCAATTCTCCGTTGCGCTTGCGCAGATCGGCGATCAGCGTCTGAGCATCGGACAGCGCCCGCTCCGTCTCGGGATTCTGTTTTGCGGCGGTAAGCGCCTCATTCGCCTCATCCAGTTCCTCACGGAGCTTGGCATTGGCCTTTTGCAGACGCAAAACAGTATCATCATGCTCCTGGGTCATTCGGTCGATGTAATCGACCACATCCTCGCGGTTGTATCCGTGCAGGGCGGCGCGGAATTGATTGATTGGTTCGGCCATGGCCTTTGCCTCCTCGATTTATATTTTTCTCATTGGAGATCGGTTCAGGATTTCAAAATTGCCTTGTGGTGAACTTTCTTTCCTTTCCGGATATGCAAACCCTCCCGAAGCTGGTCAGCGCTGAAGCTCAGGTCGATGGAGCTAACCTTTTCGTCGTTGACCGTAATACCGCCGCCCTGAATCTGCCTGCGTCCGTCAGATCGGGAACTGACCAGATTACAGGCTGCCAGCAGGGAGATCACATCGATTTTCCCGTCGGTCATATCGGCTTCGGAAAGCTCGGTGGTTGGCATATTTTCATCGGACACGCCTCCGGAAAAGAGCGCACGGGCCGCAGTCTGGGCCTTTTCCGCCTCTTCCTCGCCGTGAACCATCTTGGTCAGCTCGTAAGCAAGGATTTCCTTGGCGCGGTTGAGCTGTTCTCCCTCCCAGCCGTCCATCTCATTGATCTGCTCCAGGGGCAGGAAGGTCAGCATACGAACGCATTTGAGAACATCCGCGTCGCTGACGTTGCGCCAATACTGGTAGAATTCGAAGGGGCTGGTTTTGTTGGGATCCAGCCAGACCGCATTGCCGGCGGTCTTGCCCATTTTCTTGCCCTGGGAGTCTGTCAGCAGGGTGATGGTCATGCAATGGGCGTCCTTGCCCAGCTTGCGGCGGATCAACTCCGTGCCGCCCAGCATATTGGACCACTGGTCGTCCCCGCCGAACTGCATATTGCAGCCGTAGTGCTGGAAAAGATGGTAGAAATCGTAGGACTGCATAATCATGTAGTTGAATTCCAGGAAAGACAGTCCCTTTTCCATCCGCTGCTTGTAGCACTCGGCCCGCAGCATATTGTTGACGGAGAAGCAGGCGCCAACATCCCGGAGCAGTTCCACATAGTTCAAATTCAGCAGCCAGTCGGCGTTGTTGACCATCCGGGCCTTGCCATCGCCGAACTCGATAAACCGGGACATCTGCTTTTTGAAGCACTCCGCATTGTGGTCGATATCCTCCTTGGTCAGCATCTTTCGCATATCGGTGCGGCCGGAGGGGTCGCCGATCATGGTGGTGCCGCCGCCGATCAGGGCGATGGGCTTGTTACCCGCCATTTGCAGCCGCTTCATCAGGGTCAGCGCCATAAAGTGACCGGCAGTGAGACTGTCAGCGGTACAGTCAAAGCCGATGTAGAAGGTCGCTTTGCCGGCGTTGATCATTTCCCGGATGACTTCCTCGTTGGTAACCTGGGCCAGCAGGCCCCGGGCCTTCAGTTCTTCGTAAACTCCCATTGTATTCTCCTCGGATTGATTTATTCCAGTTTAAAACGCGATTAACTAAGCATTTCTTCCGCGCTTTTCAGGGTTGTCAGGGTGATTTCCGCGCCGCCGATCATCCGGGCAAGCTCCCGAATCCGGCCGGTACGGTCCAAGGCGGTGACCTGCGTATAGGTCCTCCCCTGCCGCTCAGACTTTTCAATCAACAGGTGATGCTCCGCCAGCGCGGCGATTTGAGGAAGGTGAGTGACGCAGAGGACCTGCCGGCCTTCCGCCGCCTTGCGGAGCTTTTCCGCCACCTTCTGGGCGGCCCTTCCGGAAACCCCCGCATCCACCTCGTCGAAGATCATGGTGGTAACATGATCGTGGGCGGCCATGACATTCTTCATAGCCAGCATAATCCTGGCCAGCTCGCCGCCGGAAGCCACCTTGGACAGGGGCTTTACGGCCTCGCCCAGGTTGGCGCTCATCAAAAAACGCAGACTATCCAGTCCCTCCTGCCCCAAGGAAACCTCGGTGAACTCGCAGAGGAACTGGACTTTCGGCATATTCAATTCGGCAAGCTCCTCACAGACCCGCTGCTCCAGCGTTTTCGCGGCCTTCTGTCGGGCTTCCCGCAGACGGAGCGCAATTTCCCGGGCAGCGTTCACCGCCTGATCATAGGCCTTCTCCGCCTGCTTGATCTTCTCTTCCGCAAAAATGATATCATCCAGTTCCGCCTTCGCCCCGGCCAGGTAGTCCAACATTTCGGAGCAGTTGGAACCGTATTTTCGTTTCAGTTTATGAATCAGGTCCAGCCTCGCGCCAATCTCGTCAATCTCTTCCTCCGAGTAGCCCAGGCTGTCCCGGTAATCCCGCAGTTCCTCTCCCAGATCCGAGAGCGCAAAGCTCAGCTCCCGCAGCCTCTCCTGGGGCCCGGAAAGTCCTTCGTCATAGCGCAAAGCACCGGCCAGACGAGACAGGGCCTCGTCCAGCAGCTCAGCAGCGCCCTGGTTGTCTTCGTCGCCGTTGAGGGATGTGATGGCGTCATTGACTGCGGCGGAGAGCTTTTCGCCGTTCATCAGCAGCTTTTGCCGCTGTTCCAAGGCTTCATCCTCTCCGGGGCGCAGATTCGCTTTCTCCAGTTCTTTGATCTGGTATTGCAGCATTTCCTGACGCCGGGCTTTCTCGCTCTCATCCATGGACAGCCGATCCAGCGCCGCTTTGCAGGTTTTGACCCGCTCCCAGGCGGAGGCATAGCGATCCAGCAGCTCCCCATCCGCCGCATAGGCGTCCAGCAGGCCCAGGTGGGTCTGCTCGTCGAAGAGCTGCTGAGAATCGTGCTGGCCATGTATGGTGATGAGCTGCCGACCCAGGGCGCGGAGCTGTCCAACTGTGACGCCTCGGCCGTTGACCCGGCAGAGGTTTCGTCCGTCCAGGAATATCTCTCGCTGGATCAGCAGCTCATCCTCATAGGGAACCTGATACTCGGCAAACCAGTCCAGCACCGGAACCCCGTCAAAGACGGCGGACACAAAAGCCCGATCCGCTCCGGTGCGGATAACCTCACGGTACGCCCGCTCCCCCAGAATGGCGGAGATGGCGTCGATGATGATGGATTTGCCTGCGCCTGTCTCGCCGGTCAAAATATTGAAGCCCCGGTCAAAGCTGATGTCGGCAGCTTCTATGACGGCGATATTCTCGATGTGCAGAAGGGTCAGCATGAATCAGTCGAGCAATTTTTTGATCTCGATGCAGAAGCCGATGGCGGACTGCACGTCCCGCATGATAATCAGCAGGGTGTCATCACCAGCCAGGGTGCCCACCACAACGGACATATTCATGGCGTCAATGGCGCGGCCGGCGGCGGGAGCCAGGGTGGGAAGGGTCTTGACCACGACGATGTTCTGGGCATAGTCGTAGCTGATGACGCTCTCCTTGAAGATGGCGTTCAGCCGGTTGGAGAACGCGCCGGAGGTCTCCTTCGTCCCGATGGAATACCGGTAGGTTCCCATGGCAGTCAGATCCTTCAGAATACGAAGCTCCTTGATATCACGGGAAATAGTGGCCTGGGTGCTGTGGAAACCCGCCTGACGGAGCTCTTCCAGAAGCTGCTCCTGAGTCTCGATGTCCTTGGAGGCGATGATCTCCATGATTTTGGTTTGTCTTTGAGATTTCATAATATCTACTCCATTCTCTTCTCTTTTTTGTTATTGATTGAGTTTCGACTTCACAATATCAAAGAACGTAGTGTCCTTTAATTTCAAAAGTTTGGTCTTCTGATTCCCCATTTCCAGGAGAATCCTGTCCCCCGTAAAGACCCGCAGGGCTTTCCCGCCGTCCACGGACAAAAATGCGTTGCGGCGATTGATCCGGCCCACCTGAATCTCCACCTTGCGATTGGGCGAAGCAATCAGGCTGCGGGGCTGCAGGTTGTGGGCACAGATGGGCGTGAGGATGATGTTGTCGGCCTGGGGCTCCACAATGGGGCCGCCGGCGGACATGGAATAGGCGGTGGAACCCGTGGGCGTAGCGGCGATCAATCCATCGCCGGAAAAATTCATAGCCTCCACCCCATCCAGAAATACGGAGGTCTGAATCACCCGGGCTACAGCCCCCTTGGTCACCACAGCGTCGTTTAAGGCCACGTCCCGGTGAATCACCTTGCCTTCGTGAATCAGACGGACATAGATGGTCATGCGCTCATCTACGGAATAATCATCAGTCGCCAGCTTCCGAAGCAGCTCCATCTCCACGGATTCCAACTCCGCCATAAAGCCAACGGTACCGATGTTGACGCCGAGTATGGGGATTCCCCGGCGCATCGCAAGCTTGGAGGTGTGAAGGATCGTGCCGTCGCCGCCAAAGCAGATCAGCGCATCAGCCGTCTTGATCTCCTCCTGAAGATCCGAGAGCGAGACGTTTGCCGGAAGCTCAAAGCTGGGGTCCACCTCAAAGGCAAGGCAGATTTTTACCTCAACGCCTGCGGACTCCAAAATCCTCTGCGCCTCCAGCACACAGGCAAAGTCCCGGTCGCGATAGGGGTTCGGGGTCATTACGATTCTTTTCAAGTTCTGATACCCTTTCGTGTTTCGGATAATGCGCACCCTGGGACGCCTGAATCGTCAATCAAGCGTTTCGTGGGCCTGACGGACGATGGCTTCCGGGTCGACCGCAAAGAAAGCGTCGGGCGCCTTGGACAGATGCCCCAGGAACTCGATATTGCCCTCCGGTCCCTTCACCGGAGAAAAGCTCAGGTTCCGGACTGTGAAGCCCAGTGCGGTGGCCGTGTCCAGAAAGCTCTGTAAAACCTCCCGATGAACCGCGGGGTCCCGGACCACGCCCTTCTTCCCCACCAGTTCCTTTCCGGCCTCAAACTGGGGCTTGATCAGGCAAAGGACCTGGCCGCTGGGTTTCAGCAGGGCAAATATTACCGGAAGCACCAGCTTCAGGGAGATAAAGGATACATCTACCACAGACAGGTCCAAGGGTTCTCCCAGATCGGCCAGAGTGACGTTTCGGATGTTGGTGCGCTCCATGCAGACCACCCGGGGATCGTTGCGAATCTTCCAAGCCAGCTGGCCGTAGCCCACATCGATGGCAAAAACCTTTTTCGCGCCCTGCTGAAGCAGGCAATCGGTAAAGCCGCCTGTGGAGGCGCCGGAATCGGAGCAGACAAAACCGGTGGGGTCCACGCCGAAATCCCGCAGTGCCTTTTCCAGCTTCAGCCCGCCGCGGCTGACATAGGGGCAGGCTACCCCGCGGACCTCTATGGTTCGGGAGGCTTCCACCGCAAAGCCGGGCTTGTCCACCTTCTGACCGTCCACATAGACCAGGCCGGACATAATCAGCGCCTGGGCCTTTGCCCGGGATTCCGCATGGCCCTGTTCGGTCAGCAGAACGTCAAGGCGTTCTTTCTGTTTCATCGGCCTTCCTCCTTGAGAAGCTCCAGCGCAGCGCGGCGGACGCCCTCGGCGTCCATCCCTGCCCGGTGCAGAAGCTCAGGAACTGAGCCGTGCTGGATAAATCCATTCCCCAGGTTCATGCCGCGTTTTTTGACAGCAGACAGAGCAGAGTCGGAAGCAATCTCGTCATAAATGCCGCCGTGGGCAGAACATTCCTCCGCCAGCAGCAGGGCGCCGGTTTTCCCGGCGGAAACCCGGAACGCATCGTCCAGCGGGCGAATGCAGTTCAGCTTGACTACCTCGGCCTCAATTCCGTCGGCAGCCAGAAGGTCTGCAGCGTCCAGCATGGTGTTGATTGTGGTGCCGTAGGCGCAGAGGGTAAGGTCTCTTCCCTGCCGCAGCACCGGGTCCTCGCAGACCTCTGTATATCGTCCGTCCCCGCCTCGGGGATAGCGGACCGCCACAGGTCCGTTCAACTCCTGCACAGCGGTTTTCAGCATGGAAGCCAGCTCCGCCTGACTGGCAGGACAGAGAATCGTCATGCCGGGTACCTGCCGGAGATAGCCCACGTCGAACACCCCATGATGGGTCTCGCCGTCAGCGCCAACCAGGCCCGCCCGATCCACCGCAAAAACCACATGAAGATTCAAAATGGCCACGTCGTGAATCAGCATATCGAAGGCCCGCTGCAGGAAGGTGGAGTAAATGGCAACCACCGGGATCATCCCCTGCTTGGCAAGGCCGGCTGCCATGGAAACCGCATGGCCCTCGGCGATTCCCACATCGCCGAACCGCTCCGGATGGGCGGCGGCAAAGGGGTCAAGGCCGGTGCCGTTCTGCATAGCGGCGGTGATGGCGCAGATACGGGAGTCCGTGTCTGCAAGGGTGGTAAGCGTTTTGCCGAAGGTATCGGAAAAGCAGGGCTTTCCGCAGCAGGCGGAAGCGCCCGTTTTGGGATCAAAGGGCCCAATGCCATGGAACTGGTCGGGATTCTCCTCGGCTGGACGGAAGCCCTTGCCCTTTTGCGTGATAACGTGCAGAATCACGGGCTTGCGCAGGTCTCTGGCCTGCATGAGCTGCCAGGTCAGCTTTTCCACATCATGCCCGTCCACTGGCCCGAAATACTCGAAGCCCATATCGTTGAACATATTGGAGCTGATCAGCCGCTTTTTCAGGCCCTCCTTGAAGTGGTGGACGCCGTTGTAGAGACACCGACCCACGCTTGTGGATTTGGTGGCGTTGCGCCAGGCCTTTTTCAGCTGGTAGTAGCTGGGCTTGTTGCGAATATTGGAGAGGTGCTTTGCCATTGCCCCCACGTTGGGGGTGATGGACATGCCGTTGTCGTTGAGAATCACGATCAGCGGCTCGCCGGTGGAGCCCGCGTCGTTCAGGCCCTCATAGGCCAGACCGCCGGTCAAAGCACCGTCGCCCATCAGGGCAATCACGTTGTAATTTTCTCCCCGCAGAGTCCGAGCCCGGGCCATGCCCAGGGCAACGGAAACAGCGTTGGAGGCGTGTCCCGCGATGAAGGCGTCGTGCACGCTTTCGCCGGGCTTTGGGAATCCTGCCAGGCCGTCCAGCTTTCGCATCGTTGGAAAACGATCGGCCCGGCCGGTCAGGAGCTTGTGAACGTAGGATTGATGCCCTACGTCAAAGACCAGACGGTCCTTGGACGTATCGAATACCCTGTGGATGGCAACTGTGAGCTCTACCACGCCCAGGTTGGAGGCCAGATGGCCGCCTGTCGCGGAGACCTGATCCACCAGAAAAGAACGAATCTCACCGCAAAGGGCGCGCAGCTCCGCTCCGTCCATGGCACGAAGCTCCTCCGCGGAGGGAATGTGAATTAATTGTGTCATTTCTCTATCTTATTCTTCCTTGAGAACATATGCTTGAATCGCCAGATAACCCTGGCAGCGCCGTGTACAATGGCTGTGGAATGGTCAAGGGCCAGCTGCTTGCAAAAGGCCTTGCCCAGAATGGTCAGGGCGGCAACCAGCGCCGAGAGCAGCAGCTGAATCACCTTGAGAGAGGGTCTCTGAATACTGTTCCATGCCTCCACGGCAATCACGGCTGCGGCAGCGCCGGAGATGATGCCGCAAATGTCGCCTACAACGTCATTGCAGACAGAGGATACCTTTCCCGCATTGCGGAGCAGCCAGATTCCTTCCGCTCCGCCCGGAACCTTCCGGGAAGCCATGGAGTGGAAGGGCTTTTCTTCCGCGGCAGTGACCGCCACGCCCACCAGATCAAAGAAGATGCCGATGGCAATAATGGCCAGCAACACAACAAAGGCCCCGAAGAGGGAGGCCGCGTCAAGCAGCTCCTGAGAAAAAAACGAAAAAACGGCGGATATCGTCAGCGCCATCAGAAAGACGACAATGAGCCAGCGGGCGCGGGATGCGGACCTGGCGCCGCTGCGCGCTTTTCGGCGTCTTGGGTCCGGATGGTCGGATTGTTCTTGTTTGGATTTCAATGGTTGGTCCTCGGTTTCTTTCAATACGCGGCGCAGACCGCGCCGCAGTGGAATAATGCAAACGGTGGCAATACTTGAAGTAAATCTTGCGGCTTAGGTCGGGTTGGATTTCCCCGCAGGCAACCCGTCGTCACCGACCGGGCAGTTCCCTTTTCATGCCTGTGCTGTGCCGTTGCCCGTGCACAATACCCGATTGCCACTGAGTCCGCACTGTAATCCTTCAAATATCCAAAATAATGACTGCCTAGGTGTTTTCCACCCCGGATGCCGTCGATTCTTAGCCTCTTTTGCAGATACGGTTTCCAGAGAATATCGTCTTTGCCTGTGGCCACAGGTAAGTGCGCGTAGCTCCTCTTTCCCCATCGTATCCACGCAAGGCAGGCTACACTGCACACAGCACGCGAATCGCACCGCAATGCAGGTTCATCTCCTGTCCCGTACGCCGTCCTTGTCCACGGGAACGTGCGGCGGCCGCACGAAAACAGGTCTCCGCGGTAACCGGGTCGTAACCACCATGCCATTGATGGCCGCCCGGAAACCTTAACCCCCAGCACCCACCCGAATCTGGGCGAAACAAGCAAGCACCAGGGACTTCACCGATATGCCCTTCAAAGGATTTTTAGGCCCTTCCTGGTAATCGTCGGTTCCGACTAGGATACAGCGC
>JAGABH010000136.1 GCA_017614755.1 Oscillospiraceae bacterium
AGCCGGCTTATTCTATGCCGAAAAACAAAAAAAGACAGAAAATGATATACAAATGACACAAGTTCATGCTATAAAATAGGCATAGAAAAGAGGTGGGCAACGTGAAGCTGCTGCTGATTGAGGATGATCTGCAAATCTGTAAAGTCATTCAAAAGTTTTTCAGCGATCAGGGGACGGAAATCACTGCCGTACACGACGGCGATACGGCCCTGCGGACGGCGGAAACGGAACTTGAAAAATATACTCTGGTGCTGCTGGATATTATGCTCCCCGGGGCGGACGGGTTTACGATCTGCCGGGCCATCCGCAAGAACAGCGAAATTCCCGTGATTTTTATCACCGCCAAGGGCCGGGAGGAGGACATCCTCCGGGGCTACGCCCTGGGCTGTGACGACTACATCGTCAAGCCCTTTCTGCTCTCTGCCCTCTACGCCAAGTGTACCGCTCTGGTGAAGCGGACGGCGGGGCGGCCAGAGCGGGTGCTGACCTGCGGGGAGATTCGGCTGGATACGGGGAAGCTCACCTGCTGTGTGGGAGAGCGGGAGGTGGAGCTGGCCCCGAAGGGCTTTGCGATTTTGTACTACCTGATGGAGCATCCCGGCTGGGTGGTGGATCGGGACACCCTGCTGCGAAAGGTCTGGGGCGAGGACTATTTCGGCGTGGACCGGGTGGTGGACAACCACGTGAAACGGCTGCGCAAGGCCCTGGGCCCCGCCGGAGCCCAAATCCACACCGTCTTCGGCCGGGGCTATAAGCTCACGCCGTAGGGGAGGCGTTCCGCCTCCCGCGAGCCACGGGACGGGAAACCCGTCCCCTACGGCCTGTAGCGCCGGCAACCTGCCGGCCATAACCCCGTGCAGAAAGCGCTTCGCGCTGTGGCCGCCGAGGTCGGCGGCCATTACGGTGCTGCAAAGATGAAAGTGAAACAACAAAGTAGGAGCGAACCCTGCGCGCCCGCCGTTACGCAAGAAAGAAAGGGAGAGAACATGAAAAAACCTATTTTCAAACAAAAGCGCGCCGCCCTGGCCGGACTGCTTTTCCGGGCCCTGGCTGTGTCGCTGGCCCTGACGCTGATCGTCGCTGCCGCCCTTCAGGTCTATATTTACAAAAGCATCAACCAACAAGGCCGGGAGGAGGTGAATGACTGTCTGAGTGGTATTCAGAAACGAATTGAGAATAACAATTATCTGGTAAAGGCGGGGACGAAGTGGAATCTTCGGTTCACGTTTGCAGCGTATGATTTCTTTGCCTATCTGCCGGGGAGCGAGTATCCGGTGCTGGAAACGAGCTTCTCTCCCGATTGCTCCTCGGCCGTTATGCTGCTGGACAGCCGGGGCGATGTCCTGGCTTCCAACCAACTGTTCCTGTGGGAGCGCCTCTGGTTTTCGGATCTTGCCGAGCCCATCGACGACCAGGATGCCCGCCAGCAAAGCTTTCAGAGCGAATTTTTTTTCTGCGACCCCGAGGAATTGCCGGAGGCAGACCAGATTTTTGCCGACTATATCCGATATATGGGAGAGGTCGAAACCCAGGAATTTCCGGGTGGAGTCACCGTAGAACTTTTCAGTGCCTATCTCAACCGGGAAACCCATACCTACCTTCCCCGTTCCGGCAACATGGATTACGGATCCTATCAGGATGGCTTTGTTGTGGACGAGAATCTGCCCGGCTACTCGCTGGAGGTGATTCATCCAAGAGAACTGTGGGATTATGATGCCAATTCGGACTACGTCTATAGCGGCGTTGGTGGGCTGTTTGGTGGGGAAAGCCGGGAGGTTCTGGAAAAGCTGGGGGGAATCAAGCCCTATTGCTTCGGTACCCCCATGGCAGAAAACCGGGTCACCGTGGAGCAGCTGGGGGGCGGACTGGTGCTGTTTGACGGAGTTGCCCAAGTGGAAATGGAGGGCAAGCCCTGCTGGCTCAACGTGCGCATCCAGTTCAATTACAGAGCCCCGATGGTTGTCCGGTACTTTTGGACGCGCACGCTTCTTTTTGCGGGGGTAGTTACAGTTCTGTCCATAGCCTGGTGCTGTTGGCGGTACTGGCGGGAGAAGGCGGTCATGGAGAAGGTTCGCAGAAGCCTCACCGACACCCTGGCCCACGATATCAAAACCCCGCTCATGGCCATCAGCGGCTACACGGAAAACGTGCTGAACGGCAAACTCAGCGAAGCGGAGGAGAAGGAGTATCTGCATTCCATCCTGGACAACGTCGCCTATACGGATGAGCTGATCAGCCGGACGCTGTATCTGAACCACATGGAGCGGGGCAAGAAGAACAAGCCGGAAGCGATCCAACTGGCGGCGCTGGCAGAGAATCTGCTGGAAAAATACAGTTTGATGCTGCGAGAAAAGCAAATCCAGACCGGGATCAGCGGCAGCGCGGAGCTGCAAACCGACCCGGCGGCGATGGAGACGATCCTGGAAAACCTGATCTCCAACGCGGTCAAATACACCCCGGAGGGCGGGAAAATCCAGATCAAAATGGACAAGAAGACTCTGACGGTCACGAATACCGTCACGCAGAAGCTCGACGTGAGGAAGCTCAAGGAGCCCTTCGTCCGGGGCGACGGGGCCCGGAGCAATCGGAAAGGCAGCGGCCTGGGTCTCGCCATCGCGGACCGCGCGGCCAAGGCCAACGGCTTCAAGCTCAGGCTCTCCTGCACAGAGAACGAATTTAAAGCGGAACTGAAATTCTAAAATATCCCATCCCTGCGTAGGGCGGCCAGACCTCTGGCCGCCTTTTTTTGGCTCATCGGGCGCAGCGGCATGAGGTCAGGCCGCCCAACAGCTCGACGAAACAAAAAAATCTTCAAAAGGATATACCAAGGATATAAGTTTGTGATATATAATAGACGTAGAATCGAGGTGCGAAACCATGAAACTTCTGCTGATTGAGGACGATCTGCAAATCTGCGAGGTCGTACAGACCTATTTTGAAGAAAGAGGGGCCGAGATTAAGACGATTTCAGACGGTGCCGCGGCCCTGCACGCAGTGGAGCGGGAAATCGGTCAATACGCCCTGGTGCTGTTGGATATTATGCTTCCCGGCGCGGACGGGTTTACGATCTGTCGGAGTGTTCGCCGGAACAGCGATATCCCAATTATCTTCATCACGGCCAGAGGCCGGGAGGAGGATATCCTCCAGGGCTACGCCCTGGGCTGTGACGACTACATTGTCAAACCCTTCCTGCTCTCGGCCCTCTATGCCAAATGCACCGCCCTGGTGAAGCGGACGGAAAAGGCGTCGGGCAAGCTGCTGCACTGCGGCGCGGTCTGCCTGGATGCTGCAAAGCTGTGCTGCACCGTGGACGGACAGGAGGTAGAGTTGACTCCGAAGTGCTTCGCTGTGCTCTACTATCTGATGGCGCACCCGGGTTGGACGGTGGACCGAGATACGCTGCTGGATCGGGTCTGGGGCGCGGATTACGACGGCGTGGACCGGGTGGTAGACAACCACATCAAGAAGCTGCGCAAGGCCCTGGGCCCCGCCGGGGCGCAGATCCACACCGTCTTCGGAAAGGGGTACAAGATCGCTGAGAAGTAGAGCCTGTTTTGCAGGGGGGCGGCTTTCCCTGCCCGGAAGCAAGTCCTTTAGGGAACGCTCTGAAAAAGTGTAAGGAGAGAACTATGAAAAAGAAAAGAAATTTTATATCCCAAAGGCGCATCACTTTTTTGGCTCTGCTTCTGCGGGCCCTGGCGGTGGTGTTGGCGCTGACGATTCTGTTTTCCATTGGCTTTCAAGTCTATCTCAAACGTGACATCGACGACCAATGCAGGGAACAGCTCGATGAACGCCTGATAAATCTGCGACAAATAATCAACGAAATGGAGAGTTATCAGGCAGAAATATCGGTGTATGACCGAATGCGCGAAATAAGACTGTTGCTTGCCACTAACGCATTTTCGTTTGCCGTTTTTCTGCCGGGGCACGATCACGTATCGGACGATGCGGTTCTGTGGCCGGATTGTGATTCGTCACAGTCGCTCAACTTTCATACCTGCGCCGTCCTGGTGGACAAAGAAGGGAACGTTGCGGCATCCAGCCGTCTGATATTGGCTGCGTTCATCGATTTTGGGGATCATCGGAATGATGAAAACCCGTACAGTTCGTTGTATTCGAATTATCTTTGTGACCCGGAGGAACTGAATATTCCGGAGGTGGATCAGTTCTTTGAACTATATCAGGAGCACGCACGGCAGACAGAAAATGAAGTGCACCATGTGCAGGCATCCATTAACAGCCTCTACGTCAATCGGAAAACCCGCACCTTTGTTCCCCGCGAAGGCGTTTTGCAGGAATTCATTTATTCGAGGTCCGATTGGGGCTCCGAGGAATTCTTCGATAAGGCGATACAGAAGGAATATCCGGTGGAGATCAACATCGACCTCCCGGATTATGAGGTGGTCGAGCTCCACGAGCCTGCTGAGCGGGAAGAAGATCAGGCTTATCCCAGCGGCTCAGGCGTTCTGTTTTTTAAAGGAGAAAGCCATGAGGTAATGGATATGTTCAAAAAAAACAGACCATTTTCTTTTGGAGGCTATACGCCCGGAGGTTATGTTAACCTTGGGGACGGCAAAGCAATCTTTGACGGAAACACGGAGGTCAACATTGACAATCAACCATATCTGCTTAATCTTCGGCTGATGATTGATTACAAAGATATCAATGTGGTCCGGTACTATTGGCAGCGGGTACTTTTCTTTGCGGCGGTCATCTCCCTCCTGGCCCTGCTCTGGTGCCTTTGGAAAAATCAGAAGAACAAGCTGCGCTATGCCATGGAGGACTACCAGCGCACGCTCACCGACAACCTGGCCCACGACATCAAAACCCCGCTCATGGCCATCAGCGGCTACGCGGAGAACATCCGGGACGGGAATCTTCCGGAAGCAAAGCATAAACAGTACGTTGGCGCCATCATGGAAAACGTTTCTTATACGGACGCCCTGGTCAGCCGTACACTCCAGCTCAACCACATGGGGGAGACCAAACAGGAAAAGCCGGAGGAGATCGCCGTTGGGGAACTGGTGGGGGAGCTGCTGCGGAAATATGAGCTTCTGATTGAGGAAAAGCAGATTACTTACAGTATCGACGGCGGCGCCTCAGTGCAGGCGGAACGGGCCGGGCTGGAGACGATCCTGGAAAACCTGATCTCCAACGCGATCAAATACACCCCGGAGGGCGGGAAAATCCAGATCAAAATGGACAAGAAGACTCTGACAGTCACGAATACCGTCACGCAGAAGCTCGACGTGAGGAAGCTCAAGGAGCCCTTCGTCCGGGGCGACGGGGCCCGGAGCAACGTGAAGGGCAACGGCCTGGGGCTCGCCATCGCGGACCGCGCCGCCGACGCCAACGGCTTCAAGCTCAGGCTCTCCTGCACAGAGAACGAATTTAAAGCGGAATTAAGACGCTGAACAGAATCGGGGACGTTCTCCTCTGCAACGCAGAGGGGAGCGTCCCTGCGCTTTTCCTTGACAGGATACAGGCCGGTGTGGTACCATAAGCCCACGAACGCCCCGCAAGGGGAGAACTGAGAGGAAAGCGCTATGCAAGAACAGAAACTCCACGGCTTCATCCCCGTCCGGGCCCGGGCCTTTGCCGAGCTGGACGGCACCCTTCGGGAGTATATCCACGAGAAGACCGGCGCCCAGCTCTGCTGGCTGGACCGGAAGGACGAAAACAAGACCTTTTCCATTGCGTTCAAGACCGTTCCCGAGGACTCCACCGGCGTCTTTCACATTTTGGAGCACTCCGTACTCTGCGGCTCCGACAAATACCCGGTAAAGGAGCCCTTTGTGGAGCTGCTGAAAAGCTCTGTCCAGACCTTCTTGAACGCCATGACCTACCCGGACAAGACGGTCTATCCTGTCTCCAGCCGGAATGATCGGGACCTGCTGAACCTGATGGACGTCTATCTGGACGCGGTCTTCCATCCGGCCATCTACCGCAAGCCGGAAATCTTCCGGCAGGAGGGCTGGCGTCTGGAGGGAGAAGGGGAGGAGATTTGCCGTCAGGGCGTGGTGCTTAACGAGATGAAGGGCGCCTTTGCCAACCCGGAGCGGGTGCTGGAAAATGAAATCAACGCTATGCTCTTCCCGGATAACTGCTACCGCTTTATTTCCGGCGGCGACCCCGGGGAAATTCCCGCCCTGACCTACCGACAGTTCATCGAAAATCACAAAAAGTTCTATCATCCCTCCAATGCCAGAATTTCTCTGGTGGGCAGCGTGGATTTGGACGCCTGCCTGGAAAAGATTGACAGCTTCCTCCGGGACTATGACCGGCAGACGGCGGAGTTTGAGATTCCCATGCAGGGGCCTGTTCCCGCCCAACACCGGACTGTGGCCTACGCCATCGGTCTCGAGGAGGACCCGGCCCAGCGAACCATTATCTCCTGCGCCGCCCTGCTGGGCGCCTTTGACGACGATCTGCGCAGCAATGCCGCCTCCGTCCTGTCGGATTACCTGACCGGCGACGACGAGGCCCCCCTGAAGCGGGCAGTTCTGGATGCGGGGCTTGCCCAGGACTTTGCGTTTTGTCTTCACGACGGCACCCAGCAGACCTGGGTGTCCTGGGACGCCTGGAACACGGACCCGGACAAGCTGCCCGAGCTGGAGCGAACCGTCCGGGAAACCCTGACCCGTCTGGTGACCGAGGGCCTGGACCGGGAGCGGCTGGAGGCCTGCTTCCGCAGCCATGCGTTTGATCTCCGGGATCGGGACAGCGGCCACGCCCCCAGGAGTCTTTCGGAAGCCCTGGAAATGCTGGATACCTGGCTCTACGGCGGCGATCCTGCCCAGGGTCTGCTGGCAGAGGACGCCCTGGCGGAGCTGGAGCGGGCCCTGGCCACCGATTTTCCCGAAAAGCTCCTGCGGGAGCTCTTCCTGGACAACGAACACAACGTAACCCTTACGCTGGAGCCCTCTGCGACCCTGTCCGCCTGTCGGGTGGAGGAGGAAAAAACCCAGATTCGGGCCCTTACCGCCGCCTGGACAGAGGCGGATTGGACCGCTCAGGCGGAGCAGGCGGAGGCGCTTCGGGTCTGGCAGCAGACGCCGGACAGCGAGGCCGACCTGGCGACAATCCCCATGCTGCGGCTGGAAGACCTGGCCCAGGCGCCCACCCCACTGGGAATGACCGAGACCCGGCTGGGGGAGCTGCCGACCCTTCGCCATAAGACAGGCAGCAAGCTGGCCTTTCTGCGGGCCTATTTCGACGCCTCCGATCTGAAATTGGAGGAGCTGCCGGTGCTCGCCGTCCTCTGCGAGCTGCTGGGAGCCATGGGGACTGCCCGTTATGACCGGAGCCGCCTGCCCCTGGAGCTGATGCGCACCGTGGGCCGGATCAACATCAAGCCCTGCGTGGTAGAGGGCGAGACCCCCGATTCCTGCCGCGTGCTTCTTTCCGCCGTCCTGGCCTGCCTGCCGGATCAGGGAGAGCGGGCCGCGGACCTGCTGGGAGAAATCCTGACGGCGACCCGTTGGGACGATCTGCCCATGCTCCGGGATAATTTGCAGCAGATGGCCATAGATATTCAGCTTTCCCTGTCCGCTGCCGGGCAGCGCTTCGGCGTTACCCGAGTGCTCTCGGACCTGAGCGCCCACGGGGCGGCTCAGGAGCGGACCTCCGGCGTGGAATATGCCTGCTGGCTCAAACGAATGAGTACCGCCGATGACGAAACGCTCCGGGGACTGTTGCAGGATATGGAGGCCATGAACCGCCGTCTGGCGGTCCGGGAGCGGATGATACTCTCCGCCAACGAGCCGGTGACAGACGCCGCGCTGGAATGCCTGCGCCGGACAGTGCCGGCTTCCGGCTAGCCTTCCCCCGCCCCCGCAGTCTATGCCCTGCCCGGAGCCCGGCGGGAGGGCGTGGCCATCCCCGCCGCCGTGGGCTTTGCCTGCATGGGCTCCAGCCTTCGGCTCCACGGCCGGGACTACGTTGGCAGCTTCCCGGTTCTAATCAATGTGCTGAACTATACCTACCTCTGGAGCGAGATTCGCGTCCGGGGCGGCGCTTACGGCTGCGGCTTCGGGGCCAGATCCAGCGGAGATGTCTTCTACTATACCTATCGGGACCCCCAGCCTGCCCGCTCCCTGGATGTGATGCGGGCCGCCCCTGCCTATCTGCGGAGCTTCTGCGCCGAGAACCCGGACCTGACGGGCTTTATTCTGGGCTCCGTCTCCGCTCTGGACCCCCTGCGGGGAGAGGAGGAGACCGTCAACGCGGGAGAGCGGCGCTGGTTCCGGGGCATCACCGAGGAGGCGGTGCGCCGCCTCTACGACCAGCTGCTTCACACTACCCCCGCCGATCTGCTTGCCCTGGCTCCCGTGCTGGAGGAGCTGGCCGGGGAGCGGGCGGTCTGCGTCACCGCCGGCAAGAATCTGCTGGAGGCCTGCGGAGCGGAGCTGGAGGATATCCTGACCGTATAAAACCGCTTGCATAACTGTATCCATATAACCTTCGCTCATGGGAAGTATAACTTCTTTTCATGGGAATTTGACGAAATTTCGTGTAATTTTCAAGAAATACACTTGAAAAATCATGGGGAACAATCTATAATGCACAAAGGAAGCCTATAGGGGCAGTTTTGCCTTTTTGCATAGCCCGGCTTCCGGAAAAAACATGGGGTACAGATCCCCGGCGCTGAACGCGCACAAAAAAGGAGATTATCATGCTGAAACTCTACGAAACCGGTATCTATCTTGTTGACGGCGAAAAGATCGTCACGGATCCCGCTGAGCTTCCCAAGCAGGTTTCCCAGGAAGAAGCCAGCAAGGGCACTATGGCCTACGGCATCCTGAAGTCCCACAACACCACGGACGACATGGAGAACCTCAAGCTGAAGTACGATTCCATGGCCTCCCATGATATCACCTACGTGGGCATTATCCAGACCGCCCGCGCCTCCGGCATGAAGGAATTTCCTCTGCCCTACCTGCTCACCAACTGCCACAACTCCCTGTGCGCCGTGGGCGGCACCATCAATGAGGACGACCACAAGTTCGCCCTGTCTGCTGCCCATAAGTACGGCGGCATCTACATTCCCACCAACCTGGGCAACATCCACTCCCTGAACCGGGAACTCATGGCCGGCTGCGGCAAGATGATTCTGGGCTCCGACTCCCACACCCGTTACGGTGCTCTGGGCACCCTGGCCGTGGGCGAAGGCGGCGGCGAGCTGGCCAAG
>JAGABH010000137.1 GCA_017614755.1 Oscillospiraceae bacterium
CCTTCGACGTCTCCATCCTGGACATCGGCGACGGCGTCGTGGAGGTCCTCTCCACCGCCGGCAACACCCACCTGGGCGGCGACGACTTCGACAACGACATCATCAACTACCTGGTCTCCGAGTTCAAGAAGACCGACGGCATCGACCTGTCCAAGGACAAGGTTGCCATGCAGCGGCTGAAGGAAGCCGCCGAGAAGGCCAAGATCGAGCTCTCCGGCGTCATGTCCACCGAGATCAACCTGCCCTATATCACCGCCGACGCCAACGGCACCAAGCACATGAACGTCACCCTGACCCGGGCCAAGTTCAATGAGCTGACTGCCCATCTGGTAGAGGCCACCATGGGCCCCGTCCGTCAGGCTCTGTCCGACGCGGGCCTCCAGCCCAATGACCTGAGCAAGGTTCTCCTGGTGGGCGGCTCCTCCCGTATCCCCGCCGTGCAGGAAGCCGTCAAGAAAATCACCGGCAAGGAAGGCTTCAAGGGCATTAACCCCGACGAGTGCGTGGCCATGGGCGCCGCCATTCAGGCCGGCGTGCTCACCGGCGACGTGAAGGACCTGCTGCTGCTGGACGTCACCCCCCTGAGCCTGGGCATTGAGACCATGGGCGGCGTGTTCACCAAGCTGATCGAGCGCAACACCACCATCCCCGTCAACAAGAAGCAGATTTTCTCCACCGCCGCCGACGGCCAGACCTCCGTGGAGGTCCATGTGCTCCAGGGCGAGCGTGAGATGGCTGCCTACAACAAGACCCTGGGCCGCTTCCAGCTCAGCGGCATCGCTCCCGCTCCTCGCGGCATTCCCCAGATCGAGGTCAGCTTTGACATCGACGCCAACGGCATCGTGAACGTCTCCGCCAAGGACCTGGGCACCGGCAAGGAGCAGAACATCACCATCACCGCCTCCTCCAACCTCTCCAAGGAGGACATCGACAAGGCCGTTCGGGAGGCCGAGCAGTTCGCCGCCGAAGACAAGGCCCGCAAGGAAGAAGTGGACACCCACAACGAGGCCGACCAGACCGCCTATCAGCTGGAAAAGTCTCTGACTGAGCTGGGCGACAAGGTCACCGACAGCGAGAAGGCCCCCATCCAGGCCGCCATCGAGCACCTGAAGGAAGTCAACAAGGGCACCGACGTGGCCGCCATCAAGACCGCCATTGAGGAAGCTCAAAAGGCTTTCTACCCCGTGGCCCAGAAGCTCTACCAGCAGGCCGCGCCTCAGGGCGATCCCAACGCGGCAGGCGCAGGCTTCAACCCCGGCGCCGGCAATCCCAACGACGGCGTGGTTGACGCGGACTTTGAGGAAGTGAAGGATTGATTGCAGACAATAGCTGAATAGGCAACAGGCAGTAGGGGAACGACGGGAGATTCGCAGGTTTCGCAGCTCCCGTCCCCTATTGCCTGATGCCTGATGCCTATTGCCTCATTTCACCTGTGAGGTGATCCATATGGCAAACGAAAATAAAAGAGATTATTACGAGGTCCTGGGCGTGGAGAAAAACGCCGCGGCAGACCAGATCAAGCGGGCCTACCGCAAGCTGGCCGCCAAATACCACCCGGACGTAAACCATGAGGCCGACGCGGAAGCCAAGTTCAAGGAGATCAACGAGGCCTACGAGGTCCTGTCCAACCAGGAAAAACGGCAGCTTTACGATCAGTACGGCTTCGCCGGCGTCGATCCCAACTTCGCCGCGTCCCAGGGGGGCAACCCCTTTGGCGGATTCGGCGGCTTTTCCGGCTTCGGCGGCTTCGGGGACATATTCAGCGACTTCTTCGGCGGCGGCAGCACCCGCAGCAGCAGCGGCAGCCGGGCAGCCCGAGGTGAAAACGTGGTGGTGCAGGTGGAGGTCAGCTTCGAGGAGGCCGCCTTCGGCTGCAAGAAGGACGTGAACGTCTCCCGGATTGAGACCTGCGACCAGTGCCATGGCTCCGGCTGTGCCGAGGGCACCCAGCCCGAGACCTGCCCCCAGTGCCGGGGCTCCGGTCAGGTGCGCACCACTCAGAGCTTCATGGGCATGACCATGCAGTCCACCGCCGCCTGTCCCACCTGCGGCGGCCGGGGCAAGCTCATCAAGACCCCCTGCTCCCGCTGCAAGGGCAAGGGCCGCATCAAGCGCACGGCAAAGCAGACCGTGGAGGTCCCCGCGGGCATCGACGACAACCAGGCCTTCCGCATTTCCGGCCAGGGCAGCGCCGGGGCCAACGGCGGCCCCAACGGCGATCTGATGGTCAACGTCCGCATTCGGCGGCATGAGCTCTTCACCCGCGAGGGCTCGGACGTCTACTGCGAGATGCCGATTTCCTTCGCCCAGGCCGCCTGCGGCGCGGACATTGAGGTCCCGACGCTTGACGGCAAGGTGCGCTACAACGTCCCCGAGGGGACCCAGACCGGCACCACCTTCCGGCTCAAGGGCAAGGGCATCCCCTACGTGGGCTATAAGAACCGGGGCGACCAGTACGTCACCGTGGTGGTGGAAACCCCCACCCGGCTCACCAAGGAGCAGAAGGACCTGCTCCGCCAGTTCGACGCCGCCACGGAAAAATCCCAGCCCAAGAAAAAGTCTTTCTTCGACAAGATGAAGCAGATTTTTGAATAAGACCTTCGGCCAGCCTGCAAAAAGGCTGGCCGTTTTTTCTCCCTTCAATGCCTTCCCCCATCGCCTTTCCCCTTGCGGAGAAGATGCCGCGCGTCGCGGGGCGGATTGGAGAGAGCCCTTCGTTTTGAGCGCTTCGTCCACAGCACTGCGTCGTCGATGCACCCCCTCATCCGTCCTCCG
This sequence comes from Oscillospiraceae bacterium, assembly GCA_017614755.1. Lineage (GTDB taxonomy): Bacteria > Bacillota > Clostridia > Oscillospirales > Oscillospiraceae > JAFRPC01. Next base: position 2,776 of record JAGABH010000137.1, read on the forward strand.
GCTTCCGTGAGACGCCGGAGTCCACCTTCCCCCCTGGGGGGAAGGCTTTGCCCTGTGTCACGAATCGAAATGCGTCCCATTTTTCCCATTGATCCCATCGCCTTCGCGCCCATTCCAGTAAAAAACCATTGCAATCTACGACAAATAATGCTACAATATATTGAATTATTGTGGGTTACTGTCCCCATATCATGGAGGAAACGAATTTGGAACGGAAAACACCCCTGATTTCCCAGGAGGACCTGCGGCGGCAGGAGGAGATCAGCGACTATATCAAGGACTGGTGGCAGAGCCAGGGCGTGACGCCCGTGGCCTACGTGGAGACCTACGGCTGCCAGCAGAACGAGGCAGACTCGGAGCAGATTCGGGGCATTTTGGAGCGCTGCGGCTACGGCCTCACCGATCAAGCCGAGGGCGCGGACTTAATTGTTATCAACACCTGCGCCATCCGGGAACACGCCGCCCAGCGGGTCTTCGGCAACGTGGGAGCCCTGGTTCACACCAAGCGCCGCCACCCAGGGCAGAAGATTTTCGTCTGCGGCTGCATGATGGGCAAGCCGGAAATCTCCGAGCGGATGAAGAAATCCTACCCCCACGTGGACGGCATCTTCTCCCCCCACCACCTCTGGCAGCTTCCCGAGCATCTCTACCGGGTGCTGATCCGGCACCGGAAGGCCTACGCGGTGGAGGACTCCGACGGGGCCATTGCCGAGGGCCTGCCCATGGTGCGCACCAACAGCATCAAGGCCTGGGTCAGCATTATGTACGGCTGCAACAATTTCTGCTCCTACTGCATCGTCCCCTATGTTCGGGGCCGGGAGCGGAGCCGTCTGCCGGAAGACATTCTGGCCGAGTGCAAAGACCTGATTGCCAAGGGCTACAAGGAGATCACCCTTCTGGGGCAGAACGTCAACTCCTACGGCAAGGACCTGGGGCTGGGGGTGGATTTTGCGGACCTGCTGGGGCAGATCGCGGAGCTGGAGGGGGATTTCGTTCTCCGCTTTATGACCTCCCATCCCCGGGACGCCAGCCATAAGCTCTTCGACACCATGGCCTCCCACAACAAAATCGCCAAGCAGTTCCACCTGCCCTTCCAATCCGGCAACGACCGGATTTTGAAGGCCATGAACCGCCACTATAACCGGGCCCAGTATTTGGAGCTGATCGAATACGGCCGGAAGCGGATGCCGGAGATCGTCTTCACCTCGGACGTGATTGTGGGCTTCCCCGGGGAGACCGAGGAGGAGTTTGAGGACACCGTGAGCCTGATTGAGCAGGTGCGCTACGAGGCCCTGTTCACCTTCATCTATTCCCCCCGCCCCGGCACTCCGGCGGCGGAAATGCCCGATCCCACCCCCAAGGAAGAGAAGAATCGCCGCTTTGACCGGCTGCTGGCCGTCCAGAACGCCATCTCCGAGGAGAAGCACAGGGCCCTGATCGGCAAGACCCTCCGGGTTCTGGTGGACGGCAGGGACGGGGACAAGCTCACCGCCCGCACCGACGGCGGCCGCCTGGTCCGCCTGGACGGCGGCGACGAGCTGCTGGGGCAGTTTATCACCGTTACAATCACCGACGCAAGCACCTGGTCCCTGGTGGGTTCCGTTACGCCGTAGGGGCGGTCATTGGCCGCCCGGCATTCGGTACGAATGCAATTTGCCGCAGGCAAGTCCAGCCGGGTTGCGACAACGAACCCGGCAGGATCGCCCTACCGGGCGATTGTTCGCCTCTGGCGAACCGGAGCGATGAGGGCATTGCTCCCTACGGAATACGCGGACGGCAGGGTGCCGTCCCTACAGACGGAAGAACATGATTTGACGCGAGGCATCATGAATTGGCTTCGCCATGATTTCTCGCTGTGCTCTGCGAATTGAATTGCGCCCCTATGCCCCACAGGGCAAATCATGTCCGCAGGACAATTCATGCGTCCCTGCAATTCACGCGCCGCCGGGCGCAATTCATGCGGGCAAGCAATGCTTGTCCCTACATCCTCTATTGGAGGTACTGCCATGGCCGAACTAACCCCCATGATGAAACAATACAAGGAAATCCACGCCCGGCATCCGGACTGTCTGCTGTTCTTCCGGCTGGGAGATTTCTATGAGATGTTCGACGAGGACGCCCGGGTGGCGGCCAGGGAGCTGGATCTGACCCTCACCACCCGGGACCGGGGCAAGGCCGAGGAGGATCGGACCCCCATGTGCGGGGTGCCCTTCCACGCCGCCGAGAGCTACATCGCCCGGCTGGTGGGCAAGGGCTACAAGGTGGCCATCTGCGAGCAGATGGAGGACCCAGCCCTGGCAAAGGGTCTGGTGGACCGGGACATCATCCGCATCATCACCCCCGCCACGGTGGTGGAGAGCTCCATGCTGGAGGAGGGCAGCAACAACTACTATGCCTCCCTCTGCCAGACCGCCGAGGGCATCGGCATCGCCCTGATCGACATTTCCACCGGCGAGGCCTGCGCCACCCTCTCCGACGGGGAGGACGCCCGGGACAAGGCCTTTAACGAGCTGGGCCGCTTTGAGCCCAAGGAGCTCATTGTGGACGAGGACCTGGCCCAGGGCAAACGCTTTGCCCTGGATGTCCAGCTTCGGCTCCGCTGCCCGGTGAACGTAGGCAAGCGGAATTTATATGACGACGAAGCCGTTTCGGAAATTCTGGCCGCCCAGTTCGGAGAACAGGACCTCTCCGCCCTGCCCCTGCCCACCCGTCTGGCCCTGGGGGCCCTGGTCCGGACCCTCCGGGACCTGCAAAAAAGCGACATCAGCCATGTCAATCACGTGGAATACTATCTTTCCGGCCGGTATCTGGAGCTGGACCTCACCGCCCGCCGGAATTTGGAATTGACCCAAACCATCCGGGGCAAGGACAAAAAGGGCAGCCTGCTCTGGGTCATGGACAAGACCAAGACCCCCATGGGCTCCCGGATGCTCCGGGCCTGGATGGAAAAGCCCCTGCGGAATCCCAACGAGATTCGCCGCCGTCTGGAGGCGGTGAAGGAGCTGAAGGACAGCACCCTGCCCCGGCAGGAGCTGCTGATGGCCCTGAAAACCGTCACCGATCTGGAGCGGGTCACCGCCCGGATCGTCACCGGGGCCGCCAACGCCAAGGACCTGGTGCAGCTCAAGCAGGGCAGCGCCGGTCTGCCCGGGCTGAAGGCCCTGCTGGCCCGCTTCCAAAGCTCTATGCTGGCAGTTGTGGCGGAGTCTCTGGACGATCTGTCCGATCTGGTGCAGGCCATTCAGGAGACCATCGCCGACGAGCCCCCCTTCTCTCTGCGGGAGGGCGGGATCATCCGGCCCGGCTGCAATGAAGAGGTAGACCGGCTGCGGGACATCATGTCCGGCGGCAAGGGCACCCTGGCCCGGATTGAAGCCGAGGAAAAGGAAAAAACCGGCATCAAGAACCTGCGAGTAGGCTACAACCGGGTTTTCGGCTACTACATCGAGGTAGCCAAGGGCCAGGTGGACCTGGTGCCCGACAGCTACATCCGCAAGCAGACTCTGACCAACGGCGAGCGCTACATCACCCAGGAGCTGAAGGAGCTGGAAAACACCATTCTGGGGGCCAAGGACCGGGTAAACGCCCTGGAATACGAAATCTTCACCAAGCTCCGGGAGCACCTGGCCGCCAACGCCCCCCGGATTCAGCAGAGCTCCCGGGCCGTGGCCGCCGCCGACGTGCTGGCCTGCCTGGCGGAGCTGGCGGTGCAGAACAACTACTGTATGCCGGAGGTGGACCTCTCCGCCTCCATTGAAATCGTTGCCGGGCGGCATCCCGTGGTGGAAAAAACCCTCACCGACGCTCTCTTCGTCCCCAACGACAGCTCCATGGACGGCAAGCGGGAACGGGCCGCCGTCATCACCGGCCCCAATATGGCCGGTAAATCCACCTATATGCGGCAGGTTGCCCTGATCGTTCTCATGGCCCAAATGGGCAGCTTTGTCCCCGCCGCCTCCGCCCGGATCGGCGTGGTGGACAAGATTTTCACCCGCATCGGCGCCTCCGACGACCTGGCCGCCGGCCAGTCCACCTTCCTGGTGGAGATGTCGGAAATGGCGGATATTTTGAAAAACGCCACCCCCCGGAGCCTGCTGATTCTGGACGAGATCGGCCGGGGCACCGCCACCTATGACGGCATGGCCATCGCCCAGGCGGTGCTGGAGCACGTCAGCGACCCCCTGCGGCTGGGCTGCAAGACCCTCTTTGCCACCCACTACCACGAGCTGACCGCCCTGGCCGACACCCACCCGGAGATTCGCAACTACAATATCTGCGTCAAGCGCCGGAAGGACGACATCGTCTTCCTGCGGAAGATCGTCCCCGGCGTGGCGGACGGCAGCTACGGCGTGGAAGTGGCCAAGCTGGCGGGTATGCCCGCCAAGGTGGTCAAGCGGGCCCGGGACATTCTGACCGACCTGGAAGAAAAGGGCCCCAGCCGAATCATCGTCCCGGTCCAGGCCCCCATGGGCATGGAGCTGCCCCTGGGCCAGACCGCCCTGGGAGACCCCAACGCCGAGGAACTGAAAAAACGGGTGGAGGCCCTGTCGGTGGAGACTATGACCCCCATCGAGGCGCTGAACACCCTGTATGAACTGAAACAGCTGCTATAACGAGGAAGCAAAGCCTATGGAAGAAAAGTGCTGCGACATCGGAACCCTGCGCAGAAGCGAGATCATCGGCGGACTGGCCTATTTGCCCATGTTTCTCTTCGGAAGCCAGTTTTTGGCTGTCTGGCTTGTGATGCTCATCACCGGAAGCCGGAATACCTCCGATCTCATCGCCCCGGCCAATTTTGCGTTCGCAGGGCTGAACGCCCTGGCCCTGGGCTTCATCTTCCGGCGGTATCTGCTGGATCAGGCCCGCAGAATTCTTGCCCGGGGCTGGGCAATGCTCGGAGACCTGCTGCTGGGCTTTCTGATCTATCTCGGCCTTGCCATGTTGGCCTCCCGGGCCGTGGCCCTGCTGCAAGAGCTGCTCCACGCGGAATATTACAACGCCAACCAGGAGGCGGTGGAGACATCCCTGTTCATCGCTCCTGTTTTCGCCATTCTTTCGGGCTGCGTGCTGGCGCCCATCGGGGAGGAGCTGCTCTTCCGGGGCCTGGCCTTCTGCGGACTCTATCGGAAATCCCGGATTCTGGCCTATGCGCTGTCCATGCTTTTCTTTGCCCTGGTGCATCTCTACTCCTCCATGTTCAGCCAGCCCATCGCGGTGACGCTGATTACCCTGCCGGTCTACCTGCCCCACGGCTTTGCCCTGGCCTGGGTCTATGAGCGCAGCGGCTCCATCTGCTGCTCCATTTTCCTGCACGCCGCCATGAACGCGATTTCCTTCCTGGCGATTCACGCCCTAAGATGACCCGGTCTCTGTTCCTTTTTCGGTCCGGCAGATTGCCGGCGCCGCAACCCCCGATCCCTGATCCCTAAGGAGGTATCCCCATGCCCAAAATCATCCAGCTGGACCCCCATCTGGCGAACCTGATCGCCGCGGGAGAGGTGGTGGAACGCCCCGCCTCCGTGGTGAAGGAGCTGGTGGAGAACGCCATCGACGCCGGGGCCAAGACCGTCACCGTGGAGCTGCAAAACGGCGGCATGACCCTGCTGCGGGTCACGGACGACGGCTGCGGCATGAGCCGGGAGGACGCCAAAACCGCCTTCCTGCGGCACGCCACCTCCAAGCTCCGGACCAAGGAAGACCTGGAGGCCATCGGCACCCTGGGCTTCCGGGGGGAAGCCCTGGCCGCCACCGCCGCCGTCAGCCGGATCGACCTGCTGACCCGCACGGCAGAGGACATCGAGGGGACCCACCTGAGCCTGGAGGGCGGGAAGATTCTGACCTGCGAGGCGGCAGGCTGCCCCGTGGGCACCACCATCGTAGTCCGGGACCTGTTCTTCAACACTCCCGCCCGGATGAAATTTATGAAGCGGGACACTGTGGAGGGCTCCGCTGCGGCGGGAGCCGTCCAGAAGCAGGCTCTGGCCCATCCTGAAATCTCCTTCCGGCTGATTAAGGACGGCCAACCGCAGCTCCAAACCCCCGGCGACGGGGAGCAGCTGGCCGCCATCTACGCGGTGCTGGGCCGTCAGGCCGCCGGGGAAATGGTCCCGGTGGACAGCAAATGGGAAAAGCTGGGGGTGTCCGGCTATGTCTCCAGGCCCACCGCTACCCGGGGCACCCGGGCCAATCAGATTTTCTTTGTCAACCGCCGTTTTATCCGCTCCAAGACTCTCACCGCAGCTCTGGAGGAAGCCTATCGCAACCAGCTCATGGTGGGGCGCTTTCCCTCCTGCGTGCTGAATATCTCCATGCCCCTGACGGCAGTGGACGTAAACGTCCACCCCGCCAAAACCGAGGTCAAATTCCTGAACGAAAAGGAAATCTTCGACTGCGTCCACTACGGCGTCCTGGGGGCCCTGAACCGCACACCGGGGCAGGTTCCCTTTCAAATGCAGAATGAGGGGTTCGAGCACAAAGCCGGTTCAGAGCTCAGGGTTCAGAATTCAGAGTCCGCAGGGGCGGACAGTGTGCGCCCGCAAGTCCCCGTTCCCCCCGTAGGGGCGGCCATTGGCCGCCCGCAAGCCGCAGCGACTCCCCAGCCCGACAACCGCTTTTTCAAGGCCATGAGCGCCGAGGAATACCGCAAGGCCGCCAAGCCGCCGGTGCATACAATGACCCGGTGGGAATACGAGCAGATGACCAAGACCCTGCAAAAGAACCCGATGCCTCCCGCCGGTCCGGCTCTGCAAGAGGCCGTCAAGGCCGCCTCCCTGAACAGCCCCGTGGAGCTGCCCGAAGACCCAGATGCGGTGGACTCGCAGCAAACAGGCGCTCCCGGGCAGCCGCAAGCAAATGAGTTCCCCGCCCCATCCGCCTCGCTGCGCTCGGCACCTTCCCCGCAAGGGGAAGGAATTGACGCCGCACCCGACGCCACCCTGCCCCTGGCGGGTGTAGATAAGGCGCCGTCCTTCCGCTACATCGGCGAGGCCTTCCGCACCTACATTCTGGTGGAGCAGGGGGACGAGCTGATCCTAATCGACAAGCACGCCGCCCACGAGCGGATTAACTTTGAACGCCTCCTGGCCCAGGGCACTCAAATCGTGGGCCAGACTCTTTTGCAGCCTCTCAGCTGCGCCTTTGACCGGGAAGAGGCCGCGGTTCTGCTGGAACACCGGGACCTGCTGCTGAGTCTGGGCTACGACCTGGACGATCTGGGTCAGGGCGACCTGCTGCTGCGGCAGATTCCCTCGGATATACCGGTCTCCGACGCGGCAGCCACCCTCTCCGAGATTGCCGACCACCTGCAAAAGGGCCGCCTGGACAGTCCCCAGCGGCTTCGGGACGAGGCCCTGCACACCATCGCCTGCAAGGCCGCCATCAAGGCAGGCTATATCACCGACCCCGGGGAGCTCCGCAGACTGGCGGAGACGGTTCTGGCCAATCCCGACCTGAAATACTGCCCCCACGGGAGGCCCATCTGTACGGTGCTGACCAAACGGCAGGTGGAGAAGCAGTTTAAGCGAATCACCTAACCCCGTCATTGCGCGCCAGTGCGCACACTGGCGTGGCAATCCGCGTCCCCCGCCAACAAGGAGCATCCCATGGAAAAGCATTTTTTCATCTATATCCTTGCCAACAACACCAATACGACGATTTATACCGGCGTCACCTCCAACCTTCCGATCAGAATTCGAGGGCACAAGGATCACGCAGACCCGTACAGCTTTACCGCTCGGTACAACGTCACCAAGTTCGTCTATTGTGAAGAAGCTGGCCGAGAGCCGTTGATTGCATTTGAACGGGAGAAGCAAATCAAAAGCTGGAACCGTGCAAGAAAAACAAGCTGATCAACTCCATGAATCCCACCTGGGAGGATTTGTTTTTGAGGCTGTTTGAATAACAAAGCAAAAGGAGAACGGATTGCCGCGCCGGTGTACGCACTGGCTCGCAATGACAGATCGGGACACTGTGCCTTCTGTCGCGAGCTGATACGCACCGGCAGCCTCCGTATGTCAAGCGAATGAACAACCTGATTTGTATCTGCGGTCCCACCGCCTCCGGCAAGACCGGGCTGGCGGTGGCCCTGGCAAAAAAATTGGATGCCGAGGTCGTTTCCTGCGACTCCATGCAAATCTACCGCGGCATGAACGTCGGCACCGCCAAGCCCGACGCCGCCGAAATGGACGGCGTCCGCCACTGGCTGCTGGACGCGGCGGAGCCGGGGGAAGACTTCTCTGTGGGCCGCTATGTGAAGCTGGCAGACGAGGCCATTGCCGACATCCACGGCAGGGGGAAGACCGCCATCGTCTGCGGCGGCACCGGCCTGTATATGGACAGCCTCATCAAGGGCGAGACCTTTGCCGCCCCCTCCCGGCCCGCCCAGCGGGAATATGTGGAGCACATTGCCGAGGAAAAGGGGGTTCCCTTCCTCTACGATATGCTCATGGACGCGGACCCCGAGACCGCGGAAAAGCTCCACGTCTCGGACCGGAAGCGCATTATTCGGGCCATGGAGGTCTTCCTCATTACCGGAATGCCTCTGTCCTACCACAACGCCCAATCCAAGCTGAAGCCCCCCAAATATGCCCCCGTCTGGATCGGGCTGAACTTCCGGGACCGGGCCAAGCTCTACCGGCGGGTGGACGCCCGGGTGGATCAGATGCTGGCGCAGGGTCTGGAGGCAGAGGTCCGGGCTCTGCTGGACCGGGGCGTGGACCCCAAGACCACCGCCATGCAGGCCATCGGCTACAAGGAAATGGCCGCCGCCCTCCGGGGGGAGTGCAGCGTGCCCCAGGCCGCCGAGCAGATCAAGCAGGCCTCCCGGAACTACGCCAAGCGGCAGCTCACCTGGTTCCGCCGAAACGAGGCAATCCACTGGCTGTACGCGGACGAATGCGCTGACCTGCCTGCCGCGGCAATAAAAATCATAGAAAAATGATCGCGTGCAGTTTTCAACTGCATTCGACCCGCAGACCCTGCTACCATAGGATTATCCATTCTACATAGAAACGAGGTAATCCCCATGGCTGCAAACGATAATCTTCAGGATCTTTTTTTGAACGACGTGCGCAAGGAACACCAGCTTGTCACCGTCTTTCTCATGAACGGCTTTCAGATGAAGGGCGTGATTACGGGCTTCGACAGCTTCGTGGTCTGCCTGGTCTCCGAGGGCCGCCAGCAAATGATTTATAAGCACGCGATATCCACGGTGGTCCCGGCTCGTCCGGTGAAGCTCAGTCCGTAAGGGGCCCGCATTGCGCCCCCGCCGTTCCCCTGAGCGGACGGATTGGCCGCTGCGGCTCCCCCGCGGCGCGTGCCAAGGAGGCTCTGCCCATGAAAGGGGACAAATTTATGAAGGCGGTGCTCTTCACGCTTTTGTGTGTGGTGGCCTGCTATCTTGTCTTTTCCGCGACCCGCTTCTCGGGGGACGGATTTACCACCTATAAGGCAGTACGCTTTGAAGTCGGCGATGGAATCACCACCTCCGGCTTCTTAGTGCGTTCCGAGCAGATTCTCAAAGCCGGCGCGGGGGACATCATTGTTCCGACCCGTCGGGATGGCGAGAAGGTGGGCCGGGGCCAGACCGTAGCCGTGGCCTACCGCAACGAGGCCGCCAAGGAACTCCAGGACCGGATCGACACTCTGGAGGAGGAAATCTCCCAGATGAAATATGCCTATTCCTTCTCCGGCGCGGAGCTGGATTCCGCCGCCCTGGATTCCGACATTCTGGAGCTGATGAACCAGGTTACAACCGCGGCGGCCCGGCGGGAATACCCCTTGGCAGACGAGGCGGCGGAGAGCATGAAGCCCCTTTTGCTCCGGCGCTATATCAACAGCGCCGACGCAGAGGCCATTCAGGACCGAATCCGGGAGGCCCAGGGCAGGCTGGATGCGCTCCGGGCCGAGGCCGGCGCCGAGGCCGGCGTGGTGACGGCGCCCGTTTCCGGTTTTTTCTCCGGGGTGGCTGACGGCTACGAGTACGAGCTCACCCCCGCCTTTTTGGAGACCGCCACCGTCTCCGCCCTGAAAAAATACGAGGGCCTCACCCGCCGGGAGACCGGCGCCCTGGGCAAGCTGGTCACCTCGCCAAAATGGTACTTTGCCGCCCTGGTTCCCAGCCAGAACTTGAAGACCCTGGAGCCCGGAGACCGGATTGACGTGAACTTTGCCTATGATTTCTATGGGACCGTGCGGATGAAGGTGGAGCGAATCTCCCCCTCGGAGGCGGACATCTGCATTCTGGTGCTGTCCTCGGAGTCCTACATTCAGGAAGCGGTGTCCGCCCGGACCGAGACCGCCGATCTGATTTTTGAGGACCGCTCGGGCCTGCGGGTGCCGAAGACCGCCATCTACGTGGACGAGGAGGGCCGCAGCGGCGTCTATGTCTTAGAGGGTGCCGAGGCCGCTTGGAAGCCGATCAATATCATCTACGACAACGGCGACAGCTTCATCGTGGAGCTGGACAAGTCCAGCACAAAAAACCTCTGGCCGGACGACGAAATTATCCTCACCACCGAAGAAATCTTTAACGGAAAGGTCATGGTAAAATGAGTATCGCAGAAAACATTGCCGATCTGCGGGCCAGAATGGAGGCCGCCGCCCGGGCCGCGGGCCGGGACCCCAGGGAAATTCTGCTCTGCGCGGCCACCAAGATGAACGACGCCGACCGGGTCCGGGAGGCCGTGGCCGCCAAGGTGGACTGCTGCGGCGAGAACCGGGTTCAGGAGCTGGTGCAGAAGAAGGTTCTGGGGGCCTACGAGGGCAAGCCCCTCCACTTCATCGGCCATTTGCAGACCAACAAGGTCAACAAGGTGGTGGGCCAGGTGGACCTGATCCAGTCGGTAGACCGGACAGAGCTGCTGGAGGCTGTCAACAAAGCCGCCCTGCGGATGGGGCTCCGGCAGGAGATTTTGCTGGAAATCAACATCGGAGAGGAACCCCAGAAGGGGGGCTTCACCCCGGCCGAAGCTCTGGAAATTGCCGCGAAGGCAGGGGAGTACCCCGGCATTTTCCTCCGGGGACTCATGGCAATCCCCCCAATTTCCGAAAAAAAAGGCGATAATTGTAAATATTTTGCGAAAATGAGAAATCTTTATATTGACATTGCGTCCAAAAAATACGATAATGTCTCTATGGTATGTCTGTCAATGGGTATGAGCGACGACTTCGAGGACGCCATTGCCGAGGGCAGTACCATGATCCGCGTGGGCACCGCGATTTTTGGGCCCCGCCACTACACATAGTTTAGAACTTCGATTCGATACATATATATAGGAGGAACCGCACCATGGGATTAATGGATGAACTGAAAAAACTGACCCGCCCCTACAACGAAGACGATATGGATGAATACGATTACGACGAGGAAGACGATCTGGAGCCCGAACCCGAGCCCGCTCCCTCTCCCCGCCGTTCCAGCTTTGCCGCTCCGGAGCCCCAGGCCAACAACAACGCCCGCCGTTCCGGCCCGGCCAGAGTGGTAAACCTGAACAACAACTCCTCCATGCAGGTAATCCTGGTGAAGCCCGACCGCTTTGACACGGTCTCCGAAATCGCCGACCACCTGCGGGACAAGAAGGCCGTTGTGCTGAATCTGGAATCCACCAACAAGGACGTGGCCCGCAGACTGGTGGACTTCCTCTCCGGCGTAGCCTATGCCCTGGACGGGAAGATCAAGAAGGTCGCCATTTCCACCTACATTCTGACTCCCTTCAACGTGGAGATCGTCGGAGACCTGGTGGAAGAGCTGGAAAACAGCGGCGTCTACTTCTAATCCCGACCCTTGCGGCACGACCGATCAGACACAGAAAGGAAGCGTCATGCAATGCTGACACCCCAAGATTTACAGGAAGTTTCTTTTGAAAAAGCCAAGATCGGCGGCTACGTGATGAAATCCGTGGACGAGTTTCTGGAGCCCCTGATGGACGACTACGTCACGCTTTACAAGGAAAACGCCGTGCTGAAAAGCAAAATGCGGCTCCTGGTAGAGCGGCTGGAAGCCTATCGGGCCAACGAAGCCCACCTCAAAGCCGCCGCGGAGAAGACGCGGGAAGAGTGCGACGCCATGCTGGCCGAAGCCCAGCGCAAGGGCGACGAGCTGGTGGCCAAGGCAAGGCAGGAGGCCCAGACCGCCAGCCGGGACGCCGACGCCACTGTGGTGGCGGAGAACGACCGTCTGCGCCAGGCCAAGGAGGCCACCGCGGAGTTCATAAGCGCCGTGGAAGCCCAGATCGCCCAACAGCAGCAGACCCTGGAAGCCTTGAAGAAGCTGGATCTCCCGCAGGAGAAGGCGAAGCCTGTCCGCAAGGCCTATGACTACGAGTCCGAGAAGGACCTGCCCAGGCCCCAGCCGGAGCTCAGCCGCCCCCACACGGAGCTGCCCCAGACGGAGAAGCCCGAGGACATCGCCGCTTCCATCGAGCAGAGCGTCGCCAGCATTACCGGCGAAACGCCCCGCCCCAAGGCCGAGCCCAAGCCCGACCCCAAGGCAGCCACCCGAGTCATGCCCGCTCTGGACGAGCGCACCACCGCCAAGTTTGCCAACCTGAAATTCGGCAAGAATTATCAGCCGTAATCAGGCAATCGAGAACAGGCAATCGGAAACGAGGGATACGAAACGCCCTGTAGCGGCGCACACCTGTGCGCCACGGGATGCACCCGCCCGTAGGGGGGTGTTCCGCCTCCCGCCGACCAAGCCTCCGAGATCGGGACAGGGAACCCGTCCCCTACGACCCCACAATCAATTCAATATCATGCGTTGAAGGGAACGTGCAGCGTGCTTTGGAAGCACAGAGAGCCGCCGGTTGGTGTAAGGCGGTGTTCCGGTCCGCTGCGGATCCTCCCCGAGCACCCTGCCGAACGGGAAACTCAGTAGATCAGGGCGTTTCATGGGCGTTACACCATGTTCGAGCGGCCGCAGCCAAGCTGCGGCAATAAGAGTGGTACCGCAGAGGAAGAAAGCCCCTGTCTCTTAATGAGACGGGGGCTTTCTTCCTCAAGTGACAAGTGACAGGTGAGAAGTGACAAGTGATTTGTGACGGCTTCTCGCATTATGGAGGTCGGTATGGTTCGGAAAAAGCTTTTCGGTTTGCTGTCCGAATTGTAAGGTTTTGTGAGTATCTGCGCCGTGAGAGAAA
>JAGABH010000138.1 GCA_017614755.1 Oscillospiraceae bacterium
ATGGTATCTAAACGCAGCCGTTCTTCACCGCTGCGCTCAAATCATTTTACTTGGTTCGCTCTTAGCTTACTCAAGAATTTTTGTTGGCTGTTCTTGCAATCTCAATCCTTACAATTGACATTCCAGAACAACTCTCAGATGTTTCCATCTGATCTTTGTCCATGGTGTTTGTTCATGTTTCTCGTTGTTTAATTTTCAAGGTACAACCGCGCCGCGCTTCCGGTCCTTTGCTGTCCTTTTCTCGCGAGCGCTCCGATATAATAGCACGCCCCCTATCAAATGTCAAGCACTATTTTTCACTTTTTTCAACTTTTTTATTCTTTTTTGTCAGCGGTTTTCCGGCAGCGAAATGGGCCTGCGGAGGCGTCGTTTCCGCAGGCGCGACACGCAGCAAAAGGGGCCGACGCGGTCAAACTCCGTGACTCTCCGCCTTCGGCCCCTGCAAATGGATTTTGGTTTGGGCTACATAAACAGCTTTCGCTCGAAATAGGCCCGCCAGGGCGGGATCACGCCGCAGAGGATCAGGAACAGCCCCATCAGGGAGAATGCGCAAACCGGATAGAGACACCAGGTAAACATCTCGCCGCCGAAGGTGATGTGCTGGAACAGCTCCACCAGCATGGTGGAGCAGCCGATGGCGATCAGCAGAACGCCGGTCTTCACCAGGCGGTGGCGCTTGCCGATCCGGAAGATGGCCACCGCCGCCGTCACCAGGACGCCCAGCAGCATGGTCAGAGGGAAGGCAAAGGAGAGGAACCATTTGCCGCCGGTGTAGAGGCAGATATAAAGCAGGTATCCGCAGGTCAGCACAAAGGCCAGCGGAATGAAGATCAAGGGCTCCCGACGCTCAAACCAGAAGGGAAAGACCACGGCAAAATAAAACAGCGCACAGCCCAGCATCACATAGCCGGACCAGTAGACCCCGTGGAGATTGGTCAGGCAGAAAATCAGGGCCGAAAGGCTGGCCGCGGTCAGGAACGCGGTCAGGAACGCCAGAATGGGATAGCGGCGGCTCTTGGGCGGGATGGGATAGCGGTCGGAAAAGGTAGGCTCCGCGGCGGGCACGCCCTCCGGGTTCCACACCGGCGTCTCGCAGAGGGGACAGCGCTCCGTTCCCTCCGGCAGCCGAACGCCGCATTTGACACAGTACATCGTTCTTTCAGCTCCTTTGGCTGGATTCGCGGGAATTGGTTTCAATTGCTACGGGAACGCCCAGCTCCACCAGACGGGAGAAGAAGCGCCGCTCCAGCTCGGGCTCCCGGATGTTGCGGATCATGTTCACGAAGGTCTCATCGCCGAAGCTGGCCACGGAGCAGTTGTTGGGATAGCTGCGCTGGGGGCCGATGATGAATTCCATCCGCTTCACATAGGGCGTCATGGCCTCCGGCAGACGAACCCGGCCCAGATTGGACAGGTTGATGCAGCCCTTGGTCTCGCCCCGCTGGGTATAGATGATGCCCATGATAATGTTCTTGAGCCACAGGGGCACCGCCCGGATCGCCGCAATCTGCTGAGGGGTGACGTTGGCCGCAATGCGGCCGGCCATCTGCTGGGGGGTGCCCTCGGCGGCCAGCTGGGCCGCCATGACCTTGCAGAGCTCCTCCAGGGTGTAGTCCCCCATCCGGGGGTCCACCCCGGGGTTCAGGGTCAGGACGAAGTTTCGCAGGGTCTTGCTGCCGTAGAGCCGCCGAAGATTGATGGGAACTGTGACCTTGACTGGCTTCCGGCGCTTGCGATTGGGGCAGCGGTCCGCCTGATATTCCAAAATAGCCTGTTCCATGACGGCGGCCAAAAAGACAGTCACCGTGCTGTTGTGCCGGTGCGCCGCCTCCAAAAGGGCCTCCGTGGGGATGATTCCGGTGGTCAGGTGGAGAAAATCCCACTCCCGGGTGCCCCCCATCACCAGGGCGTCCGGCTCGTGGTCGTTGAGCACCATGCCGTTGGTGTTGCGGACGAAGCTGTCCTCCAGCTCCTCCGGCCTGGGGGCCTCCTGCCAATCCAGTATCCCCTCCTCCGCCGGAATCTCCACCCCGTATTTCAGGGCGAGATAACGGGCCGCCAGGGTTTTCAGGTAGGTCATGCCGCCGGTGCCGTCGGTAAGGGAGTGGAAAAACTCCACAGCGATCCGGTCCCGGAAATACATCACCCGCAGGCAGCAGGTATGGAGCTCCTTATCCTGCATCAGGGTCAGCGGATAGGCAAAGTCCTCCCGCACTGCGGGCGGGGCGGACAGCTCTTCCAGATAGTACCAGAAAACACCGGTTTTCAGCCGGACATACATGGATGGGAACCGGGGCATCAGGTCTTCCACGGCCTGCTGCAAAACAGCCGGGTCCACCGGCTCCGCCAGGGTGACAGAGACCCGAAAGGCATTCGCCCACCGTCGGCGGCGAATGGCAGGAAAGATCAAAGCGGCATTGTCCAGCCGCAGCCAATATTTACTCATAGCTCATCAACGCTCATTGGTTTTTGATATGGACGTTCAAATGGGGATAGGTCATTTCAATGTCATGGGCCCGGAAGGCCTCCCAGACATAGGTACGCAGGGCAAAACGGGTATCAATGAACCGCTCCGAGGGAATCCAGAAGTGGATGTGGTAGGAGATGGCGGAATCACCGAACTCCTCGATGGCAGCGCAGATTTCCTCCCCCTCCAGCGGCTCGCAGCGGTCCACGGCGGTGCGCAGGGCCTTCATCACCCGGTCCGGGTCGGCGTCGTAGGAGGCGGATACCGTCAGCTCCAGGCGGCGCTTGGGGAAGGAGCTGTAGTTCTCCACCGTGGCGGCAGAGACCTTGGAATTCGGAATCAGGACGGAACGGTTGTCGATGGTGTGGAACTTGGTGTAAACCATGGAGATTTCGTCCACCACACCCGTCATCCCGTCGATGGAGACAAAGTCACCCTTCTTGAAGGGCTTGGTGCCCATGACCAGCAGGCCTCCCGCCACGTTGGACAGGGCGTTCTGCACCGACAGGGACACCGCCAGAGTCAGGACGCTGAGCAGGGCCACCAGGGCCGTGATGTCGATGCCCAGGTAGGAGGCAATCACCAGCAGGGCCACGAAGTAAAGCAGAATCCGCAGGACGTTTTTGATAAAGCGGTGCATACTCACGTCCAGTTTGGTGCGCCTCAGCAGCCGATCTGCAGCCATGAGAATGACCCTCACCAGGATGATGGCCGCCGCCAGCATGGCCAGGGCAATCAGTGCCTTCCGGAGGGTCACGTTTTCAATGGACGCCTTCAGATTCGCCAAATCCTCCGAGGACACGGCGTTTGCGTATCGGATCATTCTATCGCCTCCGTGGGTGTTTTTGCGTGGATATTTTAGCACGTTTCGGCAGAAAAAGCAAGAGGCTCCCGAGGGAACCTCTTGCTGCTGCTTATTGCTCATGGATTATGGTTCGGCGTTCAGAGTTCAGGGCGTATCGGGGCGGGAGGAGCGGGCACACACTGTACGCCCGTTCCCTGTCTCCTATTGCCTGTTGCCTAATGCCTATTGCCTATCGCTCTACTCCGCCAGCTTCAGCCCGGTAAAATACCGGTAGAGGTAGGTGACGACATAGCCGCGGGTGCAGGGGGTCTTGGCATGGAACTCGCCGCTCTCGCCCTTTTCCAGGCCGTTCTCAAAGGCCCAGATGGCGCCGTCCTTGTACCAATGCCGGTCATTCACATCAGAGTAGGGATTTTCGATGCTGTATCCCGGCTTGCCCATGGCTGCATACAGGAACTGCAGAATCTCACTGCGGGAGCAGGTGCGGGAGGGGCTGAACTCGGTGCCCGCAGTGTTGGTGCCGCCGGTGATGCCGTTCTCCACTGCCCACATCACAGCCTTGTAGGCCCAGTGTGTCTCCTTCACATCTTTGAAGGTCTTGTCAGTAGCAGTAAATTCCGGCCGGCCGTTGGCCGCCCAGAGGAACACCATGGCGTCACTGCGCATGACGGTCCGCTCCGGGGCAAAATGGGTATCGTCCACACCGCGGGAAACGGAACCGGAGACCGCCCACATCACAGGGGTGAAGAAAAGGTCATCCTCATGGACGTCCTCAAAGGGATTATTGCCCGTCTGGGGAACAAAGGTAAAGTCGTTTTCTTCGGCGTAGTTCTGCGCCACGGAGCCCTTGACGCCGTAGATCGTAAAGTTCTCTACCTTGCCGAACTCTCCGGTCTCTTCATCGGCATAATACCCGAAGGCCTCGTTAAAAATGGTGTTCACGGATGCCGGGATTGTTACGGAGCGCAGGGCGTCGCAATTCTTAAACGCGCCGAGACCAATCCTCCTCAGGCCATCCGGCAGGGTGACCTCAGTCAGAGCGGTACAGTGCTCAAAAGTCCAATCACCAATTTCAGAAACACCGTTTGGCAGGGTCACGCTGGTCAGGCCGGAACATCCGTAGAACGCGAACCAGCCGATATTCAGCGGGCCCTCCCGGAAGCTCAATTCGGTCAAGCCGGTGCAGTCGCAGAAGGCTGCCATGCCGATCCACCTCAGTCCCTCGGGGAAGGAAACGGAGCTCAGACTGGAGCAGCATTCAAATGCCTCCTCGCCGATGGACTTCACTCCTTCCGGGACCGCATAGGCTGTGTCCGTCCTGCCGACGGGATATTGGATCAGATAGGTTTCTGCCGCGTTGAACAGCACGCCGTCCCGGCTGCTGTATTTCGCATTTTCGGGGGCAACGTTAATCTGAGTCAAGGAGGTGCAGCCCACAAAGGCACCCCTGCCAATCGATTTCACCCCGGCCGGAATTGTCACAGCGGTCAAAGCGGCGCACTCGAAAAAGGCATAGTCACCGATCTTTTTCAGAGCCTCTGGGAAGACGACGGTATGCAGGCCGGTGCAGTAGTCGAATGCGCCGTAGCCGATCTCGGTCAGACTCTCCGGGAACGTAAGCTCCGTCAGAGCAGAGCACTCATGAAATGCAAATTCGCCGATGTAGGTCAGGCCCTCCGGGAAGGAAATCGCGGTAATAATCGCCCCCTCATCATACCAGGGTGCAAAAGGAAGCCTACCATAGTCCGCCATTTCCCCGCTGCCTTCGATGGTCAGCAGGCCGGTTTCGGTGTCCAGGGTCCAGGTCAGGTTATCACCCTCCGCGCCGCAGGTTCCGGAGTAGGTCGCGGCGTGGGCGATCAGGCTTACTTGGGGCAGCAGGGAGCAGATCAGGGCCAGGCAAAGGGCCAGAACTGCCAGTCGGTTCAGTTTCTTCATTTCGTTTTTCTCCGTTTCTGTTTTTGTTCTTTGGAAAACGCTGGATTTTCTGCGTCCGTACTATAAGACGCTGAAAAAGCCGAAATGATCCAGGGCTTAAGAATTTTCTCATTTTCAAGCGCTTCCATATATAAGACCCTTCAAAGAGCGAAAAGGTTTAACGAAATCTGTAAAAATTTTTTCAAACTGTCAATTTCGCAAAAAGGGACGGCTTTCTGTCCTGCGCGGCAGGACAAGAAGCCGTCCCCTGTCCGGGATAATAATTTGTTATGCTTCCTCGCAGAAGCGGCGGATGTTGGAGGGATTCTCGATGCGCCGGACCTCGACGCCGCTTTCCAGCACCAGCAGGGTGGGCGCCTGACGGACACCGTACTTTCTGGCAAGCTCCGGGTTGTTGTCCACTACCACGGTCTCATAGGCAATGCCCGCATCAGCCAGGAATTTCTTGGCCATAACGCACTTGGGACAGGTGGCGGTGGTGAAGAGGAGCAGGTCATTGCCTTCCCCCTTGGGGGAAGGTGCCGCGGCGTTGACAGGGGCGGCGGATACAGTCTCCAGCGTCACGGCGGAGGGCGCTGCGGCGGGGGCCGCGGCGGCGCTCAACTGCTCCCGGAAACGGTTGGACAGGGAGTAGCCCACGTCATAGACCTTCCGATCCTTGAACTCCTGGGTCTTGCCGTCGTTCCAGTTCTGGACCGGCCGGTAGTAGCCGGTGATCCGGGAGTAGACCTCGGTTTTCTTGCCGCAGTGGGGGCAGGTATATTGCTCGCCGGAGAGGTAGCCGTGATCCGGGCAGACGGAATAAGTGGGGCTCAGGGTGTAATAGGGCAGGCGATAGTTTTCGGCAATCTTCCGCACCAGATTGGCGGCCGCTTTCCAGTCGGGCAGCTTCTCCCCCAGGAAGGCGTGGAAGACGGTACCGGAGGTATAAAGGGTCTGGAGCTCGTCCTGAATATCCAGGGCGGAGAAGACGTCCTCCGTATAGCCCACGGGCAGGTGGGAGGAATTGGTGTAGTAGGGGGTGCCGTTCATGTTGGCGGTGATGATATTGGGGAAGTCCGCCTTGTCATGCTTGGCGAAGCGGTAGGTGGTGGACTCGGCGGGAGTGGCCTCCAGGTTGTAGAGGTCGCCGTACTTCTCCTGATAGTCGGACAGGCGCTCCCGCATATGGTTGAGAACCTGCTTGGAGAACTCCTGGGTCTCGGGATGGGTCATGTCCTTGCCGATCCACTTGGCGTTCAGGCCCATTTCGTTCATGCCGATCAGGCCAATGGTGGAGAAGTGGTTGGCAAAGGTCCCCAGATACCGCCGGGTATAGGGATACAAGCCCCCCTCCAGCAGCTTG
>JAGABH010000139.1 GCA_017614755.1 Oscillospiraceae bacterium
AGGCCCCCGGCCAGCAGACCTTCACCTGCGCCCGCTGCGGCGAGACCAAGACCGAGGAGATCGAAAAGCTGGCGAACCCCTTCGAGGATGTTGAGGACGAGGACTTCTTCTTCAATCCCGTGATGTGGGCCCTGGATGAGACTGTCACCGGCGGCGTGGATCCTACCCACTTTATGCCGGAGCGGACCGTCCTGCGCAGTGACGCCATGGTGTTCTTCTGGGCTGCCAATGACAGACCAGAGGAGGAAGTGGAAAGCAATCCCTTCAAGGACGTGAGCGATAAACACTGGGCCCACAAGGCTGTGATGTGGGCTGTGAAGAACGGGATCACCGGCGGCACCAAGCCGGATCAGTTCAGCCCCAGCAAGACCTGCTCCCGCAGCGAGATTCTCCAGTTCCTGTACGCATCCATGGGCAAGCCTGAATACACCATCGAAAATCCCTACTCTGATATTAATACCAACCAGTGGTACTACGACGGCGCCATCTGGGCCTACGAAAATGGCCTGGAGAAGGGCGAGGAGGGCAAATTCAACGCTGCGACTCCCTGCAACCGTGGCTATGTTGTCACCTACCTGTACCGCTTTGTGACCGGCAACGATCTGGTTGAGTAACATACCAACACAACGCGATTTACAGAAAATTTAAAAAATCGCCTGGCTTCTTCGGAAGTCAGGCGATTTATCATGCAAAAAATTATTTTTGAAGTTTTACACTTCCTGTTGCAATCCGATCGCAGAAAAATCTGTCATGTTCAACAAACATGATCGAAGCATCACTTTCCATCAGCAATTCCTCGATCTGTCCTCGGGAAAGAAGGTCGATGTAGTTCAGCGGCTCGTCCCAGAGATAGAGGTGCGCCGGTTCGCAAAGGCTTTTCGCCAGCAGCACCTTCTTTTTTTGCCCCATACTGAACTGTTCCATGGGCTTATCAAATTGGCTTCGCTGAAAGTCGAGCTTACGCAGAAAGGTTAAAAACATCGTGTAATTCAGACTTTCTCGCTCCGCATATTCCGTCAATGATCCGGCAAGGCTGCTGGTATCCTGGGGCAGCCAGGAGATTACAACACCTCCGGATACCCGTACTTCACCGGAATAGGGAACGGACTCCCCAGCCAGTAGACGAAGCAGACTGGACTTCCCTGCCCCGTTGTAACCAACAAGATTCAACCGGTCTCCGCGAAGAATTCGGAAGCTGACAGGCCGAAATACCGGCCCATCTCCATAATCCACCGTAACGTCCCGGAGCTCACAGAGAACTTCACTTCGATAGTTCAGACTTGGCAGCCGTAGGCTGTCTGCTTTTTCGATGTTTTTCAGCAGCTTGCTCTTTTCCTCTAAAGCAGCTTCCTGTCGTCCGGAAATTGCTTTTGCACGCTTATTGGCCTTTTTTGACTTTGCTGCCAGGTAAGGACGTCTCCCCATGCTCTTTTCGGTTTTCGTCGGATCAAACCCGATCTTTTCCCGTTCGGATTTGTCCGCCCATCCGGCTTTTTCTTTTGCTGTCTGTTCCAACCTGGAAATCTCTTTTTTCAGCTTTGCGTTTTGCGCAAGTTCAAATTCGTCCTGCTGATGTCGGGTATCCAGCCAGGTAGAGCAATTTCCCTTCTGAACCTCAATGGTAGCACGATTGATGGACAGGACGTGATCAATGCATCCATCCAGAAAAGCCCGGTCGTGAGAAACTAAAATAAACCCCTTTTTGGTATGCAGATATCGGCTGAGAACCTCACGTCCATGGAGGTCCAGATGATTTGTAGGCTCGTCAATCAATAGAAATCGATTTTCCCGGAGAAACAGTGCAGACAGCAGGAGCTTCGTCCGTTCCCCATTGGAAAGCGTTGCAAATGGCCTGTTCAGCACAGTTTCATTCAATTCCAGCTGAGCAAGTTCCTGCAGCAGCCGCCAATGCTCCAGCTCCGGGCAAACTTTCGACGCAATTTGATTCGCGGTCAGGCTAAGGTCCGGAACGGCAAATGGAAAATAATCGAAGTCGACAGATGCGCGGATTGAACCCCGATACTCATACTCTCCCAAGAGCAGGCGCAAAAAAGTCGTCTTGCCTCTACCGTTTCGCCCTACAAAACCCAGACACCAATCGGTATCCAGTTGAAAACTCGCATGCTCAAACAGCAGCTCCGCGCTGCCGTCATAACCAAAGGTCAAATCCTGCACAGAAATCAGCGACATTCAATCACCTCCCCAAGCAAAAAATTGGCTGCAGGCATCCCGCTGCAGCCAATCTATTCGGATGAATCATTCCACAGCACGCAGGAGCTCCTTGATATTGTCAAACAGATAGGTCGGACAAGGTCCGGCCTTGAAATCCTCCACATTGGCTTCGCCGGACAGCACGCCAACAGTGGTTACTCCGGCACGAACACCGGCAGCAATATCGGTATAGACCCGGTCCCCCACTACAACCGTCTGTTCGGGACTGAAACCAAATCGTTTCATCACGATTTGAATCATTGTCGGCTCAGGTTTTCCGATGAAGATAGGCTCCCTGCCAGTGGCGTTGCGAATCATTATGCTCATGGAACCGCAGTCCGGCACATAGCCAAAGCTGACAGGGCAGACCAGGTCCGGGTTCGTGGCGTAATAGGCCACGTCCTTCTGCTCCGTCAAAATCTGGCAGGTCCGCCGAAGCTTTTCGGAAGTCAGTTCCAGATCAAAGCCAGTCAGTACCACGTCCACGGGCTCTACATCCAGCCGAACATCGATCCCACCCCGACGCAGCTCTTCTGCCAAACTTTCCGTTCCCTGGCAATATACCCTGGCCCCCGGAAAACGGGATTGCAGCAGCAAAACCGCAGCCTGGGCAGAAGTAAAGAAATCCTCCTCCCCTGCCGGGATGCCCATTTTCTGAACCTTCGTCAAATAGTCCCGCACAGACTTGGAGGAATTATTGGTAATAAACACGCAGCGCCCGCCTCGGGCACGAATCTGAGAAAGGAACTCCAGGGTGCCGTCAAAAAGTCGGTCCTCCATATAGATGGTACCGTCCATGTCCAGCAGCCAGAGCTTCTTGCCGCTTAGGTCTGCTTCCCTGCCGAAATAATCCTTCATGCCTCAATCCTTCTGATTCAAGTCCTGTTTGATCTGCGTGGTACTGATTTCGGGAGTACGGGGCAGGTAGACTACTTCACAGTAGGGCTTCAGAAAATCAAATTTCCCTGCCCAGTCGTCGCCCATCACAAAGGTGTCCACATGGTATTCCTTGACGTCAGAAATCTTCTGTTCCCAGTTTTCCTCGGGAATAACCAGATCCACATATCGAATCGCTTCCAGAAGCTGCTTGCGAATCTCGTAGCTGAAATAACACTTCTTCTGCTTCTCATTCCAGTTGAATTCATCGGTAGATAATACCACAATCAAATAATCTCCCAGGGCCTTTGCTCTGCGGAGCAGGTTGATATGGCCGTAGTGAAGCAAATCAAAGGTTCCATAGGTAATCACACGTTTCATTGTCTATCTCCTCCGCCAAAGTGTTTCGCAATAATTTACAACGATTTTTCGCAGTGCTCCATGCACCACGACGCCATCTCCCGTCCGAACCAGCCTTCCCCTTTGCCTACACGGGGGTAAAGTCGATGCAGTGCGTCTTTTTCATTGTCAGTCAACTCGTCGTAATCGGATACTCTGCGTGTTGGCTCCACAGCCAAATATTTATGGTCGCCGTCTCCTCGGCGAAAAACACCCACGACCTTGATCGCCACCCGATCACCAAGCTCATATTTTCCTTCGCTGAGCAGCAAGCAGTCCCAATGCGGAGAAGGCGGCGTTCCGGAACCCTCGATCCAGCCGTAAGGATAAGGAAACCCCCGATCGTGGAAAAGTGAGACATATCCGCTTTCGACAAAATCCCCAGTCTCCGGTCGATAGCACATCCGCATCGGATAGGCGTCAGTCTGTTCCACGATCATGTACATGGTCAATCCTCTTTCCGAATCTGTTGGAGTATTATCGCTGCGCATCGAATCGACGCCTGACCGTCCTCGCAGAATTCGTGTTCTCTCGTAAATTCCGCCCAGGCCGAGTTGGTCCAAAGAGGCTGCAAATCCGTCAGGATCGTCTCTAATTCCTCATCGCTTCTGGCAAGCGGGAAAGGAAGCTGATCCAGCGGGAAATAGAAATCCCGATCCTTTTGATAGCTTTCAATGTCAATGGCAAACTGTACCACCGGCTTGCCGGTCAAGGCGTAGTCGAACATGGAAGAGGAATAGTCAGTGATCAGCAGGCCCGCCGCGCAGAGCAACTCCTGCATATCGGGATAGGTCGTAGCGTCCACAAGCCGATCTCCGTCGTAGGCAAACAGTCCGGCAGATTGGGACGCGGCGTTGGGATGGAGCCGGATCAATACTGTCCACTCCCCCTTGAAGTTTTCCTCGCACTTTCTGCGGACCATATCCGCGTCAAGCCGATAGGCTTCCACGGAATGATCGTCCCGGAAGGTAGGGGCGTAAAGAGCAAGCTTTCGCTCCTCCGGCAGACCTAATGCCTTGCAAACTTTGGCGTGCAGGAGAGCATGATCCGTGTAAAAAATGTCATTTCTTGGTGTTCCCGTATTCATCACGGCGCCCTGATACCAGAAGGACTCCCGATAAATTTTTGACATAAAGCCGCTTCCGGAAATAATCACATCGCACTGCGCGGAGTCACGCTTGGCCGCTTCCACATAAGAGTGTTCCAAAATGCTCTCCGCGTCCCGTTCGATTTTTTTCAGCGCAAAACCGTGCCAGGTCTGCATATAGATCTGGTTCTTCTTCTTATGAGAGTCATACTTCCGGCAATTATCTACCCAAACCTTGGCGGAAGCCATCGCCCGAACCTTTTTCAGCCCGGTAGTCGGAACGGCCCGGACGCCCTCCGGCAGAGTCCCGGCAGCGTCCTCGTCCTTGCAGAGCCAGATCAGATCCAGATCCTCTCCACTTTGGCGCAGAACCTCACAGATGGCTTTCGGGCTGTCGGAGTAGCCCCGGCCTCCGTAGCTGGAAAAAACAACCCGGTTTTTCCGGACGGGCGTGAGAGAGCGCACAGTCTTCACTGCTATACTATGAAGCATCGACATGATAATTCTCCTTCAAGCGGTCCCGATGGAGCCAAATGACTGTCAGACGGTATCCAAAAATCAAAATCTCTGCCACGGACATTGCGGCGCCAAGGGTAATCATCGTCATATTTCCGGTGAAGTAAAGAATCGCAAGGTTGATAATGTGAATAACTGAGCCGAAAACTGTGGAATAGTTGGCATACTTAGCGAGCCCCATGGAGGTAAGCATGGGGAATCCGCAGATATAACTGGGAAGAATCACCACTGCCGTGGGCAGCATGACACGAAGCACATTCCCGGCGTCCCGATATTCTTCCCCGAAAATCGCCGCACAGAACCATGGCGCGACGGCAAAGACAATTCCGCAGAATGCAACGATAATCGGTTCCACAATCAGCAGAACTTTCTTTACCATCCTGTAATCGTGATTCTTTACCATGTAAGGATAGAGGCTGTCTGAGATGGGCGACACTGCGTTCTTCCCTGTGTCCATCAACTGATTGGAAACACCGTACAGGCCTCTGTCGCCGCTTCCATCCGGTGCCACAGCATCCAGCACCAAGGTATTCATAGTCGAATACATGGTGGAGGCAAAGCGTGAGAAAAAGAAAACGCCGGATTTTCGTAATCGGGTCAAAACATCCCGGAGGCTGACCTTGCAAAAGCCAACATGCAACCGCTTTTTCGCGTCAAGAAAGCAAGCTCCAATGGCCACAGCGTTTCCAATCGCGGTAAGTAAGGGAATGACAAACAAATCTTCCGGCGTCTTCAGCAGCAAAAAGATGCCAACAGTCGTGAAAATACGAATCAAAACCGTACGTACCGTGATTGCTGTCATTTTCTCCAAGCCGCGATAAAGGTAGTCCGGCATCATCGCGTTCAGTGCCTGCGCCGCAAAGAACGCCAGATAAAGCTTCAGTCTGCCATCCCATTTGGGAAGCGTCAGACAGAGAATCGTCAAAATAATAAGCGCCGCCAGCGAAAGAATCAGTTTGCCGATTGTGACGGCAGTCATAATCACACTGAGCCGGTGGGGATCATCCCGGTGCTTGGACACTTCCTCCGTTGCAGACAGGATAAATCCAAAGTCAATGACAATCTGAACATAGAGCGCCACCTTCATCGCCACGCTCAAAACGCCGTAGGTCACTTTTCCAAGCACGCGGGTCTCATAAGGCACAACGATAAAAGATAAAAACTGCGTAGAAAAGGTCAGGATCATCAGCATAAAGGTGTTCCAAACGAGAACGCCCTCTTTTTTCTTAAACAATCCTTTGATTTTTGAAATCACAACGGGATTCCTCACATATTTATTTAATTTTTCCAGCAAGGAGGAACATAGCCCTGGCAAGCCGGTAGTGTTGTCCCTCCAGGAGACGGAGCAAAATCAGCTTCTTTTTTCCAAGCCGTTTCAGCATGGGCTCCTCCCGGTAGTCGGGATAATTCTGTTTCACATAGTCCAGAAACTCCGGCAGGAAGTCCGCCTTGGGGTCCGCCATCAGCACCCGCTGGGCGGCGGCGCAGCAATTGTCTACCGCCAGCACTGTGAGCTGGGGCCTGTAGATATCCAGAACCCCCTTCTCTTCGTAATAGCTCCGCACAGTCTCCAGCGCATTCAGAATCTCCAGATTCCGCCGCAGGCTGGAATTGCGCATGATGGAACCCTGACGGGTATAGTAATAATAAAACGCATCGTCCAGATAGACAATGGTTTCTGCTTCCATAAGGAGTTTCGGCGTGGTGCAGAGATCCTCATACCAGACCCGGCCCGGAAAGCGAATGCCGGTATTCAGAAAAAGTCCACTCCGACAGATTCGGATTGTGGCACCCGGCGGGTCCAGAAGAATGTCCGGCGTGTCCCGCAGAGTATGTAAGCCTGTCGGACTGCCGGAAGGGCGGGACTCTGCGGGCGTTTCTCCGTCATCGGCAATGTAGCGGAAAGTGAACACGTACATATCCGCGTGGGTCTTTTCAACCTCCTCCGTCAGCCGGGAAAGGGTATTTTTCGAAATCCAGTCATCACTGTCAATAAAGAACAGGTACTCCCCTTTCGCTTCCTCCGCGCCAGCGTTCCGGGCGGCACCCAGGCCACCGTTGGTCTGATGAATCACCCGTACCAGCTCCGGGTACTTTTCGGCATATTCATCACAGAGGGCACCGCTTTTTCCGTCTGTGGAGCCATCGTCCACCAGAATAATCTCCCAGCTTTGACAGTCCTGCCGAAGCAGAGAATCCATGCACTTGGGCAAGTATGCCGCGACATTATACACGGGAACAATTACAGAGAACAACATATTTAACCTTTCAATCGAAACAGCGTCGATAAAAGCCTGTAATGTCTGCCCCGAACCAGGCGAAGAGCAAGGGATTTCAGCCTGGGAAGCTGACGCAGGTACGAATTATCTGTCCAATCCGGAAAAGCATTATCCAAATAAGCACGAAACTCCGGCAACAGCTTATGCCGGGGATCTAATCTTGCGACACGGACAGAGGCCGCTAAAAGAACGTGCTCCACGGTCAGTGCGCAAAGCTCACTCTGATATGTTTCGGACGCACTTTGCTCATAAAACCAGGAAAGTATATCGTCAAAAGCATCCATAATCTCCCGATTCCGGTCCAGATTTTGATTGCTCATGATGGACCCGGGCCGCTGTAAATACCGATAAAGCGGATCGGGCAAAACGATGATTCCAGAAGCCAAGCAGAACAACTTGACGGTAGTGCGGATGTCCTCATACCAGACCCGTGCGGGAAAGCGGATTCCCGATTCCATGAAAAGTGCCCGGTGCCACAGGCGAAAAGCCGCAGAGGGCGGAGAGAGCAAAAACTCCGGGCGGTCAGCCAATGTGAACGGATGATTGGTCGGCGGGAAGTTGTCCTCTCCCGGCGTGAGCTTTCCTGCACCGTCGTCGGTGCAGTACTGAAAACCAACAATCTGCACACCAGGCGTCTTCGCCGCCTCCTGCAGGACGGAAAGCGTTTCCGGGGCAATGGTGTCGTCACTGTCCAAAAACAGGAGCCATTCCCCCGTTGCCGCTTCGATACCGGTATTCCGGGCGGCGCCAAGTCCGCCGTTTTCCTGATGGATCACCCGAATCAGATTGGGATAACGCCCGGCGTATTCGTCGCAGATTTTTCCGCTGCCGTCAGTCGCGCCGTCGTCGATCAACAAAACCTCGCAATCCGACGTATGATTCCTCAAGACAGATTCAAGACAGCGCGAAAGATATTGTTCCACGTTGTAAACCGGAATAATCACGGAAATCGTCATGGGATGAGCTCCTTTTTCGTCTCACCGGAAGGTCGATTCCAGCTCAAACGCCAGACACAGGCAAGAACGATCGCAAAATAGAATGACGCATTGTTGCGCCGAAGGACAGACACGGTACTCACGGCATAAACAAGACAAATCGCAAAGGCGATCAAATAGGCCGCGTTTTCAGGGGCAAACATCTTCTTCGGTTCTTTCCGAAGAGATTTCATACTGAGCCACGCAAAATACCCCAGGAAGAGGATGAGACATCCAACCCCAACAATACCGCAGAGGTAATATACTCCGAGCAGATCATTTTCCGGGTCTGAGGGCTCAGGCTGCTTCTCCCATTGGTCTGTCTCAAACACATAGACTTCCGTCTCCTCCACCCTGGTCCTGCCAAGCTCCATTCCGAACAAACGAGTCAACGGCGCGGAATTTATGGACTCATCCATGAGAAGACGGCAGAAGACCTGTTTTCTAACCCGGTCATCGCAGATACGGACGTAGTCAAGGGTATAATCATAGGCTTCCGCAACTCGATCTATGCCAAACCGGTCGACCATTCCCTGTAGGTTAAACCGGTAAGCCGCGGCAAGCACCCGAAGATCAACCGGTGCTCCCGCCCCTCCATCTTCAGCGCCATAAAGCTCCCTGGCTTCTGCGACAGCAGTTTCAATCCGCTCCTGTTTGATGTGCGCATTTTCAGACATTGCGGATCGGTTGCGGTTCATCGGGGAAACCGGATAAAGCGCAAGAAATAACGCCGCGGAAAGGAGAACGGCAAGGGCCTGGGGCCAACGCTTCCTTCCAGAGATTAATAGGCAGACAGATAAACAGATTCCCGTGGCAGCCAGAGCGGCATAGGCAAGGCGGGTCCCGAAAGCGAACAGCGCACCAAAACTCAGAAGACAGGCCGCAACAAGAGGAAGAATCTTCCCGGAAAACTTATGAATAGTCCAGACGATCACAAGTGGAGAAAGCAGGCTTAGAATCGCGCTTTGGGCATTGGTCCAGAAAAACCAGCCGCAGATACCAATTCCTTTTGCAGCGTAGGTATGGGGATCGGTCCCGGTGACAGCGCTCAGAATCATAATCAGCAAAATCAAACCGAAATCAATCATAAGCCCGGTTTTCACGCCGTCGAAGACCTTTTCGTTTTCCCGGATGTACACAATAAAGCAATAGGCACTGACGGGAAGCATGAGAATTCTGGCCTGCTCGGAAAGGTCTTCCTTCAGGTTATATGCAGAGGAAACCTTCAGACAGGTAAGAACATGGGCCGTAAGGTACAGGATAATCCCCAAAACAAAGAAAAGTAAAAGTTTTCTTCTGCGTTGAAACGGCAAAGCCAGCAGAACCATCAGCGCAATCATGCCGATACGAAGACCCAGCGTAATGTAATTGGGAAAGCCAAGCTGAATCTGCCAGTAGCTCAGCACGTCCAGAACGGGCTGTAATACGCAGATCACAAGACTCAGAATGGGAAGACGGCCAGAGAGCCTGGATCGGGCGTCCACCGATTGCAGCATGGCATTCCTCTCCTTTCCGATTAGTCTGATCTGACCAACGCATTAGTGATTGTTGACAGAGTATTCCTGTTCTTCATCCTTCCGGGACAAATACCACAGCCCTGCAAGAACCATGGCCAGATAAATCGACGCATTATTCCGACGCAGGACAGATGCGGTAAAATATGCATGAATCAAGCCCAACCCATAGGCTGCTGTAAAGGCGCAAATGGGGAGCGTAAAGAATCGCTTCGGTTCTCGAATGACCACAAGCAGAGCCCGAATACCAAACCAAAGCAGGAACAGGAGCATCAAAATGAGGCCCCACACGCCGGTGAGAAAATAAATCCCATGAAGATCATTCTCCACGTCATAGTTATCCGTCACGAGCTTGCTGTTCACATCATAGCGGGAGTAGGTCATTTCCGCCAGGTTGAGGCCAAATAATTTGGAAGGCAGCTCGGATTCCGCCATCAAAAGCTCACAGAAGCGAATTTTCATCAAGCGGGTATTGCTCAATATTCTCGGGTCGAGCGTATAGTCGTAGACCTCAAAGACCCGATCACGACCAAATCGTTCCACCATAGACCAGATGATGTCCTGAGAACGGTAAAGGGTCTCCAGCTTTAAAGCGGTGTTCTCATCCAGAACCACATGGGGCTTTGTACCGTTCGGATCGTCATCTTCCCCTGTTTCGCCGCTTGGAACCGTCTCAGTCTCAGTCTCAAGGACCAAATGAATATCCATGTCCTCAATTCGTTGTTGTGTCAGCGCGGCGCGAGAATCGTTAATATCAAGACGCTTCTGCATAGGCGAAAGCGGAATGGCCGCCAAGAAAAGACAGGTAACCAGAGCTATCGTCAAGGCCTGGCGCCAACGATCCCGATGAATCAGGAGCAGACAGAAAGCAACAAAAAGGCCGGAGCCAATCATGCTGGCAAAGGCCAGCCTGGGTGCCAGGAAGTAGAGCGTAGCCTCAGAGACAGCTGTAACTGCTGCCACGGGCAGAAGCCGCTTCCCCCAATGCCGAACCGCCCAACAGATCACAATAGGATTCAGCATAGCAAGAATGGCACTCTGGCTGTTGGTCCAGAGGAACCACCCTAAAACGCCGGTTTGGTCGACTGAATATGTATGTGGATCGGTGCCGGTGATGGTGCTGAGAAGCTGAACGCCCGCAATCAGAAAAATATCCGCAGCCATACCCCGAATCATTGCAGGAAAGACGTCCCGATTACACCGCAAAAAGGTGATGAAGCACAGGGTCATCAGCGGCAGAAAATAGATACGGACAAGATTGATCAAATCTGTAACCGGAGAAACATATCCGTTATCGAAACGAAGGCAGGCAAAAATATGGCCAACCGTAAGCACTCCAAGAACCAGCGCAGCAATCAAGTAAACCCGCTTCCGGTCCGAGAGCAAAAAGCCCAATAAAACAGACCCGCCCAGAAGAAGCATACGGGCCATCATTGTTACAGTATTGCCGATCCCAATCTGTTGCTGCCAGTATCCGATTATATCAAGAACAGGCTGAACCACACAGAGCAAAAAAACAAGTCGAGGAAGTTTGCTCCGTACCCGTTGCAGAAACGGCTGTAGTGCGTTCATGGGATTCCCCCTCTCGAATGAATCAAGGTCATTGTCTTTCCAATCACTATACCATAAAATCGTTCCGATGTCCAGAAAAAATATCCTCTGCAAAAAGAGAAGCGGCATCCGGAAACCGGATGCCGCAAAGCTGAAAAATCAGCCGTTCTCTCTCATCTTTGCAAAGCACTCGCTGCAGTACACAGGACGATCGGTCTTGGGCTCAAAGGGAACACGAGCTTCCTTGCCGCAGGCGGCGCAGGTAGCGGTGAAGAACTCTCTGGGTCCACGGACAGCGTTCTTGCGAGCGTCACGGCAGGCCTTGCAGCGCTGGGGCTCATTCTGGAAGCCTCTCTCAGCGTAGAATTCCTGCTCGCCGGCGGTGAAAACGAACTCGTTGCCGCACTCTTTGCAAACTAAGGTCTTGTCTTCGAACATGGGAAATACCTCTCTTTTGGTTGCCTGTCCAATTCTTTCGCGAACATTGGCAGATTTAGAATATGCTAAACGGCTAAACCGTTTTCGCCAAGATAGCTGCGGCCCTTCTCAGATCCCGGTGAACTTAATCCACCGAAACATCCCTGACCGCATGACACGAAGAAAGAACGCCTGATCGGTATCCCATTCCGGAAACAAAACCGTGATCGTGTCTGCTGATTGGTCATTGTATGCTATAAGCTTATTATGAATGGCCCGAAAATTATTATACCACGCAATCATCGCCTGTCAATAAATTTTTTTGCAAATTGGGCACATTTTTTTAAAAAAAACCAAGTAGTTGTGAACTAATTATGAATAAAGAGTGTATATACGATGGTATATTATGATTACAGCTTCATAGACTGCTGTCCAAGATACTGAATCCCCAAATGATCGTATGCAAGCTGCGTCACGCAGCGGCCCCGGGGGGTACGGGAGAGAAAGCCTATCTGCATGAGATAGGGTTCATAGACATCCTCCAGCGTGACAGCCTCTTCTCCGATGGTGGCGGCCAGGGTTTCCAGGCCCACAGGGCCTCCACCGTAGTTTTCAATAATCGCACGCAGCATCCGGTGGTCGATGCGGTCGAGTCCCAGTGCGTCAATCTCCAGCTTTTCCAGTGCGTGGGCGGCAGCCTCCGCCGTAATCACACCGTCATAGTAAATCTGCGCATAATCCCGAACTCGACGGAGAATGCGGTTTGCGATACGGGGAGTACCCCGGCTCCGCGAAGCAATCTCCCTCGCCCCGTCCGGATCAATCTGCATTCCAAAAAGGGTGGCGGACCGGGTGACGATCTTCGCAAGTTCCATAGTCTGATACAGCTCCAGGCGAAGCGACACGCCGAACCGATCCCGCAGGGGTGAGGAGAGCTGCCCTGCCCGGGTGGTGGCGCCAATCAGGGTAAATCTGGGAAGGTCCAGACGAATGGAATTCGCGCTGGGACCCTTGCCTACGATGATGTCGATGGCAAAGTCCTCCATCGCGGGATAGAGGATTTCCTCCACCACACGATTCAGTCGGTGAATCTCATCGATGAAAAGAATATCCCCAGGGTTCAGGTTCGTCAAAAGAGCCGCAAGATCTCCGGGCTTTTCAATGGCGGGTCCGGAGGTAATCCGGATGTTGACTCCCATCTCATTGGCAATAACCCCTGCAAGCGTAGTCTTGCCAAGCCCCGGAGGACCATAAAGAAGAACGTGATCCAGCGGCTCATTTCGCCGTCTGGCAGCCTCAATATAAACCGCAAGGTTTTCCTTTGCCTTTTCCTGCCCGGTGTAATCCCGGAGGGTTCTGGGACGCAGGGAGACCTCTCCCTCATCCAGGGGCGTAACGGAGGCTGTCACCAAAGGCGCTTCGTAGTCCTGCGAAAAATCGATACTCATTAGCCTTTCCTCACTTCATCACCATTGCCCGAAGGCCATAGCGGATCAGCTCTTCCACACTCATATGCTCGGCGTCGGCCCCCTTCAGGGCGGAAACCGCCTCAGACTGGGAGTAGCCAAGTTCCGACAGTGCGGCGGACGCCAGAGCGATCCGGCTGCCGTCCGCGTAGGACGACGGAGCGGCAATTCCATCGGAGCCGGTGGAAAAATCCAGCGTACCGCCGATCTTGTCCTTCAGCTCCAGAATAATCCGCTTGGCGCTTTTGGCCCCCACGCCCTTGGCTCGCGTAATGGATTTTTCATCTCCAGTCATAATGGCAAGGGTGAGCTGATCGGGAGACAGAACAGAAAGAATCGCCAGAGCGGAAGCGGGACCTACGCCGGTAACGCCGGTCAGCAGTTCAAACAGACGCAGCTCCTCTTTGCCGGAGAAGCCGTAGATATCGAAGGCATCCTCTTTGACGTTCACATGGGTGTAGAGACGGTGCTCCTCCCCTACCCGAAGCAGAGACTGCGTGTAATTGCTGCAATGGCAGGCATAGCCAACCCCACCGCAGTCCACAACAGCCAGTCCGGCCTCCAGGACGGTAATCTTCCCGTTCAAATAGTAGAACATGACTTACTCCTTTTGTTCTGCCTGCACGCGGGCAAGCAGGGATGTCTGGGACCTGGCATGACAAAGGGCAATGGCAATGGCATCCGCTGCGTCGTCAGGACGGGCAACCCGGTCCATGTGGAGCAGACGGCGAGTCATGTCCATCACCTGCCGTTTTTCTGCTTTTCCATAACCAACCACTGCCTGCTTTACCTGCATGGGCGTGTACTCAAAAACAGGAACGCCCGCCTTGGTCAGGGCCAGAAGAATTACGCCGCGGCCATGGGAAACGCCGATACCGGTGGTAATATTGTGGCCCCAAAAAAGCTCCTCTACGGCGGCGGCATCTGGGGAAGTTACCTCAACAAGCCGCATCAGATCGTCGTAAAGAATCTCCAGTCTTTTGGGAAAAGGCAGCTCCTTGGGCGTTGTTACAACGCCGTACCGAAGCAGCCGAACCCCGGCAGGCTCCGTCTGAAGCAGGCCGAAGCCGGTGGTGGCATAGCCTGGATCGATACCTAAAATTCGCATCTTATTCGTGTAAAACTCCGGAAATCCAACCGAGGTACAGGATCACGCCGACGATCACAATAATTGCCAGAATCCAGGCCAGAAGACGAGTTCCCTTGGTACTTGCCACGTATTCCGGATCATCGCGTTCCAGAACAGGCTCATAATCATCAAGCTGCTCCAGCTCTTCCAACTCTTCCTGTTGTTCCAGTTCTTCCTGGTTTTCCTGAATAATCTCATTTTCAGACATATGTATCACCTCCTGGGTATGATAACATAAAACCGATAGAATTGCAAGACAAGTCGCCCCCTGCGGAGAAAGATTTTCTCCGCAGGGGACGGAAAAAAACAAAACAGCAAATGCTCAGCTGACCTGCTCCAGAGCGGCCAATTTCAGGCAGAGACAGAAAATCTCAACGGCCTGCCGCAGCTCATCCAGCCCGGGATAGCTGGGGGCGATTCGAATATTGCTGTCGGCGGGGTCCTTCCCGTAGGGATAGGTAGCGCCGGCAGCAGTCATGGTCACGCCGGCCTGTGCGCAAAGCTCCAGAGTCCGCTTGGCCAGACCCGGCAGAGTGTTCACAGACACAAAGTAACCGCCTTTGGGAGTTTCCCAAGAGGCCAGACCAAGGGGTTTGATCTCCTGCTCCAGGGCATCCAACACGCAGGAAAACTTGGGTCGAAGCACCTGTGCGTGCTTCGCCATCACATCCAACGTGTGGGCCTTATCCCGCAGGAAACGCACATGACGGAGCTGATTGACCTTGTCGAAGGAGATAATCTGATATTTCATAAGCCCCTGCAAATAGGTCTGGTTGGCTTCGCTGGCGGCCATCACGCTGATGCCCGCGCCGGGGAAGGTAATCTTGGAAGTGGATGCGAACTCAAAGACCATATCAGCGTTCCCGGCAGCAGCGCAAAGGCTCAGGATGTCCGGGAAGGTCTGGTAATCTCCGAAAACCTCGTGGACGCAATAGGCGTTGTCCCAAATCAGCGTAAAATCGGGTGCGGCGGGACGGAGCGCAGCAATTCGGTCAATGATGCTCCGGGAATAGACAATACCCTGAGGATTAGAATACTTGGGAACGCACCACATCCCCTTGACGGTCGGGTCCTTCACCAGCTCTTCCACCAGGTCCATGTCCGGTCCCTCGGCGGTCATGGGAACGGTGAGCAGTTCCATCCCAAAGCTCTGGGAAATACTGAAATGACGGTCATAGCCGGGGGCCGGGCAGAGCCATTTGACAACCGGCTCCTTCGACCAAGGCCGGGGACTGTGCTGCAGGCCGTGGGTGTAGGCCTTGGCAATCAGGTCATACATCAGCTGAAGACTGGCAGAACCGCCGATAAAGCACTGCTCCGGCTTGCAGCCCAGAATCTCGGCAAAGAGATTCTTCGCCTCAGGCAAACCGGAAAGATTGCCGTAGTTGCGGACGTCCAGCCCGTCGCTGACGCAATCCTCGGGTTTGGAGAGAACCGTCAGAATGTCGGAAACAAGGTCAAGCTGTTCCTTTCCCGGCTTTCCCCGAGCCATATTGAGCTTCAGCTTCTTTTCACAGACGCGGTCAAATTCCTCCTGCAAGGACTTGCGGAGGGCCTCCTTTTCGGGAAGCGTCAGGTTGGCAAAAGGTTTCAAAGCATTTCCCATCCTTTCCTATGTGGCAGGCAATCAGGCCACTGAAATGTGACACCTGTATTGTACCCTACAACCTGACGGAATGCAAGCAACATTTACTGAATGGGGCAGAACTGATGCTTATACTTGTTATCAGAAATTGAATTACAGGACAAGGCAAATCAAGCCGTTTGCACCCTCGTTGACAATACGTTCCAAGGCCTTGCGCAGCTTCATTCTGGCGTCCTCCGGCAGTCCGGTCATTTTCACAGTCATCCGTTCGTTAACCAGTTCATAAAGGGTCTTTCCAAACAGATTGCTCTCCCATAGTTTTTCCTGTTCCGTTTCTCCGGTCTCGGTTAACCGCTGTACCAGTTCCCTGGCCTGATCCTCGCTGCCTACGATTGGGCTGAGCTCCGCGGCAAGTTCCGCCCGCAGCATATGAATGGATGGAGCACTGGCCTGTAGACGCACGCCCCAGGCGCCGCCCTTTTTTATCAGCTCCGGCGGCTGAAGGGTCAGCTGGGCCCGGGCAGGCATGACGATGCCATAGCCTGTGCTCTCCACCTGCTTCAGAGCAGCGCTCAGCCGCTCGTGCTCCTCCCGAATTTCGGCATAGTGAGAAAGCGTGCGGAGCAGGTCTCCGTCGTTTTCCATTTGAACCCCGGAGCGCTGAGACAAAATCTCATAGAATAACGCTTCCCGCAGGGAGACTGTATAACGAATCGCGCCGTTTCCCAGATCAATTTCCGCCACAACGCAGCGAGAAACAGAGCTTAACTCCTCCAGTGCAGAGGAAACAAGGCCGGACTGACAGATGCGTCCCAGTTCCCCGGCAGCTTCCCGAATGACGCGGAAAATCTCTCGCTTACAGGGGTGTTCCTGTTCAAGAACGTCGAACCAGGACGGGAAGGTGAATTCCATTCGATCCGGCGAAAACTGGCCCAAAAGCTCCGTAAGGATTCGGGAAATGTCCCCCTTGGACAGGGTCAGTAAATCGGAGGCCAAAACCGTCGCGCCGCTGGATGCTTCTATCTGGCGCACCAGCGCTTCCGTTTCCGCAGAATCCGGCGCCGCGGTGTTCAGAAGAACAAGGAAGGGCTTTCCTGTTGCCTGCATATCCCGGATGGCCCGCGCCTCCGCGGCGGCATAGTCCTCTCTGGGAATATCCGTAACAGTCCCGTCGGTAGACACGACAAGACCGACGGTGCAGTGGTCCTCCATTACCTTTTTTGTTCCGATCTCCGCAGCGTCCGTCATGGGGATTTCGTGGTCAAACCAAGGCGTTGTGACCATTCTGGGCGCCCCTTCCTCCATTGCGCCGATTGCCCCTGGAATCATATAGCCCACAGAGTCAATCAGACGAATGGAGAGCCTGGTCTGTCCGTCGGGAGAAATCTCCACCGCTTCTTCCGGCACAAATTTCGGCTCAGCAGTCATAATCGTTTTTCCGGAGCCGCATTGCGGAAGCTCGTCCCGGGCACGCTCCCGGACATATTCATCCCCGATGTTGGGGATAACAAGCTCCTCCATCATGCGTTTGACCAGAGTGGATTTCCCCACCCGCACCGGTCCCGTAACTCCCACATAGACATTGCCGCCGGTTCGGCGCTGCATATCCTCATACAAATTCATTCCGAGACCTCCTCCATGGACATAACGCCGCGACCCACAGGGATCAAAAGCAGCCGTTCCTCTGTCAAGACAGCCTGTTCCAGCTCATTCGCGGTCTGAATTGCCCGCACTGTACTGCCGTTGTCCCGGGCCAGGTCCCAAAGCTCTCCGGAGGCCCTGCGTACAATCAGGGACGGGCCGGACTTTATGGGTTTTGGGGTCAGAATGCCGCCACTGAGATTTCGCATTGCCCTCGTCTGGCAGAACCGCTGAGGCGTATTCACAGAAACCGTTAGCTGACTCCCCTGCTGCTTTATTTCCCCGGGAATCAGATTCCACCGCCAGTCAGCGGAGGGGTCTGCCTGTCTCTCCAGGTACAGTTCCCGGCGAAGCAGCTTATTTTGTATTTTTCTGTCCGGATCATAATACAGGACGTTTATCCCCAGACTCCCCCGCGCTTCCTCCACGCCCGTCGTTTCCCGATCCGGGAACACAGTCCAGTCCAGAACTCTGACCGCATCTGCGGGCAGCTCCAGAGCTTGCGTCAGGTCTGTCTCCAGGGTGTCCAGGCAGGGATTGAGCTCGCAGATCTGCCATTCCGGGTGAAAATCGCTGTCCAGGGAATAGGCGTCCTGGACAAGCGTGACCGGAATTTCGCCCCAGAGTACCATCTGGGCGGTAAAACTGACATTCACCAGCAGACGGCGGCTGTCGGGCTGCCCGTCCGTGTCAATTTCCAGATGATTCAAAATCGGCCGAATCACAAGGGCAGCGTCTTCTTCCATGCTGCGGTCCAGGTCCGCGTATTGCGAGAAAGGCAAACCACCGGACCAGGCAGCGAGCTCCCCTTCTTCCGTGAGACCCAGGACCCGAATCTTCAGTTCGCCTTGAAAAATAGCACGGTCCCCCATGACCCGCCGGTCTCCCAGCTCCACCCAGCACTGTGCTTTCAGCAGACGGTCTATCCCCTGCATATCCTCCGGCATCAGAACCTCGTCCGCGATTTGAACCTCCCGTTCCGCAGCGCAAAGCGGCAGCCGCATTGGATAGGTCTCTGATTTGCAGATCAGTCCCCGGGGGCATTCCTCAAGCTGCTGAAGCTCCAGCGTTGTTGGAGTAAGAATCGTCAACTCGCTGGCCAAATCAGCCCGGATCAGAAGTTTTCTTTTGTTGACAAACCTGGCGTCTATGGAACGGAGCCAGCCCCAGTAGTGGACAACGGCGTCCGGCTGCGTCGGAATTTTCTTTGTAACGGTAAAGGGAATCCACAGCTCCAGTCGCTCGATTTGCTCCGATTCTTCAGGAACGTAGAGCACCCCTGCCTGTATTCCACCGGTGACCGTTACGCTGCCGTTGTCCGCCGTCCGGCTCTGGACCAAAACCGTTCCAAAGCAGTCCACAACACGCCCCAGCTCGGGCAGCGTCTCCTGGACAGTAATCTCCCCGGTCTGCTCCTGCCGCAGTCCGTCATAACGTTTTTCCGCCAGATATATGATCGACTGCTCACGAAAAAGAATATCCATTTCTGCATCCTCCTTGTAGATTCTATTCCATCTTATGCTTGCCCAACGCGGAACATGACCTTGGAAGGGCCTTCTGTCAACGACGCAGGAGCGAAATGGTAAGCAGAAGTCCCCCCAGCAGAAAACTGATCCAAAATGAGCCGATCAACGCGGAAATCAAAAAAGCCGCGCCTGCCCATAACATTGGCCGGCACAGCGTGCGATTGCAAAAAAACATGGTCCCACCGCCTTCCGATGAAGTCTATGCGGAAGGCGGTGGGATCATGCCTATGGATTTGTTTTTATTTCCCAGGACTTGAGCTGCATGGCAGCTTCATACAGCCGCAGATAACTCTTGTGGCGGGAGGGCCGAATCTCTCCCCTGCTGACGGCCTCCAGAACGCCGCAGTCCGGCTCTTTTCGATGGGAGCAGTCGGGGAAACGGCAGCGTCCCAGATAGGGCTGAAAATCCGGAAACAGGCTCTCCAGCTCCTGCTTCGGAATTGCCTCCATCTGCTCCAGATCAAAGGAGGAAAAACCGGGGGTATCCGCAGCGTAGGTTTCCTCCCCCAGAGGGTAAAGCTCCACATGTCGGGTGGTATGCCGGCCTCGCCCCAGCTTTTGAGAAACCTCCCCGGTCTCAATCACCCGGGAGGGACAAAGGCGGGAGAGAATCGCGCTCTTTCCCACGCCGGAGTTTCCGGTGAAGGCTGCGGTTTTTCCGTGGATCATGGCGCGAAGCTCCTCAATTCCCTCCCCCGTTTCCGCGCTGGTGCAGACAACGGCGAATCCGGCGGAACGGTAAATCTCCGCAAGGGGCTCCGGTGCGCTGAGGTCTGATTTGTTCACACAAACCAACGGTGTAACCCTCTGACGAATGGCAATGGCAATCATCCGGTCAATCAGAAAGGGGTCCGTCACCGGGATTGAGCAGGAAGCCAGGATCACCAGCGCATCCAGATTGGCCACAGCAGGACGCACAAAGCGGTTCTTCCTGGGGAGAATGTCCGCTACGGTTCCCTTCTGTTCCCCTTCAGGGAGAACAGTAACCCGGTCTCCCACCAGGGGAGTATCCCCTGTTTTACGGAATTTACCCCTGGCGCGGCATTCATAGATTCGGTCCTCCACGGCGACATAGTAGAAGCCGGAAAGCGCCTTGATGATAACGCCTTGAATCTGCTCCATACCGTCCCTCCGAATCAGGGATTGTTGCTCTCGGAGGGTTCAGGATCACTGGAAGATGGAGGCGGATTATCGCTTGGGGGCGGGTTCGTAGGTTCCTCGCTGGGAGGCGGTGTGGGGCCGAGGGAAACTGCAATAAGGATAGTGCTCCCCGGCATTACTTCCTCGCCGGAAGCCGGATACTGCCGGATCACCGTGTCTGCAGGGACAGTACTGCTGTGCTCTTCTTCAATCTGGACCTCCAGGCCCTGGGCTTTGATGGCGGAGACGGCGTCGGATTTACTATAACCGACCACGTTGGTGAGAACTACCGTCTGCTTGCCCTTGGAAACAGTCACCGTGACCGTACTGCCTTCCTCCACCTCTGTGCCCGGCTCCGGGGACTGGGAAATTACATAGCCCTCCGATACCGAACTGCTGAATTCTTCCTTCACGCTGATCTCCAAATTCCGGCCGTTGATGGAAGCGGTGGCGTTGCTCAGAGAGGATCCCTCCACGTTGGGAACCTTCTGCATCTTGATTTCCTTGCCCATGCTGATGTAGACGGTGACAACCTGACCGTTTTTCAGTTCCGTCTTCTCCTCGGGATCAGTGCGGACCACGCGGCCCTCCGGAACATCGTCGCTGTACTCCCGATCGGTCAGAATGGTGAGTTGAATCTGAAGGGCTTTCAGCAGACTGTTGGCGTTTTCGGCGGAATAACCCACCAGATTCGGCATCAGGTCAGTCTGCTCGCCCAGGGAGATATAGACAAAAATTTCCGTTCCGGGAGGAACACTCTCCCCGACGCCGGGCTTCTGATCCACGATCACACCCTGGGGATATTTGTCGTTGTACACATAGGAGCTCTCATTGGCCACCAGCTTGAGGTAGGGATAGTGCTCCGGCGGGATATCCTCATACACGG
The DNA here is from genome assembly GCA_017614755.1 of Oscillospiraceae bacterium. Classification (GTDB taxonomy): domain Bacteria; phylum Bacillota; class Clostridia; order Oscillospirales; family Oscillospiraceae; genus JAFRPC01. Next base: position 21,198 of record JAGABH010000139.1, read on the forward strand.
AACCGATAAGCGGCGGAACGATAATCTGGCTGGGCACGGTGGTATTCAACGTAGCAGAAGTATCCGTCGGCGAATCGGAACCCGAATTGCCCAGAATCAGGAAAAGAAGAACAATCAGGGCAACCACGGCGCCGGAAATAGCGACAATCATCAGAACACGTCTGCGCCGCTCCTCCCGATCCTGACGTTCATACTCCCGTTCCAACTCTTTCTGGTGGTTAACAGGATTCTGCTGCTTGGCAGGCTGAACACGGGAGCCTCCCACAGCCCCGGAAACACTGCCCTTGGGCAGGAAGGTAAAACGGATGGTGGGATTCTTGCGGAACTCCTCCATATCCTTCAGCATATCGGTAATGGAGGCATAGCGGATGTTCAGGTCCGAGCACATGGCGTGCATGGTAATCTGCTCTAGCCCGGTGGGAATATCGCTGTTAAGCAGCGAAGGGGAAAGGGGCGTACCGTTAATATGCTGAATCGCCACGCTGACTGGGGTTTCGCCGTCATAAGGCGGGCGGCCTGTCAACATCTCATACATGACCACGCCAAGGGAGTAGATATCCGAACGGTTATCCACCCGGGCGCCTCTGGCCTGTTCAGGGGAGATGTAATGAACAGAGCCTAACGCCTCCTTGGTGAGGGTATTCTGGGCGGAGGCGATGCGGGCGATGCCAAAGTCGGCCACCTTGACGCTTCCATCCTTTAGAATCATTACATTGTGGGGCTTGATGTCCCGGTGAATGATGCTCCGGCTGTGGGCGTGCTCTAGAGCCTTGGCAATCTGCATGGAAAAATGCAGGGTCTCCCGCCAGGAGAGCGGGGCACGCTGATCCATATACTGTTTGAGGGTAATACCGTCAATCAGCTCCATGACAATATAATCCAGCCCGTCGTTTTTTGACACGTCATAAACGCTGACAATGTTGGGATGGGACATCATGGCGACAGCCTGGGACTCCCCATGAAAACGGCGGCGGAAATCCGCGTCGTTGAGATAGTCGTCCTTCAGAATTTTCACGGCCACAAGACGGTTCAGCCGGTGATCGATGGCCTTGTACACCACGGCCATGCCGCCGACGCCGATGATTTCCAGAATCTCATATCGTCCGTCCAAAACCATGCCGATATATTTTTCCATATCGTTTTCCCTCCCTACTCAGTAAGCCACCAGAACTACGGTCACGTTATCCGGTGCGCCGCGTTCCTTCGCAATCCCCAGCAGACGCTGGCAGCAGTCCTGCTTTTTGACCCCGTGGATCACTTCAAACAGCAGCTCCTGATCGGCCAGATGATTGGTCAATCCATCGCTGCAAAGCAGGACGCAGTCCCCCTGCCGCAGGGTGGCCGTGTAGAGGTCGCAGGAAACGTTCTGTTCGGTACCGATGGCGCGGGTGATAAAATTTTTTCCGGGATAGGTCTTTGCCTGTTCAGAGGTCAATTCTCCCCGCTGAACCATCAGCTCCACCAGGGAGTGATCCACTGTCACCCGTTGAATTCCCTGCCGGTTCATCAGATATCCTCTGCTGTCTCCCACATTGGCAAAATAGGCGCGCTTTCCCATGGAAAGCATCGCAACCAGGGTTGTGCCCATGCCGTTCATCTCTTCATTCAGCTGGGCATTTTCGAACACAGCGGTGTTGGCAATGGAGACAGCGGTTCGAAGCAGATAATCCGCCTGCTCCTGGGTCATGCCGGCGCGATAACCTCGCTTGATTTCTTCCGCAAACACCTCAGCGGCCAGACGGCTCGCCACATTGCCGGAACGGGCTCCGCCCATACCGTCACAGACGACGGCCAGTAAATCATGGTCTCCCAGCTTTTCCAGCAGGTAATAATCCTGATTTTGCGTCCGCACCAGACCCGGATCGGTCAGGCCCCATGCTTCCATACGGCACAACTCCTTTCTTGGTTGATTTCATAAAGAGGGATTCTTGGAATACTTCTTCCGCAACTGCCCGCAGGAGGCGTCGATGTCGCTGCCCAGGGTTCTGCGGACAGTGCAGGCAACGCCCTGATCCTCCAACAGTTTCTGAAAACGCAGAACCGTTCCCCGTTCGCTGGGGGCAAAAGGACTCTCCTCCACATGATTCAGAGGAATCAAATTCACATGTGCAGGCAGGCCTCTGAGCTTTTTCAGCAGCAGCTTCGCGGTCTCCGGGCTGTCGTTGACATTCCGGATCATTGCGTATTCAAAAGAAATCCGACGATTGGTTTTCTCGTAATAGATGCGGCAGGCCTCCAGCAGTTCGTCCACAGGCCAGCGGCGATTGACGGGCATAATTTTGCTCCGGGTCTCGTCGTCTGGGGCATGGAGGCTCACCGAGAGGGTCAGCTGGAGCTTGCTCTCGGCCAGCTCCAAAATCCGCGGCACAATGCCGCAGGTAGAAAGGCTGATATGCCGCATTCCGATGTTCCTGCCCTCCCCGCTGTTCACCAGCTCCAGGAAACGGCAGACATTGTCGTAGTTGTCCAGCGGCTCCCCAATCCCCATCAGAACGATGTTGGACACCGGCTGACCGGAATCCTGCTCGGTAAACATCACCTCGTCCAGCATCTCCCCGGGGGAAAGCCGCCGAACAAGGCCGCCAATGGTGGAGGCACAGAAGACGCAGCCCATGGCGCAGCCCACCTCCGAGGAGATACAGACCGTATTGCCGTGATGGTAGCGCATCAAAACCGTCTCCACGCAGCAGCCGTCATGGAGCTGCCAGAGATATTTGATTGTTCCGTCCAATTGGGACTCCTGGCGGCGAACCGGCACGGGAGCCGTCAGCAGATAATGCGCTGCCAGCTTCTCCCGGAGCGTCTTGGGCAGGTCAGTCATCTCCTCAAAGGAGCGAACGCCCCGATGAAGCCAGGTATAAACCTGTTTTGCCCGAAACGCAGGCTGGTTCAGTTCAGTCAGTGCGGTTTTCAGTTCTGAAAGCGTCAGAGATTTTATTTCAATCATAGTTCACAATTCATGGGGCGACACCTTCGATGCCCCGCCGGGAAGAATCAGGCTTCATTTTTTCGCAGCTTTGCAATAAAAAATCCGTCGGTGCCCTCGTCGCAGGGCAGAAGAGTTTTCATGCCGCTTTCCACTCTGCCAATTCCGGGAAGTTCCAGAGGAAGAACGGAAAAATCCGGGTGATCAGCCAAAAAGGCCTCCACGACAGCCTCGTTTTCCCGCCGCAAAACGGTACAGGTAGAGTAGACCAGCGTACCGCCAGGCCGCAAATGTTTCGCCTGGGCTTCCAGGATTTGACGCTGGAGCAAGGGCAGTTGTTCCATGGGCGTCAGGTCTTTGTAGCGAATATCCGGCTTTTTTCGAATTACCCCAAGACCGGAGCAGGGCACATCGGCAATAACCCGGTCGAACCGATCCAGCCAGGCGGGTTCCGGTCTGGACGCATCCTGTTCCCGAACGGAGAGGCAGGTGATTCCCAAGCGCTTCGCCCCGGCTTCCATCAAGGGGAGTTTATGAGGGTGAATATCACAGGAAGTCACAGAGCCTTTATTTCCCATGCAGATGGCAGCGGCAAAGCTCTTCCCGCCGGGTGCAGCGCAGCAATCCAGAATCCGCTCGCCTCCCTTGGGCTCCAAGGCCAGAACCGCCAGCTTTGCCGCGGGATCCTGAACGTAAAACAGCCCGTCCCGAAAAGCGGCGCTCTGCTCGATTCCGCCGCCGGAGAGAAGCAGACAGTCAGGAAGCCAGGAATGGGGAGAAACCTCCATGCCTTCCGCCTGCAAGAGATCTGCCAAAGAATCTGCGTCTGTCCGAAGCCTGTTGACCTGGGCACAAACCGCAGGCGCTTGATTATGAGATTGCAGGAGCGCCTCCAACTTCTCCGCTCCCACGTTCTCCCGCAGGAGGTCCACCAAGGATTTGGGATGGCTGTATCGGACAGATAAATCCTCCGGCAGCGTCAAACGGGAGGGATCCCGCAGCATAGACCGCAGAAGACCGTTTACAAGACCCGCGGCTCTGGGATTCGCCAGTCTCTTGGCTTGGTTCACCGCCTCGTCCACCACGGCGGAGGGAGGCAGCTTGTCAAAGAAACGAAGCTGACAAACCGCAAGCCGCAGCACGTCCAGCACCACCGGCTGAAGCGAAGACAGCTTTCCCTTCAGATAACTGCTGATCCATTCATCCAGCAGCAGTCGGTTTTGCAGGACGGCACCGCAGAGCCGGGTCGCAAGAGCGGCATCCCGACGATCCAGACGATCCTTTCCGAGCTGTTGCTTCAGGGCGGCATCCGACCAAGCGCCGCTGCGACGACAGACAATCAAAACAGCCAGAGCAGTATCACGAGCGGACATAGGCAACTCCAATGTACACCGCTGCTCGATCATCCCTTTTCATCGATGCGCAGCGAAAGTTCCGTTTATCAATTTTCATATTTCGTTTTTTGTTTGAATGGGATGGCCTCGGAAATAGTCCGGGGCAGCCATCGCCTTTCCGCCGGGCGCCTGGAGCTTTGTAATCAGAATCGCGCCGTTTCCACAGGCTACAACGAGTCCCTGCTTGTTCAGCGCAACCGGCGTTCCGGGCGCCGCTGCGGCGGCAGAATCAAATAGACGGGCCTCCCAGATTTTGAACTCTGTGCCCCCCAGGCTTGCCATGGCGACGGGCCAGGGATTCAGGCCGCGAATCCGAGCAAGTATTTCCTTTGCCGGACGTGACCAGTCAATGGGCGAAAGCTCTTTTGTCAACATGGGCGCATAGGTAGCCAGGGCAGAATCCTGCGGTCTCCGGGAAGCGGTTCCCGCAGCAATCGCGCCCAGAGTATCCCGGAGCAGGTCCGCACCCAAAATCGCCAGACGGTCCATCAGCTCGCCGGCGGTTTCCAGTTCGCCGATGGGCGTGGTACGAATGTCGATGATATCGCCTTCATCCATCCCCGCGCTCAGATACATGGCGGTAACGCCGGTTTCCGGCAGGTCATTCAAAACCGCCCACTGAACCGGAGCGGAGCCCCGCAGCGCAGGCAGTACGCTGCCATGGATGTTGATGCAGCCCAAGGGCGGGATATCCAGCACCCGCTGGGGAAGAATCTTCCCGTAGGCAACCACCACAATCAGGTCCGGTGCCAAGGCTTTCAGCGTTTCCACGGCTTCATCGTCCCGAAAAGTGGAAGGCTGAAACACCGGCAAGCCGTGGGCCTGGGCCAGGACCTTGACCTCTGAGGGAATCAGCTTCATGCCCCGGTTCTTGGGGGTGTCCGGCTTGGTGTAGACGCCAATAACCTGGTGCTCCGTCTTTAAAACGGCGTCAAGGCAGGCAGCAGCAAAGGCAGGCGTCCCCATGAAAATCAGTCTCATGCGTCCTGCTCCTTCTGGATAAGCTCTTCGTATTCTTCCTCCGTCAGCATCCGATAGGCACGCTCTGTGTAGAGATGTCCGTCCAAATGCTCCAGCTCATGGCAAAAGCACCGGGCGATCAACTCTTCTCCCTCGTATTCATACCAATCCCCATGCCGGTCCTGGGCCTGCAGCTTCACGGTGTTGGGGCGCTTTACCATACCGTACTTTCCCGGCACGCTGAGGCAACCCTCCAGGCCGTCCTGTTCCCCAGACTGTTCCAGAATTTTGGGGTTGACCAGTTCGATGATTTCCTCCCCCAGGTCCACCACCACGACTCTGCGAAGCACCCCTACCTGAGGGGCGGCCAGACCGACTCCGTTGGCCTGGATTACAGTATCCTTCATATCGTCAATAAGAGTTGCCAGACGATCGTCAAAGACCGTCACCGGGCGGCATTTCTTCGCAAGAGTCGGATTGCCTTCTGTGATGATATTCCTGAGTGCCATATTGTTTTTCTCCTATTCGTATCCGTTGATATCCACGAAAACCCTGACGCCCCGATTCTCCTTTTCCCTGGAGAAACTTCGGACCAACTCGCTGAGCAGCTGCCGCAGAGGCTTTGAATTTTTGCAGGCCAAAGTGAGGCGAAAGCGGAATTGATTGTTGACTTTTGCGATAGCGTATGGAGCGGGGCCGAGCAGATCGGCCACCCCGGAAAGAAGACCGGCAGCTTCGATTCCATCCCATAGAGCTCTGGCAAACCGGCGGGCACAGTCTTGCACGTGTCTTTCCGGAAAACCTGAAAAACCGATCTGAATCTGGTCAAAGAATGGCGGGCAGTTTCGCAGACGGCGCAGAGGAAGCTCCGCCTCATAGAAGCCCGTATAGTCCTGGGCTGCGGCCTTCAGCAGCACGGGATTCCGGGGCGTCAGCGTCTGAATCAGTGCTGTCCCCGATTTTTCTCCCCGGCCGGAGCGTCCGACCACCTGAGTAATGAGAGAAAACGTGGTTTCCGCAGAGCGATAATTGTCCACATAGAGCGAGGCATCAGCGTCCACCACGCCCGCCAGGGTCACATCCGCAAAATTCAAGCCCTTCGCCACCATCTGGGTTCCAATCAGCACGGAGGCATCCTCTTCGGCAAACTTGGACAGCAGCGCCTCGTGCGGATTCGTCGGCGTCACGGTATCCCCGTCCATGTGTAGGATATTCGCCTCGGGAAGCAGCTGCCTCAAATCATATTCCAGCTGCTGCGTTCCAATGCCAACGCGTTTCAGATGGCCGCCGCATTCGGGGCACTTGCTGAAGACCGGCTGAGAGTGGCCGCAATAATGGCACATCAGCCGCTCGTTGACCATGTGATAGGTCAGGTTCACGCTGCACCGAGGACAGGCTGGGACAAATCCGCAGTCCACGCAGAGAATCAAACGGTTGCTTCCCCGTCGGTTCAGCAATAGAATGGACTTTTCCTTTCGGGCCATCCGATCCCGGACAGCATCCAGGAGCGGACGGCTGACAGCGGTAGCATTGCCGTCCATCAACTCCTGTTTCATATCCACCAGCTCCACGGCGGGAAGTTCCCTGCCGTTATAGCGCTCGGGAAGCCGATAAAGGGTATAAACACCCCGCCTGGCGTGATACATGGACTCCACGCTGGGGGTAGCGGAGCCCAGCAGCACAAGGGCACCCTCCCGGCTGCCTCGATAGAGCGCAACTTCCCGGGCGTGGTAGCGGGGGCTGTTTTCAGATTTATAGGTGTGCTCCTGTTCCTCGTCCACTACGATCAAGCCAAGGTCCCCGAGCGGCGCAAAGACCGCAGAACGGGTACCCACCACCACCCGAGCCTCTCCCCGGACAATGCGCTTGTATTCGTCGTAGCGCTCCCCCACCCGCAGGCCGCTGTGCAGAACAGAGATATCCTGGCCGAAGCAGGCGGAGAAAAGGCTCAGAAGCTGGGGGGTCAAAGCAATCTCCGGCACCAGAAGCAGGGCGGTTTTTTCTTGGGACAGACAGCGCCGGATCAAATTGATATAGATGGCCGTCTTGCCGGAGCCGGTGACGCCGAAGAGCAGCGCCGCCCCGGGTTCCGATTTGTCCATCTGCCCCAACAGGCCCTCAAATACCGGCTTCTGTTCCGGGGACAGGGTAAAGCTGACATCGCCGGAATAGGGGGCAATACGAGTCTTTCGCAAAACCTCCTGGGCGGAAATCTGAATCAGACCGGACCGCTCCAAAGAGCGGATTGTCTGTGTAGACGCCCCGGTAAAATATTGCAGCTCCTTTTGGGAGATCACGCCCACGGTGGACAGCAGATCCATCACGGAGCGCTGCATAGGGGCCGCCTTGCCTCTGCGGCGCAGGTGCTCTTCGATCTGCGCAGAGTCTGCGACACAAGTAAGAATTAACTCCGTTTTATCGCTGTTTTTTCGTCGAAGCTCTGTCTCAGCCCGAAGCCAGCCCTTGGAACGAAGCAGACGCAGGGCTTCCATAACAGCCTCTTCGCTGCCGCACTGCCGAAACAGCGCATCGTCGCGAAACCTGCCGCCCGCGTCCTGAATCAGCTGCACCAGGTTTCTTTGAATCGGCTCCCGATCCAGTCGGTCAAGCCAATCCTCCGGCAGCTTTCCCAAGACAAAAACCTCCCGGGTTTGAAGCCAGAGGCCAGCGGGAAGCATAGCCCGAATGGCCTCATAGAAGGTGCAGAAATACCGCTCCCGCACAAAGGCAGCCAGCCGGAGCATCCGCTGGGATAGAACCGGAACAGGGTCCAGAAGGGCGGAAACAGATTTCAGTTCCCCGGTCTCCCCTTCCTCCAAGGCCAAAATCATCCCCTCACGCAGACGGTTTCCCGCCCCGAAGGGTACACTGACCCGGCAACCGGGCCTGGCTGCAGAAAGGGACGCGGGCAGGGCGTAGCTGTATGGCTTGTCTATAGCGTAGACAAGGCCGTCCAGGGCAATTTTAGCAATCATGGCATCGTCTCCCGGCGCTGCCGGAGGCAGATCACCGCAGGTATTCCTTCTTCACAGTGGCAGCCAGCTTGCCGTCGGCAACCTCGCGAATAGCCAGGGTGACCGGCTTCTCAGGCAGGGTGAGACCAAAGTCTCTGGCCTCAATGGCGATCTGGCGAGCCCGACGGGCCACCACGTTTACAAGCAAATACCGGCTGTCGATGTGGGTCAAAAGTTCACTCATGGGGGGATAAAGCATATTAAAGTGCCTCCTTCAAAAGATGCTGTTGATGTTCGGTTTTCAGGGCCTCTGCCCGGAGAATAGACTGCACGTCGCTGACAGCGTCCTCCAGACGGTCATTGACGACAATGTACTGGTATTGGGGCGCGACAAGGTATTCCATCCTTGCCTGCTGCAGCCGCATAAGGACCTTCTCCTCATCGGTATCGCCTCTGCCCCGGAGTCTGCCGCCCAGAATTTCAAAGGACGGAGCAACAATGAAGATGGAAATGGCGTCCGGCCGGCGCTGCATCACCTGCAAGCCTCCCTGGACCTCAATCTCCAGGATTACATCGAAGCCGGATTCCAACATTTGATTGACCGGTTCCTCCGGCGTTCCGTAGCGGTTGCCCACATACTGGGCGTGTTCCAGAAAACGGTCCTCATCGATCATTTTCTCAAATTCTTCGTGAGAAATGAAATAGTAGTGGACTCCGTCCACTTCATTGGGACGAATGGGGCGGGTCGTGGCGGAAACAGAGAGCTTCACCTGTGGGTCTCGCTCCATCAGCGCCTTCACAACGGTTCCTTTTCCCACGCCCGACGGTCCAGAAATCACAATCAGTCTACCCTTCTTCATCCGTCTGCTCCTCTTCATTCTGAAAACGGTTGGCAATGGTTTTCGGCTCCAGAGCCGAAAGAATCACATGATCCGTGTCCATAACCAAGACCGACTTTGTTTTTCGTCCAAAGCTGGCGTCAATCAACATTCCCCGATCCCTGGCCTCCTGGACAAGCCGCTTGACTGGCGCGGAATCCGGGCTGATGACAGAAAGCAGACGCTGGGCCGATACCATGTTGCCAAATCCGATGTTAATGAGCTTCATATGATGCCTTTCCGAGGTGGAATAACCCCTCATCCGCCCCGGTCAGTACTCCGGAGCGACTTCCCTCGGGGGAAGAATCATTCGATATTCTGGATTTGCTCCCGAATCTTCTCTAATTCGGCCTTCATGTCCACCACGGTCCGGGCGATTTCCAAATCGGAGCACTTGGAACCGATGGTATTGGTCTCCCGGTTAATCTCCTGCATCAAAAAGTCCAGCTTACGTCCGATGGGCTCGTCGGCGGAAAGCATATCCCGGAGCTGGTCCAAATGGCTGCGGAGCCGGACAGTCTCTTCGTCCACAGCAACTTTGTCCGCAAAGATGGCGGCCTCTGTCAGAATCCTGGCCTCATCCACGGAGGCAGAGGAGAGCACCTCCTGCATTTTGGCAAAGAGCTTTTCCCGATATTCCGCCACAGAGCGGGGGGAGCGCTCTTCCACCAAGGTCACCTTCTCCAGAATTCCCTGGGCCTTGGCGGTAAGGTCTCGCGCCAAGGCCTCGCCCTCGGTTCTGCGCATGGCGTCATAGCCCTGCAAGGCCTCCCCTACCACGCCCAGAAGCTGCTGTTTCAACAATTCCTCGTCCTGCTCGTTTTTTTCCACAGTAAAGACGTCGGGAAGCCGGGAGAGGGTGCTGACGCTGACATCATCCCGAACCGGGTAACCCTCGGCAATGGCGCGCAGGGCGGAAAGATAGCCCTCCAGCACCGGGCGATTCAGGGCAATGCGGACGTCAGTGCTCAGGGTCAGGTTCACGGTTACAAATACATCCACCTTGCCCCGAGTGACAAACTGCTTCACTGCCTGTTTTACCGCATCCTCGCAGAAAACATATAGCCGCGGCAGCTTCACGGCGCAATCCAGATAACGGTTGTTGACGGAACGGACCTCCACGGTGACCTGCTTGTCCGAAAACACACCCACGGCTCGTCCGTAACCGGTCATGCTCTTAATCACAGTTAATTACTCCTTTAATGTACAAATCGGCGTCCTGCATTCAAATCAGCAATCAATGCTTTCGCAAATACTCTCACAGACACACTCGCAGCAGCATTCCGCACTGCAGGCCGCACAGTCAAATTTTGAACAAACGCCCTGTTTTCCCTTGGTTGGCTGGGAAAAAGCACTGGGCTTGGCACAAAACTTCTCTACCGCGTTTTGATATTCCTGATTCGATGGAACAGCGTCCGCGGCCCGCCGGACAAACTGACCGGCCTCGTCCATCCAGCCGCGCTTCCATGCGCAAATGCCGCGCAAATACAGCCATTCCGGATTACTGTCCCGGTCAGGCTGCTCCATCAGCAATCCGTTTGCCTCCTCCAGATTTCCCTTGTTCAGCAGATCGCGGATGCGGGTACTGACGCAGTCGGGTACGGCAGACGCCGCGGCGGGAGATTCGGGCGCTGCCGCTTCCCTTCCGGTCAGAAGAGCATAGGCAGAATGAATGTTCCGTCTTTTCTCCGCTGCCATATCCCAGAGGGGCGAACCCAAGTAGTTTTCCTCGCTGAATCGGGACAACAGTTTCCTATACGCAGCGTCAATTTCCTCTCGCGTCGCTGTCTCGGAGACGTTCAGAATTTGATAGGGCGATTGAGATGCAGCATTCATCGCAAAGCCCTCCTGCTAAAGCTTTGGCAAAATTTTGACCCGGAACCAGTTAATCAGCCCGGAAAAAGCAATGTCATAGATTACAAAGGCGATTAAAAGTGCTCCGATGAGAATTGCAGGGCCAAGGGCGCTCTTGGAAAAATCATAGGGAATCGCGCCGGTAAAAAGTGCCTGAAACACAAAATACAGCAGAGCCATACACACACCAAAGCCCAAAACCTTCAGCGTCCAGCCCAGAACCGGCCTTCCCTTTTTCACTTGCAGCCCCTCAATCAGGGCCTTCCAAATGGGATAGTGGCCGAAAAAGCAGGCAAACCAAACGCCGGCGGTCTTGTCCGGCAGAAGCAGCAGGGCCAAAAGCGCGGCCACGGCGGAAGCTCCCGCCGCCCAGCCGTACCCGCAGGCCATCACCGTCACCGCCGGAAAGATACCGGCCAGCGCAGCAAGGGAAAGGGTCACCCGTGGGACCACAGTCGAACCGGCCAGACAAATCACGCACAGAGCAGCCACCAGAGCGGAAAGGGTCAGCTTTTTGGTTCTGCTCATCGGCAGCCTCCGCACAAGCAGTTCAGACAAAGCAGCGTGTTGCAGAGATTGCACGCATCGTCCATATCGCTGCGCTGGTAATTGGTCTGGCGGTAAGGTGTGTAGCCGCCCTGGACAGAGCGCAGGGCATTCTGGTACTCATAGTTGGAGGGGACCATGGCGCAGGCGGTCTGATAATGCTGGCGGGCCTCGTCCAGCCAGCCCCGGCGATAGGCAATCGTTCCTTTGAGGAAATACCACTCGCCGTCCCGATTGGGAGCGGTGTTCAGCAGAGAATCCGCGGCGTCAAGCTGATTGGCGTTGATATAGGCACGAACCTGGGCATAGGAACCGTTTGAGTTTCCGCCTCTATAGCTATACTGGTAGCCGCTGCTGCCCTGATAACTGCCGCTGCTCTGATAGCTGCCGCTCTGGCTGCCCCGGGAGCGGGTGATGGCGTCATAAGCCTCGTTGACCTCTTTCATCTTCTCGGATGCCAGATCGGCCAGCGGGTTATTTGCGTAGTTGTCGGGATGATACTTTTTGACCAGCTCCCGGTAGGCTGTCTTGATCTCACTGTCTGAGGCGGTGCGGGACACGCCCAACACCTCGTAGGGGTCCTTCATCTTTTTTCTCCTGTATGATCATTTATTGTTTTTTTCTTTTGCCAGAGACTTTCCTTCGCCTGAAATTTTCCCGCTTTCACGGCACAAAATACACTGGGCAAGCCGAGAAACACAATATTTTCCAACAGCTTTCCATAAGCCCTTACCGGGAGCAGACTCAAAGCTGCCCCAGCCAGATTCACAGAGCTGTCGGTCAGCTCCGTCAGATAGGTCAAATCCTCCGAGCTGAGGGCGCCGTCCGAGGGGAAAAAGCGATATCGCAGGGGATTATAGGCGTCTTTTTCGCAATCCTCTTTCAAATCGTCCAGGGCGTCAGCCAGGTAAAGAAATCTGCCGGTATGGTAGAGAACCTGCTCCATAGGACGCCGCAGATTGCTGTCCTGAATGTCGCCAACGCAGCCGGAAACAATCCTCGCAAAGGTGTCTGCGGTGGCGTCAATGGAGGGGCTTGCGTTTTCTTCCAGCCCGTGCAGAGCGGAAAGCTGTTCTTCGCATAACGCGGCGAAGTCCGGATACGCCCGGGCAGCCTTACGATAGGCCCGACGGAACAGACGGAAGAGCAGACGATACGGCAGGCTCCGAAGGAAGCTCTCATCCCGAATGTTATCCCGGAGCTTTTCATAACTGAGGATAACCGTGCAGGCTGTCACGGGGGCGAAGCCCTGGGAATCCAGCGTGCAGGATTTCCGGCCGCAGACTCGAGCCGGACACCAGCAGGGGGCTGCCTCCCCGGGACAGCGCACAGAAGCGCGCAGCAGGTAGAGGAAGGTCATATCATAGTTGACCAGGAACCTCGCCCGAAAGCCATACATCTTGCCCAGGGCGCGGCAAAGCCCGCAATAGGCATGACGATAGGCGTCGAACCCTCCCTGCTCCAACAGGTCTCGCCGGGGTCTGACATAGCCGAACATCAGAAAACTCCTTTATTCCCTGTCAGGCTCATTGGGCTCGACGTGCAAAGAAAGGTTCACGTTGACCTCCACCCTGTCAGACTTGACTATAATGTCGTTATGGGCTTCATTGACGACCCGTCCAGGCACAGAAAAGGCGCCGTCATTGTTATATCCGCTCAGGTCTACCACAACATAAATTCCGTTGTTCGAATCATTCTTAATTTGATTGATCTTCTCCGTACTGCCCCAAATGGTCACCTTGACCGACGCGGGCGAGATCTTATAATCGAAGCCGGAAGGAGCGTTTTCTACCCGAATATCCGAAACGAAAATATTTTCCTGAGTAATACCCTTGAGACGAATCACTGCCTTAATCTCAGATTCCTCTTTGGTGTTCTTCACATAAAGGGGAAGGTCCAGCCGGAAGCTCAGTTCCTGATAGCCGGAGGTAATTTCTGCAAGATCAACGTCGGCCAACACAATTTCGTCTTTCATCTCGTCAATTACGTCCGCCGGCCCCTTCACAAGAATCGACGAGGGGGACATCGTCACGCTGCCTACATTTTCTTTTTTAAGGACATCGCTCTCGATGAAATTCAAGGTCAGCAGAATTTCCTTGGTACGATACACCGAAAGAGTAAGCCTGGTCTGAGGAACCCCGGCCTCGGAGAAATTTGAATCAGGCAGTCGAATGGTGGTATGCTCGGAGAACTTGAGCTCCTCCCCGGCCTCGTCCAGGAACAGGATTGGAACAAACTCATACACCGACTCTCTCAGCTCAGAGACGTCGCAGTTTACAACTACCTTGGCGATCCGGCCGACCTCCTCTTCCGGACCAAGTACTTCAACCTCAAAGGGGTCCAGTACGACGCTGTCCGTTTCGATCAGGTACCCTTCCATGGGAGAACCGGTCGTGACGAACTCGATGGGGAATGTCTTTTGTACCAGCTGACTTACGGTAACGGTCACATAGCTTACGCTCATGTTGAGAATATCCACGTCGCTGGTACGGACGGTGTCCGGGAATGTCACCTCCAGGGGAAGGACCTGGGGTCCGGTGCCCTTAATCTTGCTGGCGTCCGCATTGACCCGGATGGTCTCCGCGTTCAGCTTGGAACAGTTGGCACGCAGCGTACTGAGCTGCAAATTTAAACTGTCAACATTCTGCTGGGTGATGACCAGCCCCCGTTCCTCCAGGGCAAAGGTGCCATCAATGCTGATGGGAATGTTCGGGACGCCCCAGGGAACTTCCTTCGCAACGGTGGAAATAACGTAGAGCCAGAGCAGAACCGCCGCCAGCAGAGAAATCAGCATGGTAAAAATTTTACGACCCCGAAACATCGCCGTTGCCTCCCTTCCTGCGGTTCTTTCCCTTAATGCGGTCCAGGACGCCGCCCCGGCTCTTTTCTTCGCCGATCAACTCCTGAATCAACAGCTTGTGCAGCGTCTCGGTGGCAAGATGGCGCTTCAGCATTCCTTCGATGGCGACAGAAATCGCGCCAGTCTCCTCCGAGACAATCACCACCACGGCGTCGCAGCTCTCGCTCATCCCCACGCCCGCCCGGTGGCGGGTGCCAAGGTCCGTAGAAAGAGAGCGGTTGTCGGACAGAGGCAGGACACAGCCCGCCGCCTCGATCCGGGAATCATGAATAATCATGGCGCCGTCATGGAGCGAAGCCTTGGGGAAAAAGATGTTGCGTACCAGCTCTTGGGAAACAGCCGCATCCACCGTTGTGCCCGTGGCGGCAATCTGCTCCAGGGAAATGGAGCGCTCAAAGACAATCAGTGCGCCGACCTTTTCCTTGGACATGGCCTCGCAGGCCCGAACCACCTCTTCAATGGCCTCAGGACTGTCCATCTGCCCCTGGCCGGCGGTCATGCCGATCAGTCCCTTCACAGAGCCCCGGGCGCCCACCCGTTCCAGCAAACGGCGAAGCTCCGGTTGGAACACAATCACAAGGGCGACAAATCCCAGCTCCAGCACACGGTCCAGCAAATATTTCACCGTATGCAGATTCAGCAGGTCTGTCACAAAGGTTGCCAGCAACAAGAGAATGATCGCCTTGGCGATTCGATTGGCGCTGGTGGACCGGATCATGTTAATCACGCAGTAAAACAGCACGGCCACAAGGAGAATATCAAATATATCCGACAAAGATACGCTGGGAATCGTACTTTGCACCTCGGAAAAGAATTTTTGTATTTCTTCTATCATAGCAAGCTCCTGTATCCACGATGGAGGACGGTCTCCACAGAGTAATCCTATTTTATCCTTTGAATTATACTCGATTTCGGATAAAAACGCAAGGGTTTTCTTGTCTTTTTATTTGAGCAGCCCCTTTGTTGCCGTGAGAAAGCCCTCAATTTCCTTTTGTTCCGTCAGGACCGACAGCGACATTCGAAGAGTTCCCTCCGGCAAGGTTCCAGCCGTCCGATGGGCAAACGGCGCACAGTGCAGTCCGGCCCGAAGCGCAACTCCCGCCTTTGCGTAAAGGGCCGCGGCCGTCTCCACGTCCAGTTTGGGAAGGCGGAAGGACAGCACGCCAATCTGATTCGGCCCGTCCCAAATCCGCACGCCCATAGAACGAAGTCTCCGAACCGCAGTTTCCAGCAGCTTTCTCTCCTTTCGCAGCATGGAAGTCCCATCCTGCTGCCTCAGCCAGCGCAGCGATGCGCCAAGACCCGAAATCCCCGGCACGTTCAAAGTACCAGCCTCCAGCCGGTCCGGCAGATCCTGGGGCATCTGCTGATCCAAAGAGCTGCTGCCTGTTCCGCCGAAGCGCAGAGGAAGCGGCTGATCCAGACATAGGAGAAGGCCGGTTCCCTGGGGGCCCAAAAGCCCCTTGTGTCCCGGCATCGCGGTATATGCAGCCCGCCATTGCTTCGGCAGAACCGGAAGCAGGCCGGCAGACTGAGAGGCGTCCACCACAAAGGGAATCATCCGTTCCGCGCAGATCTCCCCAATCCGCTCCACCGGGAGCACTGCGCCAAAGACATTTGAGGCGTGAAGACACACACAGGCCGCCGTTCCCGGCTTTAACGCCTCTGCGAAGGCTTCGGCCCATTTTTCTTTGTCAAAAATCGGCGCCGACACTGGAAACAGCTCTGCCCCCAGGCCGATCAGGGTACGGGTCACAGCATTGTGCTCCAGGCCCGAAAGTACAACCCGATCCCCGGGCCTGACCAGACTCCCCAGGGCGATATTCAGTCCCTCGGTAGCGTTGGCGGTAAAACAGACTTGCTCCGGCTCCAGACCGAAATAATCCGCAGCAAGGCTTCGGGTGCGGTAGACGGTTTCCTCTGCCCGGGCTGCGGCGGCATGACCGCCCCGGCCGGGATTGGCACAGCGGGCCAGAGCCTCTTGAACAGCTCCGTAGACCTGGGGAGGTTTGCGAAGGGAGGTGGCAGCGTTGTCCAGGTAGATCATGGCTCCAGCCTCACATAGCTCCCATCCTGACGTCGAAGGAAACAGCCGGCCGCCCGTACGCCGGATTGGTCCAAAATCGTCCTTGCCCGGTCTCCGTCCCGCCGGCGCAGGGATAAAGCGTAGGCGCAGCCTTCCGGGGCAATTTCCCGAGGCGCCCGAAGCAGGCGACAGGAGAGGCCTGCCCGATTCAGCGCATCTCTCCCCTTCTGACCCATGGTAACGGAGCGCAGGGTGATATAGAAGTCATACATTTCAATCCCTCCCGGACATTCTATGCGGAAGAGCGAAAAAATGACCCTCCTGCCGAATTGAAATACATTCGGCAGAAGGGACTCGGCAGAGGGTTCCGCGCCACGGTCACGGTGCCTATTGCCCAAATTTGAGGCGTTACGGAGTATTCCTGTCTTCTGGCGCCTAAAAATCCATCATATGACTCGCCCGCATGGACAGGTAACTGCCGTCGCAGAGAACCAGGTGATCGTTCAGGATCACGTCCACCATCTCCAACGCCCGGCGGGCTTTCCTGGTGTATTCCACGTCCTCCAGGGAAGGAATCATGGTACCGGTGGTGTGATTGTGGGCAAGCACAACGCTGGAAGCATTCACAAGTAAGGCCGCCTCCACCAGCTTCCGGAAGGGCAGATTCACAGCGTTGACCGCCCCGCGGCAAAGCTCCCGGCACTCAATCAGCTTGCATTTCGCGTCCAGAGACAGGAGCCAGGCTCTCTCCTCCCGCAGGCCCACGGATTTGTGGGCGAGATAGTCGCCGATCTCCTTCGCAGAGTGAAGAAAAACGGCCTTGCCAAAGCGACTGCTCTCGCTTTTGCTCCACAGCTCCGCAATCATATGAATCAGGACTGCCGTGCGCTCCCCCACCCCCGGCACCCGAATCAGCTGGGCAACGGGGGCGTCCAGAACCCGGTGCAGGTCGCCGAACTCGTTAAGCAGGGCGTGGGCAATAGGATTGACGTCCCGGCGAGAAATCGCATAGCCAAGAAGCAGCTCCAACGCCTCTACATCAGAGAAGCCCTCCAGCCCAGTGCGAAGATAGGTTTCCAGCAGCCGACGCCGATGTCCGGCGTGAATGCTCTCAAATTTCTTTTCTCCCATCTCCATGGGCCCGTCTCTCCTTTCTCCGGCGCAGCAGCAACAGAATCCCCACAGCAGCCGCCGCCCCGGCGGTGTCCAGCAGAATATCCCAAAGCTCTCCGCTGCGCCCGGCGGTATTGGCCTGAATTATCAATTCATCCACGCAGGCTATCCCCGCAGCCAGACTAAGAACCGCCAAAACCGATCCCCGGTTCCAAATCCGCCAGTCCATATACAGCAGGCCGCCGAGGATAAAGTATTCGGTGAAGTGGGCCAGCTTCCGGAGGACTGTATCTGTCAGGAACGGGATGAGCTTCCGCAAAAGTTCCAGGATCATCGCGCTCTCCGCACTGGATTCCTCCGCCGTCCGGGCCGACCTGGCAAAAATGAACCAGACCCAAAGCCCGGTCACAGCCAACCCCAGCAAACGCTTCCACCGCACCGACAAATCCGCTTCCTCCTGTCGCTTGATAATCGTTTGCATCACTTTACCACAAGAACCGGGAAAATGCAACGGTTTTATCAGATAGCGACGCATAACGCATAGCTTTCTGCGGCTGATTTGTATGCTCATACTATTACAAAAAAGCGTTTTATGCAACGGATTTTCAATTTACAATCGAATCATCCTGTGATATGATAGGAAAAATGGCAGATTACCGTCTCATCGTATCATGAACATTGAACCACGCATTATGCGTTCAAAATGGAGGTGCTCTTATGCCCGGACCCGGCGGCGGACTCGGTCCGCGAGGCTTTCTCACCGACGAGGAAAAGAAAAACAAGCCAAAGGTTACAAAGGCGCTCCTGCTCCGCATTCTCTCTTATCTCAAGCCCTACTGGCCCCAGTTTATCCTTGTCTTCGTAGCCATCCTTCTGTCGGCCACTGTGGGCCTGCTGCCCTCTATCATCACGGGCCGCATCGTAGACGAAGCCCTTGTGGGTAAGAACATGAAGCTGCTGATCCAGCTCCTGCTGGCAGCCTTCGGAACCCTGACGGTCTCCCAGGTAATCGGCGTGCTGGAGAGCTACATCAACGCCTGGATCTCCCAGCGAATCATCTTCGACATGAAGAACCAGATGTACGACCACCTGCAGCACATGCCCCACGCCTTCTTCACATCGGAAAAGCAGGGCGACATCATCACCCGAATGAACACCGATATTTCCGGAGTCAGCTCTGTGATCTCCGGCACCCTTTCCTCCATTGTCAGCAACGTGGCAACCGTGGTAACCTCCCTGATCGCCCTGTTCACCATGAGCTGGCAGCTGGCCTTGGTGGGCATGGTGGTCATTCCCCTGCTGATTATTCCCACTCGCAGCGTGGGCCAGACCCGCTGGAAGCTGCTGACGGAAAGCCAGGGCAAACGGGACGAGATGAACCAGATGATCAACGAAACTCTGTCCGTCAGCGGCTCACTGCTGGTGAAGCTCTTTGCCCGGGAGGAACGGGAGTATGCCCGGTTCGTGGACATCAACGAGGAAGTCACCCGGCTGGGCCTGAAGGAACAGCGCTCCGGCAAGTGGTTCGGCGTCATCATGGGGATGTTCACCCAGCTGGGGCCTCTGCTGATCTACTTTGCCGGCGGCTGGTTCATCATCGCCAAGTCTGACACCACGCTCACCGTGGGCACCATCACCGCCACGGTGGCACTCATCAATCGACTCTACCGCCCTGTCCAGAGTTTATTGAACATTCAAGTGGACTTCACCCGTTCCCTGGCCCTCTTCACCCGGATATTTGAGTACTTCGATATGAAAAACCCCATTGTCTCCAAGGACAACGGGAAAAAGCCGGACATGAAGCACGCGGACATCCGCTATGAGCACGTTGTCTTCTCCTACGACCCGGAAAAGCCCCTGCTGACCGACGTGGACTTTACCGTCCCAGCCGGGAAGATGTACGCCATCGTGGGCCCCTCCGGCTCCGGAAAGTCCACGGTCGTCAACCTTCTGCCCCGGCTCTATGACGTGCTGGGAGGCAGCGTCACGGTGGGGGGCGTGGACGTGCGGGATATGGACCTGAAATACCTGCGCACCAACATCGGCGTGGTAACCCAGGAGAGCTATCTCTTCAACGGCACCATCCGGGAAAACCTGCTCTACGCCAAGCCAGACGCTACCGACCGGGAGCTGGAAGAAGCCTGCAAGATTGCCAACATCCACGGCTACATCGAAAGCCAGCCTGAGGGTTATGAAACCATTGTAGGCAACCGGGGGCTGAAGCTCTCCGGCGGTGAAAAGCAGCGGCTATCCATCGCCCGGGTGATTTTGAAGGACCCGAAGATTCTGATTCTGGACGAGGCCACCTCCGCCCTGGACTCTATCTCGGAGAACGCCATCCAGGAGGCTCTGGAGCGTCTGATGGCGGGCAGAACCAGCATCGTCATTGCCCACCGGCTTTCCACAATTTTGAAAGCGGACCGCATTCTGGTGGTCAAAGACGGCGCCATCGCCGAATCCGGCGACCACGAAAGCCTGCTTGCGCAAAACGGCGTCTACCGGGAGCTCTATGAAACCCAGTTCCGGACGATCCTGGAGTTGGGAAGCGCTGATACAAAAAATTCACAAAACAACAGTTGACAAACGAAACAAACATGTTATAATAACTTAGCACTCAGAAATAAAGAGTGCTAAGTTATCTGCTTCGGAAGCTGTTCCGATGGCGCACCGGTGTGCGCCGCTGCAATCACCTTGTAAATCTTTTAAGGAGGCATTCCTATGAAGTTAAAGCCCTTGGCTGACCGTGTGCTGCTGAAAGCAACGGAGGCCGAAGAAACCACTAAGTCCGGCATCATTCTCTCCACCGCCAACAAAGAAAAGCCCGTCGTCTCTGAGGTCGTGGCTGTCGGCCCCGGCGGGATCGTGGACGGCAAGGAAGTCGCCATGGTCGTCAAGCCCGGCAACAAGGTCGTCGTGGCGAAGTACGCCGGCACCGAGGTCAAGCTGGACGGCGTTGAATATTCCATTGTCCGCCAGAGCGACATTCTGGCCATCGTAGAATAAGCAGGAGGCTGAATTATTATGGCAAAGCAGATTATTTACGGCGAAGAAGCCAGAAAGAAGATTCAGGCTGGTCTGGACCAGCTCGCGAATACCGTCAAGGTCACCCTGGGCCCCAAGGGCCGCAACGTGGTGCTTGGCAAGAAGTACGGCGCTCCCCTCATCACCAATGACGGCGTGACCATCGCCAAAGATGTGGAGCTGGAGGACGCTTTTGAGAACATGGGCGCCCAGCTTATCCGTGAGGTCGCCACCAAGACCAACGACGTGGCCGGCGACGGCACCACCACCGCTACCCTGCTGGCTCAGGCCATCACCCGGGAGGGTCTGAAGAACGTCACCGCCGGCGCCAACCCCATGGTCATGCGCAAGGGCATCAACAAGGCCGTCGAGGTGGCCGTGGAGGCCATCAAGGCCAATAGTCAGGCCATTTCCGGCTCCGCCGATATCGCCAGAGTCGGCGCCATTTCCTCCGGCGACGAGGAAGTGGGCAAGCTGATTGCAGAGGCCATGGAGAAGGTTACCTCCTCCGGCGTCATCACCATCGAGGAATCCAAGACCGCCGAAACCGGTCTGGAGGTCGTGGAAGGCATGCAGTTTGACCGAGGCTACATCTCCCCCTACATGGTCACCGATACCGACAAGATGGAAGCCGTCATTGACGATCCTTACATCCTGATTACCGACAAGAAGATCTCCGTTATCCAGGAAATCCTGCCTGTGCTGGAGAAGATTGTCCAGGCCGGCAAGAAGATGGTCATCATCGCCGAGGATGTGGAAGGCGACGCCCTGGCTACCCTGCTGGTGAACCGGCTCCGCGGCACCTTCACCTGCCTGTGCGTCAAGGCCCCCGGCTTTGGCGACCGCAGAAAGGAAATGCTCCGTGACATCGCCATCCTTACCGGCGGCACCTACATCTCCTCCGATCTGAACATGGACCTGAAGGATGTTGAGGTGTCCGACCTGGGCCGCGCCCGTCAGATCAAGTCCACCAAGGACAACACCACCATCGTGGACGGCATGGGCGATCCTGCTGCCATTCAGGACCGTGTCCATGAGATTCGGGCCGCCATCGAGATTACTACCTCCGATTACGACCGTGAAAAGCTCCAGGAACGGCTGGCCAAGCTGTCCGGCGGCGTGGCCGTCATCCGCGTGGGCGCTCCCACGGAAGTGGCCATGAAGGAGCAGAAGCTGCGGGTGGAGGATGCTCTGAACGCTACCCGTGCCGCCGTGGAGGAAGGCATCGTGTCCGGCGGCGGCACCGCCTACGTCAACGCCATTCCCGCCGTGGAGCATCTGGTTGCCCGTCTGAGCGGCGACGAGAAGACCGGCGCCGCCATCATCGCCCGAGCCCTCCAGGCTCCCATCCGTCAGATCGCCGAGAACGCCGGTGTGGACGGCTCCGTGGTCTTTGAGAAGATCAAGAACAGCCGCAAGCAGGGCTATGGCTACGACGCCGCCAAGGATTCCTACGTGGACATGATTCCCGCCGGTATCGTGGACCCAACCAAGGTCACCCGTTCCGCCCTGGAAAACGCCGCCTCCATCGCCGCTTCTGTCCTGACCACCGAGTCTCTGGTGGTTGACAAGCCCGATCCTCAGGCCGACGCTGCTATGGCAGCCGCAGCCGCCGGCGGCGGCATGGGCGGCGGAATGTACTAAGCAGTCGACTTTTGACAGTCGGTGATTCCACGCTTAAACCGTCTCACAGCTTATCACACCGCCGAAGGCCTCGGCGGTGTGATTTTTTCCATGAAGTTAAGCTATCATTAAGGTTTTCAAAATAGAATGGCAGCAGAACACTGAAAGAGGTGACTACTTTGAATCAGCTTATTCGACGGCTGGCTGTCCTCATGCTGGCCTTTGTCCTGCTCCTGTCCCTGGTGGCCTGCGGAGAAAATGACAGCCCACAAAAATCCGGCACAGAAACAGCGACAGGCAGCACAGGCGAAGACAGTCAGCAGAACGGTACGGAAACCTCCCCCCAGAACAATTCCCCGACCCAGACGGAAAGCGCTTACAACGGGCTCTTTGACGACACTGTGGTTCATACTGTGGACGTAATCATCTCGGAGGAAGACTGGGCGGATCTGCTGGCAAATCCCCTGGAAAAGACAAAATATAAGGCAAGCGTGGTGATTGACGGGGAGACTCTGGAGGAGGTATCCTTTGCCACAAAGGGAAACACCAGCCTGAGCTCTGTCGCAAGCGACCCGAACTCCGACCGATACAGCTTCAAGCTGAACTTCGGCAAGTACAAAAAAGGCCAAAGCTATCACGGCCTGGACAAACTCAACCTGAACAATCTCTATGCCGACGCCACCTGCCTCAAAGACTGGCTTAGCTACCGCATCTTCCGGCAGGCAGGGGTTGACGCGCCTTTGACCAGCTATGTCTGGCTGCGGGTCAACGGCCAGGACCAGGGCCTCTACCTGGCCATCGAGGAAATCGGCGAATCCTGGCTTGACCGGACGCAGGAGGGCGAGGGCATGCTTTACAAGCCCGAGACCGAGGAGCAAAATCCCCCCGAAGGCTCCCCCGGCAACGGGGAGGATCCGGGCAACTTCCAGGGTAATCCGCCGGAAGGCTTCCCCAGCAACGGCGAAAGTCAAAGCGGCTTCCCCGGGAATCCACCGGCAGGCTTCCCCGGCAACGAAGAGGGCCAGGGTGGCTTCCACGGCAGCATGGGGTTCGGAGGCAATGCTAAGGGGGCCGATCTGAAGTACACAGGCGACGATTCCGCCGACTACTCCGACATCTTCGACAACCATGAAACCGACATGGACGAGGGCGCAGAGGTTCGGGTCATCACGGCGCTGAAAGCGCTCTCCGAGGGAAAGGCCGATCAGGCCCTGGACACAGAAGAGGTCATTTGCTACTTCGCAGCCCACAACTTTGTGCTGAACTACGACAGCTACACGGGCACCATGCTCCACAACTACTACCTGTATGAGAACGACGGCAAGCTGTCCATGCTGCCCTGGGACTATAACCTGGCTTTCGGCGGCTTTGGAGGCATGGGCGAAGGAATGCCAAATCCCGGCAATACGGGAAGCTCCGGCAAGACGCCTGACCCCGGCAGAAGGTCCAATTCCGGCGAGATGCCCAGTCCCGGCGGAATGGGCAAAGGAATGCCGTATTTCGGTGAAATGGGCGGCAGCGACGCCACGTCCCTGGTGAACACCGGGATGGATACGCCCCTTTCCGGCGCCACGGAGGACAGCCGCCCCATGTGGTCCTGGATCGCAGCAGACGAAGCATATCTGGACCGGTATCACGCGGTTTACGACAAGCTGCTCAGCAGCTATTTTGAGAACGGGAGCTTTGAGGCGGAGCTGGATCGAATGGCTGCCCTGCTCCGGCCTTACGTAGAAAAGGACCCCACCGCCTTCTACTCCCTGGAGGAGTTTAACTCCGGGGTGAAGACCCTGCGGCAGTTCTGTCTCCTCCGGGCAGAGAGCATCCGCAAGCAGTTGGACGGTACACTTGCAACCCGCACGGAAGACCAGAATCAGGCCGACAAGGTGGATGCCTCCCAGGTGGAAATCCGCTCCATGGGCTCCATGGCGGGCGAAAGAAACACAGGTCGAAGACAATAAACAGTTTCAAATGACAGGAAACTCCCAGGCTCTAAGGCGCCTGGGAGTCTTTTATTCCGCCAGCAGCGGATCTGTGTACAAAAAGTAGTTATATCGAAAGGTTTTCCAGGACATATCCAGCCTGTTCCGGACTTCATAATACCTGTCTCTTTCCGCCCCGGAGGCAGACTGGGAGGCGTCGAAGTATTCCGTTCCGTCATAGAAGCTGCCGTCCCGCCAGTAAACAAGGCCCTCTCCATCAGAAAAAAGGTCCTCTCCTACAAAATACCGCAGGTCGGCATTCAGGGAAAACAGATTACAGATTGTGGGATAGAGGTCCACGGTGGAACCGTACTTCTCCACAGTCCGGGGAGAAAGCCCCGGATTATAAATCAGCAGGGGTGTGTTGCACAGGAGATTTCGACTGCCGACCCCTTTCAGATTTAAAAGGAAATCCGTGTCGGTCAAATACTTGCAGTAGTGGTCCCCGTAGATTACCAGCACCGTATCCTCCAACAGCCCCGCTTCCTCCAGGCGATCCACCAGTCCGCCGATAAAATCATCGGTCACCATGATCTGTGCCACCGCCCGGGTAAACTGCTCCATGGTATCCTCAGAGCCAGTCACGCCAGAGGCGGCAACCGCCTGTTTGGCCTGCTCCATATGGGGCTGGGCAATATTGTCGTATTCATCGGTGTAGGAACCATGGCCGGAATAGGTGATGATGAAGGAGTAGAAAGGCTGCTGCCGATCCACAATCAGATCAAAGCCATTCAGAAGCTGGGAATCGATCATGTAGTCCTGCATTCCCATTTCTACATGACTGTGGTAGGACTCAAACCCCAGGTTCTTGTGAATCGCGCCGCGATTGTAAATGGTTGGAGAAGCGCTGTGGTAGGAGTTGACGCGATAGCCTTCCTGCGCAAACAGGGCCGGCAGCGCTGCCGGAAGTGCGTTCTCCACATAGGCGTCTGTGGATACGCCGGAGATGGGGGGAATCACGCCGGTTTGAGAAGTGAACTCTGTAGAGAAGGTTCCCGCATTCAAATAGAGCGGAGTATAGAAGTGATCGAACCGCAGGCTGTCTTTCGCCAGAGCGCTCAGCGTGGGCATAAAGGCGTCGTTCAGCATCCAGGAATCCAGGGACTCCACCATAATCATAATCACGTTCTTGCCAGCCAGAGCTCCGGTAAGCTCGTTGTCCTGATGGGCAGGGCGCCCGGAGAAATAGGTATCCAAATCGGCTACCACCTTGGCCCTGTCCCTGGAAGCCTCAGAGAGGAAGGTGTGATCCAGATCCCGGAAGGTGTATTGATACAGGCCCGCCAGGGGCAGACAGGCGTTGGGATTGTCGAACTCTGTATAGGTCAGCTTCACAGGGTCTAAATCTGCGTTGATGTTTCCCTTCCTGGCAACGCTCCAGGTCATATTATCCAGAATCTTCACTTCCACCAGGAGGGACTGATTCAGCAGCACGATACCGGCCACGGAAATTGCCAGGCCAAGAATGCCCGCGGTAATCCGCTTCCAGTGATAGCACCGCCGGGGCAGGAACACCGCCGCAGCAATTATCGCGGCAAAGGTCAAAATCACGATGATCAGCAGCAGCTTCCGCATTTGAAGATAGGAGAAGCTGAAAAAGGCAGCGCCGTCTCCGGCATAGAGCAAGTCCGGAAATCCAAAAAAATTGCCAAACAAGTGATACATGACTGCGTGTACTACCACAAGAATGCAGAACACAGACCCGGTCAGAATCATAAAAATCCGGGCAATCAACCTAGGCAGCAGAAAGGCAAGCGCCCCGAACAGGCACACCCAAAGCAGGGTAAACCAAAGGGCTGTAGGGCCTGCCGCATCCTTCCAGCCGCCCACAAAGCCGTACATGGCCCGAAAGCTCAGATCAAGGCACAGCAGGGCAGCCATATAGAGCGGGACAGCCCCCGCAGATAACACTTTTTTGATCTTTTCTTTTCTCATATAACCAAACACCTGTTTCACAGGGAATGAGCGGAAAACACGAAGACTATTGCAGACCGTACCGGTTCCGAAGCATCCGGACCATAGCGCGGTAGCGGTCCAGGCAGTCTTCCGGACTCTCCCGCAGCAGAGCCTCGTAGCAGGGGGTCAGGTAGTCCCGGCGGAGCTCCGCGCAGACCTGAGCTTCATCGTCGCCGTAACGCATGGCAGCCACCACAGTGGGGGCAACGTTATAGTATTCCCGAATAATAGCGCTCCCCTGCTCCGTTCGGGCAAGCCAGCCGTCCCGGAAAGCCCGGAAGGCTGTCAACTCCGAACAGTCGTCCGGTTTGCCCTCGGCCTCACAGACCGCGGTAGTGACAAAGCAAAAACCGTGCTTCCGGAAGCCGCCGCTGATTTCCTCGTGGGTACCCGGCTCAAAAATGTTGTCCGGGTAGCGGGAATTAAAGCGGCTGTGAAGGGACTCCACAAATTCCTCGCTGACAGACAGTCCCAACTCCCGGATGGCCGGAACCATGTACCAGGCCAGGGTCAGTTTGTCGGAAAATGCCTGCTTTTCTCTGGCGCTCTTGGATTTGGCCTTGGGATGATTGTTATGAAAAGTCTCCCACTGGGCGACAAAAAGTTCCGCAAAGTCCTCCAGAAGGGCTTGGCGTTTCCCGGGCTGGGCGCAGACATAGCGGTCCATTGCCTCATAGACAGGGACGATTTCCTCCTTGAACGTCTCATAAAAAGGCTCGTACTGCTTGCGGTTGAAGTGTCGGAAAGCGTTGGGATGATCCCGGATGCAGTCCAGAAGATGTTCCTCCACGTAGGTGCGGTCCGATTCGTCGGCGGGCAGAATTCCCTCCCCATAATCCGCCGAGGACAGCTTTGCGCCGCAATAGACACAGGAGAATTCCGTCAGTTCTCCGGGAACCTGAATCTCCCGACCGCAACCCTTGCAGATACGCGAAATCATTTCCGTTGACATATTATCACCTATCCTATCTTGGCCTCGCAGGCAGCGAGAATTTCCCGCAGAAGCGGTTCCCTTCCGTCGCCCTTTTCTGCGGAGAAGGGAATCAGAAGTGTCTGCTCAGACAGGGAGAGAGTTTGACGTATCAAGGCAAGATTGGGCTCAATCTCGGATTTTTTCAGTTTATCCAGCTTATTTGCCACAACCACGAAGGGACGGCCGGAATTCTGAAAATAGGACGCCATAGTGACGTCGTTTTCCGTAGGCTTATGCCGGGCATCCACAATCAGAACACCCAGCGCGATCCGCTCCGGAACAGAGAAATACTGCTCCATCAGCTTGCCCCAACGTTCTTTTTCCGCCAGGGGAACCTTGGCATAGCCATAGCCCGGCAGGTCCACAAAATAGGCTCGGTTGTCAATGCGGAAGAAGTTGATGTGGACGGTCTTGCCGGGGGTCTCCCCTACCCGAGCAAAGTTTTTCCGGTTTAAAATCCGGTTGATGACGGAGGATTTGCCCACGTTGGACTTGCCGGAAAAGGCAACCTGGGGCAGGCCGTCCTTGGGGAGCTTGGCCATTTCGGTAATTGACGTAAGAAACTCGGCTTTTTGAAGATTCATGGTATTACCTCTGGGAAAGAAAGAAGCAAGAAATCCGTCATTGTCAGTTCAGTTCTTACTTCTTCCTTTTTACCTCTTACTTTTCCCGTCCGTACGCGGGAAGGGCGGACAAGTATGCTTTTGCCTGCAAGCGGGTCACTGCCGGATATCCGGCTTACGTTTCCGGGGGATGGGCGGAGTAGCCAGGGGCAGGTTCTGGGGGTCGGAAGCAACTACCACGGGAGCGTCGGACTGCGGGAACCGCAAGGCGGTTTCCAGCACTGTATCGGCGCTGCGGACGGTAACAAAGTTCAAGGCCTTACGGACGGTCTGGTCGATCTCCTCCAGGTCCTTCCGATTTTCCTCGGGAATGATGACAGTCTTGACGCCATGGCGCAGAGCGGCCATGGTCTTTTCTTTCAGACCACCAATCGGCAAAACCCGGCCCCGGATGGAAATTTCACCGGTCATCGCTATGTCCCGGCGCACCCGAGCCCCCGTCAGAGCGGAGACCAGGGCCGTGCAGACAGTGACGCCTGCGCTGGGCCCGTCTTTGGGCACTGCTCCCTCAGGGAAGTGGACGTGGATGTCTTTCGTCTTATAGAAGTCCTCCGCAATCCCCAGGGTCTTGGCCCGGGAGCGGATAAAGCTCATGGCGGCCTGAACGGATTCCTGCATAACCTTGCCCAGGTTGCCCGTCAGCTCCAGCTTGCCGGTGCCTTCCACCACATTGCATTCCACCTCCAGCATTTCCCCTCCCACAGAGGTCCATGCCAGGCCGTTCACCAGGCCGACGGGGTCCTCCTCCGGCAGACGGTCCGGCAGGAACCTGCGGACGCCCAGGTACTTTTCCAGATTGGCGGAAGTTACGGTGAGACGGGTGGTCTCAGGGTGCTCCAAGAGCTCCATATCAACCCGACGGCAGATTTTCGCCAGTTCCTGTTCCAGGCGGCGGACGCCGGATTCCCGGGTGTAGCAGGCGATAATCTCCCGCAGGGTGCTGTCCGGTATCCGAAGCTGGCTCTTTTTCAGGCCATGACGCTCCTTTTGCTTGGGCAGCAGGTGGTTTTTGGCAATCATCACCTTTTCCTCGTCTGTATAGGAGTCCAGACGGATGATCTCCATCCGGTCCAGCAGAGGCCGGGGAATGGTCTCGTCGGTGTTGGCGGTGGTGATGAACATACATTTGCTCAGATCGAAGGGCAGCTCCAGGAAGTTGTCCCGGAAAGCGCCGTTCTGTTCCGGGTCCAGAACCTCCAGCAGCGCCGCGGAGGGGTCTCCACGGTAGTCGGCGCCCAGCTTGTCGATTTCGTCAAACAGGATCAGAGGGTTATTGCTCTTCACCTGGGTCAGGGCGGTGAGAATCCGTCCCGGCATGGCGCCGATATAGGTCTTTCGGTGTCCCCGAATCTCCGCCTCGTCATGGACGCCGCCCAGGGATATCCGGGCAAGCTTTCTGTTGAGACATCCGGCAATAGAAGAGGCGATGGAGGTCTTGCCGACTCCCGGAGGACCCACCAGGCAAAGTATCTGCCCCCGGTTCTCGGGGGCCATCTGCCGGACCGCCAGGAATTCCAGAATCCGGGTCTTGACCTGCTGGAGACCATAGTGATCCTGATCCAACAGCTTCCGGGCCTGCTCCACATTCAGCCGCTCCTTGGTGGATTCGTTCCAGGGCAACTCCAGGGCCACGTCCAGATAATTCCGAATGACGGAGGCTTCGGAGGAACCAAAGGGCTGCTTCCGAAGACGCTTGACCTCTTTCAGCAGCTTTTCCTCTGCATCGGCGGAAAGATGGAGAGCCCTGATCTTCTCGTCGTAGCCGTCGGCGTCGTCGTCTTCCTCTCCCAGCTCCTGGCGGATGGCCTTCATCTGCTCCCGCAAATAGTAGTCCCGTTGATCCTTGTTCATGCTCTCCTGGGCCTTGTCCTGCATCTCCTCCTCAATGGAGAGAATATCCAGTTCATGATTCATCAGGTGATTGCAGCGGAACAGGCGTTTGCCGGGATGCGTCTGATTCAGAAGCTGCAGCTTGTCTTCAAAGCGGAAAGACGCCGCCTGCGCAGCGATATCACTGACCTCACCGGGATCCTTGCTGGCCAGCATCCGCAGCATTTCCTCGTGGAGGGGCCGCTGGCTTACCTCCATAAATTCCTCGAACAGCCGGTAGGCCGTACGCATCATGGCCTCCAGCTTGGGCGTGAGGGTCAGGGGTTCCTCCCTCAAAATCGTAATCCTGGCACAGAGATAGGGCTCTGTTTTTAGGGCAGTCACCACTCGGGCCCGGGTCAGACCGGTCACAAGCAAACGGGCCGCCTCCCCGGGAACCCGAACAATCTGCTTGATCTGTGCCACAGTACCAATGGCGTTCAGGGCGTCAAAATCTGGATCGTTTTCCAGCACAGAGCGCTGGGGCAGCAGCAGAACCCGCTGATCTGCCTTCATGGCCTTTTCAATGGCCCGCAGAGATTTTTCCCGGCCTGCCTCAAAGTGGGTGGTTGCGTGGGGAAAGGCCACCAGCCCCCGCAGGGCTATCACCGGGATCTGCTCATATTCAATGCGTTCTTCCATAGAAAATACCTCCTTTCAGGAGAAAAATGACGCAAAAAGGGAGAGACGCCCCCCTTTTCGCGTCATGCAATTTGATATATGGGTACCAGAGTCAGACTGTTCAGGAGGCGGGAATCCGCTTGGGTTCTCCCCGTTCCAGGACAGGTGCTTCCTTCCCGCGGATAGACGCCTCGGTAACAGTGACTTTGGTGATTGTCTTGTCGGAGGGAATTTCGTACATCACGGAGGTCAAAATGCCCTCCATCACAGCCCGGAGACCCCGGGCCCCGATCTTCCGCTCCACAGCCAGCTCTGCCACGGCTGTCAGAGCCTCAGGCGTGAATTCCAGCTCTACCCCGTCATAGGACAGCATCTGCTTATACTGCTTGCACAGAGCGTTCTTGGGCTCAGTAAGGATACGAACCAGATCGGCGGAGGAAAGGTCGTGAAGGCTGGTAATTACCGGCAGACGACCCACCAGCTCAGGAATAATGCCGAACTTCAGCAGATCATGGGGCTGCACCTGGCGGAACAGCTCGCCGATCTTCCGGTTCTTCTTGCTGGAAAGCTCGGAGCCGAACCCCAGGGAGCTGCGATCCACCCGCCGCTCAATGATCTTATCCAGTCCATCGAAAGCACCGCCGCAGATAAAGAGAATCTTGGAGGTGTCGATCTGAATAAACTCCTGCTGGGGATGCTTCCGTCCGCCCTGGGGCGGCACGTTGGCAACGGTGCCCTCCACAATTTTCAACAGGGCCTGCTGGACGCCCTCGCCGGAAACGTCCCGGGTGATGGAGGTGTTTTCGCTCTTCCGGGCGATTTTGTCCATCTCGTCAATATAGATGATACCCTGCTCAGCCCGTTCCACGTCAAAGTCTGCGGCCTGGATCAGCCGGAGAAGAATGTTCTCCACGTCCTCGCCCACATAGCCGGCCTCGGTGAGGGTGGTAGCGTCCGCAATGGCAAAGGGAACGTCCAGAATCTTCGCCAGGGTCTGGGCAAAAAGGGTCTTGCCGGAGCCTGTGGGACCGATCAGCAGGATGTTGCTCTTCTGCATCTCCACATCGGAATCCTCGCCGAAGTAGATGCGCTTATAGTGGTTATACACCGCCACGGAGAGGGCAATTTTTGCCTCCTCCTGACCGATGATATAGTTGTCCATATACTCCTTGATCTCCCGGGGGGTGGGGAGCTTCTCGGGGTCATGGGCGAACCGATTTTCGGTTTCATAGAGGTCCTCGCGGATCAGGCTGTTGCACAGATCCACACATTCGTTGCAAATATAGACGTTGTTGGGACCGGACATCATCCGTTTTACCTGCTCCTGCCGCTTGCCGCAGAAGGAACAGCGGATGGATTTCCCTTCAGCCAAGTCAGTCACTCCTTTCGGTTGGGGGGGGGGCGAGAGGCGGGCACACGATTTGCGCCCCTGTGACGGCCAAAAATCTGGCCGCCCTGCTAATTTACCGATGGTCGATGACCTTGTCGATGAGGCCGTAGTTCAGGGCCTCCTGGGCGGTCATAAAGTTGTCGCGCTCGGTATCTTCCGCGATCTGCTCCAGGGGCTTGCCGGTGTTGGCGGCAAGAATCCGGTTGAGCTTTAGCTTCATGTCCTGAATCCGGCGGGCCTGAATCTGAATGTCCGTGGCCTGGCCTTGGGCTCCGCCGGAGGGCTGATGGATCATAATCTCCGCGTTGGGCAGCGCCATACGCTTGCCCTTTGTGCCGGCAGAAAGCAGGAAGGCGCCCATGGAGGCAGCCATGCCAATGCAGATGGTAGATACGTCGCACTTGATATACTGCATCGTATCATAGATTGCCAAACCGGAAGTAATGACGCCGCCGGGGCTGTTGATATAGAACTGAATGTCCTTATCCGGGTCCTGGGCCTCCAGATACAAAAGCTGGGCAACGATCAGAGAAGCGGTAGTATCGTTGACTTCCTCGGAGAGCATCACGATCCGGTCGTTGAGCAGCCGGGAAAAGATATCATAGGACCGCTCTCCGCGGCTGGTCTGCTCCACCACATAGGGAACTAAGCTCATGGTCATTCTCCTTTCAGATAACGGGAGCTTCCGGGTGACGCACGGATGTGCGCCGCTGCGGAAATTCCTTTCAAAATTCGGGGCCGATGGAACGCATCGGCCCCGAGCGTAAGCTGCTAAAGCATTGTAACCGAGGGAAGGGAGATTTATTCCTCCACGGGGGCGGTAGCTACAGCCTGGGCAACAATCAGATCCCGGGCCTTGCGAACCTTCAGATCGGTGGTGATATCCTCGGCGGGGATGATGGTCTTCAGCTTCTCAACGTCCATGTTGTACTGCTCGGAGAGCTTCTGGTACTCGCCGTTCAGATCCTCGTCGGTGGCCTCGATCTTCTCGGCCTCGGCAATGGCATTCAGTACAACCCGCAGGCGAACCTGCTTTTCGGCGGAGGGACGAATGCTGTTCTTGAAGCCGGACAGATCGCCGCCCAGCATCTTGCTGTACTGCTCCAAACTCATGCCCTGGGAGCGAAGCTGGTAGTCAAAGTTCTGAAGCTCAGTGTTGACTTCTTCTTCTATCATGGAGGAGGGAATCTCCACCTTGGCAGCCTCGGAAATCTTCTCCATCAGCGCGGTCTCGAAAGCACGGTCGGCTTCCTCGGTCTGCTTCTGCTCCAGGTTCTTGCGAATGTCAGCCCGGAGTTCTTCCAGGGTGTCGAACTCGGAAACGTCCTTGGCAAGCTCGTCGTCCTTGGCGGGGACCTGAGTCTCCTTGACCTCATGGACTTTCACCTGGAAGACCACAGCGGCGCCGGCCAACTCCTTGGCATGGTAGTCCTCGGGGAAACTGAGGTTCAATTCCTTCTCCTGACCGGCTTCAGCGCCGATCAGCTGCTCCTCGAAGCCGGGGATAAAGGTGTGGCTGCCCAGACGCAGCTCAAAGCCCTCAGCAGTGCCGCCGTCAAAGGCGACCCCGTCCTTCAGACCCTTGTAGTCGATCAGAACCGTGTCACCTTCCTGGGCGGGGCGCTCCACGGTGACAATACGGGCAACTTCATTGGCCTTCCGGTCCAGTTCAACCTCCACCTGCTCGTCAGTGACGGTGACGGCAGCCTTAGGGGCTTCAACGCCCTTGTACTGGCCAAGCTCCACCTCGGGATAGAGCTCGGTCTCGATGGTCAGTTCCAGAACGCCGTCCTCCCGGACATTCATATCGGTAACAGAGGGCTGACCCACGGTCTTCCAACCCTGGTCCAGGACAGCTTCCTGAAACACGTCGGGGAAGACTTCTTCCACGGCGTCGGAGTGGAAAACCTGGGCGCCGTAAAGGTTCTCAATCATCTTCCGGGGAGCCTTGCCCTTGCGGAAGCCGGGAACGGCAATATACTTGCGGTTCTTCAGGTAAGCCTTGGAGATGCCGGCCTCAAAGACCTCTTTCTCTACCTCGACCTGAACGGTCAGCTTGTTGTTCTCTCTGTTTGCATTTTTGACATTCATGGTATCTATTTCCTCCTGTGATAGCGATTGCAGAAATCGGATATATTCTAACAGAAAAGTTGCAGAATGCAAGCATTATTTTATGAATTTTCGGTGGTTTTCACGGGAATCGGCTTGAAATTGACGTAATCCGCGGAAACCAGCCGGAAATCGATGCCCTCAAAGTCCCCTGTGACGGCTAAGCGGTGGCTTTCCGCGTGCAAATGACCGTACCAGCACTGCCGGACTCCGTAGCGATGGAGCAGGTCCAGGATGGGCTGACAGCGATAGCCTCGGTAGATGGGGGGATAGTGGAGAAAGCAGATTTTCTCCCAGTCCCCGGCCGCCTGCAATGATGTTTCCAGCCGGATCAGCTCACGGTTCAGGATTTTTTCATCATGGGCGCTTCCCTTCTCCTCCTCAAAAAACCAGCCTCTGGTGCCGCAGATGGCAACCTCACCATAGTTGTAGCAGTTGTTGTTGAGAATCCAGAGATCGGAGAAGCCCTGCTCGGCGCAGAATTTATAGAATTTAGCGGCAGTAGTCCACCAGTAGTCGTGGTTCCCTTTCAGGATAATCTTTCGACCGGGGATCGCGTTCAAAAACGCAAAATCCTCCCGAGCCCGATCCAAGTCCATGGACCAGCTCAGATCCCCAAGCAGGACGGTGGTATCCTCCGGGCCGATGCAGGAAAGACCGTCCCGCAGCCTGTCAACATAACCCGCCCAGAGAGGGCCGAACACATCCATGGGCTTGTCCGCCTCAAAGGAAAGGTGCAGATCACCGATGGCGTAGAGCATAGGCGCCTCCCTTCATAGAATTGGAATCAACTACTCCCCAACCCTGGTTTTTTGCAGATGCTTTAATGCGAACATAACGGCGTTGTTGTTGAACACGCTGTTTACCGTTTCTTCCTCCTCGCCCTGCTGGAGCAGCCAATGGCCCAGGTCGTTCCAGCTCTCCACGCCGGTAAAGCCCGTGGGAAGCCGATCACAGCCGTCCAAATCGCCTCCGACAGCCAGATGGTGCTCTCCACCCAGATCCAGAAAATGATCCATGTGGCGCTTAAAGTCCGAAAAATCGGCAGTTCCCTTTTCATTCAGGAAAGGCGGATAAAGGTTCAACCCAACCAGACCACCCAGGTTGCAGATCACCTTGAACTGCTCGTCGGTGAGGTTGCGGCTATGGGGACAAAGGGCCCGGCTGTTGGAATGGGAGGCAATAATGGGAGCAGATGTAATGTCTGCCAAATCCCAAAAGGCTTTTTCGGAGAGGTGGCTCACGTCAATGACGATCCCCAGCTCCTGGGCCCGCCGAACAAAGGCCTTGCCCAAGTCTGTGAGCCCTTGGTCCGTGCCGTGGGGACCCGCCAAAGCGTTTGGAAAATTCCAGGTAAGGGTTGTCATCAAAAAGCCCAGTTCCTTCAGCTCGTCCAGTCGATCCGGGTCGCAGCCGATGGCCTCAGGGCCCTCCAAGGAGAGGAAAACGCCCTGTTTGTTCTCCTTCGCAGCGGCAATCAGGTCCTCCACATTCCGGCAGAGCTTCGCACTGTCCTTGTTCTGTCCAAGTTGGGAATAGAAGTCGGAAATGGCCTGATAAAAACGGGACTCCGCCATTGTCCCCGGCAGGGGGCTGTAATCCTTGCCATACACGCAGCAGAATGCGTAAAACTGGTGATGGGTCAGCAGCCTGCCGGCCCGCTCCAAGTCAATGTGCAGATCGTTCACATCCCAGGCCTTGCCCTGAAGACTGAGCTCCGTGGCGGTATCACAGTGCAGATCGAACACGGGAAACTGTTGTCTCATTGAAAAGCGTCCTCCAAGTGATGAATCGCAGGATTCTTCGTTTGCTCCCCCTGGGGGGCATAGATTTCCACCACGTCAAAACGGGGCTGCAGATCGGTTTCATGTTGGCTCAGCCAGAGCTCGGCGGTAGTGCGAAGCCGGTTTTGTTTTCGAAAATCCACAAACTCTGCGGCCCGGGCAATTACGTCGGACTTCCGGAGCTTCACCTCCACAAAGACCAAATAGGCCCGGTCAGCCACAATCAGGTCGATTTCCCCAAAGCGGCAGGAATAATTCCGGGCCAAAATGCGGTAGCCCTTCTTCTTTAAAAATTTCGCGGCCAGGGATTCTCCCCAGGCGCCTGTGCCATTACGCCGATCCATGGTTTTTCAGAAAAGTCCGCCGATGGATGGGACAGAGGCCCAACCGATCAATGGCCTCGTAGTGGGCCTTCGTACCGTAGCCCTTGTGGATGGCAAAGCCGTAGCCGGGATATCTTGCGTCATACTCCACCATTAACCGGTCTCTGGTCACCTTTGCCAGAATCGAAGCCGCGGCAACAGAGGCGCAGGTAGCGTCCCCCTTCACCACAGTCCTGGTGGGGAGGTCCAAACCGGGGTCCCGGTTTCCATCCACAAGACAAAGATCCGGCCGCAAGCCAAGCTGCCCCACCGCTCCACGCATGGCTCGATAGGTAGCTTGGAGAATATTGATCTCGTCGACGGTCTTTTCGTCCACCAGACAGACCGCCCAGGCAAGCGCCTCGGCGGTAATCACGTCATAGAGTGCTTCCCGTCGCTTTTCGGAGAGCTTTTTGGAATCGTTCAGTCCCTCAACCACCAGGCCGGCCGGCAAGACGCAGGCCGCCGCGCAGACCGGTCCTGCCAAAGGTCCACGGCCCGCCTCGTCGATGCCGCAGAGAACGACAAAGCCCTCCCCGCGAAGCTCAGCTTCGTAATGGTATAAATCTGTCATAGCAATCTCCGAGTGCGCACGCAGAATGCAGAACGCATTCTGCGCGATGATTTACGCGGGATATTCCAAGGTAAAACGTCCCAGCTTGCAGCTTCTGTACTCTTCCAGCAGGACGTTTGCCATCCGATCCAGATCGATCTGCGCTCCGGGCAGCAAAAATCCCCGCTTCCTCGCCGCCTGTTCCATCAGGGAAAAGCCCCGAGCGGCGGCCGTCAACTCCGGGAAGTCTGTAGGAAGCTGGCCGTCGTCCAGCTTGTAACGATCCCGCAGGGCCTGGGGGTAATCCTGCCAGAGCTGGTCCATCAGCCGGGCGGCCAGGGTTTCGGTGTCCAGGATATCATCCTTAACTGCGCCGGTCCAGGCCAGGCGGAGACCCACCTCCGGGTCCTCAAATTTGGGCCAGAGAATACCGGGCGTGTCCAGCAGCAGAAGGCCCTGATCTACCGTGACCCATTGCTTGCCCCGGGTTACACCGGGACGATTTTCCGCCTTGGCGCCCTTCCGTCCCGCCACCTGGTTGATAAAGGTGGACTTCCCGACATTCGGGATGCCCACCACCATGGCCTTCAGCGGCTTTCCCGCCATTCCCTTTTCCGCATACCGCCTGCGTTTCTCTGACAGGAGGCGATTCAAAGCGGGAGAGAAATCCGTAATCCCTCTTCGGGTCTTGCAGTCCGTCTGGATCACGGAAAAGCCCCGGGCCTTAAAATGTTCGGTCCAGGTTTTGGTTCGGGTCGGGTCAGCCATGTCAATTCGATTCAAAATAATCATCCGGGGCTTATCCCCACAGATCCGGTCAATATCAGGATTCCGGGAGGAGATGGGAATCCGGGCGTCCAGAATCTCACAGACAGCGTCCACGAGCTTCAGCTCGGATTCCATCATCCGCCGGGTTTTGGTCATATGACCGGGATACCATTGAATGTTCAGCTCGTCAGTCATAGATGTCTCCAAGCCGTTTCCAGTCCCGGTCGTTACCGTTCTCGGTGTCCTCTCCCGGGAAGGCCAGCAAAAGAGCCTTGCCCACAATATAGCGCCCGTCAACCATACCGACATCGGAATACCGGCTGTCGTAGGAGTGGTTCCGATTATCGCCCATGAGGAAATAGCAGCCCTCCGGAACCTTGGCCACGAAGCCTTCATCGGCCAGGCTGAACTTCATGGGCTCGTTGATGAATTCCTCCGGCTGCAGCACGTCGTCCACATAGACGTGGAGGCAGGCATCCGACCCAAGCCGGAAGGAGACCGTCTGGCCCTCGGTGGCGATAACCCGCTTCACAATGGGCTTTCCGTTTTCATAAGTGGGCACGCAGGCAACCACAATGTCTCCCTGCTCATAGGTGGAGGAGAGGAAATTGCTGCGAAGGATCAGGTAATCTCCCCCCGTGCCCATTCTTTCCTGCTCGCCCACCAGAGTGGGATACATGGAGATGCCGGAAACGCCCACCAGTCTGGCAGCTAAAATAAAGCCAATCACAATAACGGCCAGAATGCTGACCATATCATGTAGCATGAAATAAACCGTCCCGGCAAGGCCCCTGGCCTCAAAGGGATTCGGCTCTTTTTCCTTTTTATTCCGGTTGTTTTGCTTCCCGAATTTTCCGGATTGAAATGGTTTCATAACAGCCTCCTGGAAAAGCGAGCAGTCTGCTCGCACTTTTTTCATTATATATTATAAACGATCTTCTCGCAAATTCCAATACCTAATTTCTAAATTTTTTGTAAGCATGCACAAAAAAGGATTCCGATCTTTGCCAAAACTGCTGTTTTCCTTAGACAGTTTTTCTATTGATTTTTCCATCAGAAGGGGGTAAAATAAAATCAGAAATCAACTGGAGGCAAAATTCATGAGCGAACTGTTCGGAGACGACTTTATCACCATCACCGACGAGGACGGCGTTGAGTACGAGCTGGAGGTCCTCTGTTCCGTGGAATACAAGGGCAGCACCTATCTGGGTGTCTGTCCCGCCGATACGGAGCAGGAAGACGCTGAGCTTGAGGTCAGCGTCCTGAAGGTTTCCATAGAGGACGGCGAGGAGATTCTGGAAGCAGTAACCGACGAAGACGAGCTGGCTGCTGTTTATGAACTCCTGCTGGATGACTACGAAGAAAAAGAAGAAGAGGCAGAAGAAGCGGAGTAAATATCGGCAGCACCTCTCTTGTGCTGCCCCACGCAAAATCACCCTGCTTGGTGCGTGATGTGCCCTTTTAGACCCACAACATTTATAAGGGACGCCGGAATCTTCCTTGGTGGATTGTAGACCTCCCGCGTGGCTTGCCCGCGGAAGCTGGGAACAGAGAAGCCCTGGAGCGGCGACCCACCTGCCAGGATCGTGCAGGTTATAAATGGGCACACACGGCTTAAGCGGGGTTTTTTTGCGGTTTTTGCCTGATTCACGGAAAATTGTGAACTTTCCTTATTTCTGAAACTTTTTCTTGAAACTTGTACCAAAAAGCTGTATAATAAGCCACGATCGGCCCGAATGATAAGGACCACAGCAAATTTTGAGAGGATTGATGAATCAAATGAGCGCATCTGCATCCAAAAAGAAGCGCAAAGAGCTGGAAGACCAGGGTCTTTCCGCCAAAGACATTGCGGCCAAGAAGGCCCATGACAAAAAGAGCAAGACTACGAAGACCGTCGTTGTCGCTGCTCTGGCGGTGATTATCTGCATCGCTGCAGTTTTCGCTGTGATTAAGCTGGTCAATCAGCCCGACTATGATACCAGCGCCCCAGTTTTGAGCGTTGGCACGGAAAAAATCACGGTTCCCGTCTACAACTATCTCTACAACAACTCAGCCGTTAATTTCTGCAACACCTATTCCAGCTTTATCAAAGCCGGAACTCCCTTTGCAGAGCAAAGCAGCATCTTTGGGGAAGGCACCATGGAGGACTACATGAAGCAGTCCGCCAACAATTCCATCAAGGAATTTCTGAACGTGGTAGCCAAAGCCAGGGAAAACAACTACTACACCCTCACGGAGGATGATAAGACCACTATCCAGGAAAACCTCAAAGCTCTGGAGACCGAGGCCGCCAGTTATGGCTTCTCCAGCGTGGACAAGTATCTGAAGGCCCGCTATGGTGATGGCTGCGATCAGGATAACTACGAGGATTATCTGGAACTGGTGGCCCTGTATTCCGGCTGTGCGCAGAAGCTCAGCGATGAGTTTAAGCCCACGGCTGAGGAATTGCAGAATGCGTATGCGGAAGACCCCTCTGTCTATGACCTTGTGAGCTTTACTTACACTACCTCCAGCGCCAAGTCCACTCCTGTTGAGTCCACTGACAACGCCGATGATCAGGAAACTGATTCCTCCGAGCCCACCCAGGTTCCAACCACCTATACCGACGAGGCGAAGGCCGAAGCCCGGGAAAAGGCCGAGGGCTACGCCGCGGAAATGCCCGAGGACGCCATTGACCTGACCGGCACAAAGAGCGACGCTATCAGCAGAACCACTGAGGAAATTGCCGAGTGGCTCTTCGACGCTTCCCGCAAGGAAGGCGACGTAAAGGTATTCGCCAGCAACGAACAAGAGATTTACTTCTACGCTGTTCGTTTCAACAGCAGAGATACCAACGACTATCGCCTTGCGAAGGCCAATATTCTCACCATTACCAAGGACAAGGAAGAGGAAAAGAAGGAAGAAACCTCCACAGACAAGAAGGATCAGGCGATCCAGGACGAAAGCCAGGTCGACGCCGGTAAGGACGAGGAAGAGAAGAAGGAAGAAAAGACCGCTGAGCAGAAGCGGACTGAACTGCTGGCCGCCATCCATGAAGGCATGACAGATGAAGAATACAGCAAGGCTGTCACCGATCTGGGCTATACCACCGCCACCAACAACGTCACCAAGAGCTATTCCATCCAGGAAATTGTGGACTTCCTCTATGACGAAAACCGCAAGGCCGGCGACCTGTTCACTGCCTACGAGAGTGATACTGCCTACTATGTGGTTCGCTTTGTCGGTCTGGAGGAGAAGACCTACCGCGATCAAATGGTAGAGAGCAATCTGTGGTCCAAATACTACTCTGACATTGCAACTGCCAATGAGCTTACCGTCGACGAGGAACTGATGAAGCACGCCAACACCAATCTGGTTTACGGCAGCAGCAACACAACCAGCGCATCCTGAAACCAACCATAATTTGACAAAAAACAAGAGGTATCGATTGATACCTCTTGTTTTTTCGCGCTTTATACCAGTTCCATAACGGAGTCAGTCGCGAAGAAATAAAGCAGCTTCCGGACCACAGGCTGACCGAAAATCCGGCTGAGGGCATTTGCGTAGGCCTCCAACTGCGGGCGGTACCTCTCCCCTGCCTCCGACTCCGTTCCCGGGCGAATCCGGTCTGTCTTAAAATCAATTACGGTGATTCCATCCGCTCCGAACAGGCAGCAGTCCGTGACGCCCTGGAGAAGAATCCGTTCTCCCGCCGCTTCAGGGTACCAGGCCTCCGCAGATGTCAGCACCGAGAATTTGAATTCCCGCAGAACCCGGTCCGCTCCGCGAATCAGTTCCCCCAGAGGTCCTGTAAAGACCCGCATCAGCTTCTCTGGGTCCACAGCCGCCGCCTGAGAGGCTGTCAGAAAATCCTCCTCTACCAGGTGTTGAAGCTGTGCCTGAATCGCCTCTAAAGAATCTGTCCGGGCAAAATCCAGGTATTGCATGGCCTGATGGACGGCGGTTCCCCGCTGGGTGGGCGTCAGGGGTTTTTCTCCCTGAATCAGAAGCGGCCTGCGAAGACTCAGCCGGGCGTAGTCCTCCCGGGGCGCCCCGTCGTCCGCCTCCCGATCCAACTCTCTGCCCTTAAGCTGGGTTGCCGTCAGCTTGGTGGGAATTGTCTGGGCCGCAACGTGGGGGTAACGGAAGCCAATACCTTCCCGCAGAGCTTCGGCGGAAATGTCTCCCGGCAGCTGAACAGACCGATCTTCCCTCAGGGGGGCGGCGGCTTCCGCGGGAATCTCCTGCCAGCAAATCTGCCAGGGAATATCTGAAACAGCGGTCCCTTCCGGTTTCCCGCCCACAGCATGAAGCGCTCCCGCCTCGGTCCGAAGCAGTGCGGCAAGCAGTACCCAGTCCCCCGGGCAGGAGGCGTCAGCAGCCAGCAGTTTCGCGGTTTCCGGGGTCAGCTGGGTAGAAAAGTCCCAGAGTTTTCCCCGCAAATTCTCCCCGCAGCAGGTCATAATCAGCATATCCTTTGCCCGAGTCATAGCCACGTAGAGAATTCGAAGCTCCTCCGAGAGATTCTCCAGCTTTGTCTGCCGGGCAATGGCGGCTTTGGCGATGGAGTGATAGCGAATATGGGCGGCGTGGTCATAGACGGAACAACCGGCGCCGAGGTCGCTGTGAAACAGCACCGGTGCCTTCAGATCCTCCGTGTTGAAACGCCGGGACAGGCCGCAGAGCAGAACAACCGGAAATTCCAGGCCTTTGGACTTATGGACGCTCATAACCTTGACTGCGTTACCCGTCTGCTGGGCTGTCTGAAGTCCCCCCCGTTCCCGCAAAGCATCCACATAAGCCAGGAATTGGTGCAGGCTTTTCAGCCCGCCCTCGGAAAAGGAGGCGGCCAGCTTGGAAAATGCGCGGAGCCGCAGCAGTCGGGCTTGACCGTTTTCCATAGCGCCGTAGACTGCTTCCAGGTCCACCTTTTGCCGCAGT
Source organism: Oscillospiraceae bacterium (assembly GCA_017614755.1). Lineage (GTDB taxonomy): Bacteria > Bacillota > Clostridia > Oscillospirales > Oscillospiraceae > JAFRPC01. Next base: position 63,260 of record JAGABH010000139.1, read on the forward strand.
TTTTCCAACAGAACAGCCAGCGGAAGGGCTCTGGACATAATCCGCAGCTCCTCCAGCTTGGAAAGAGCGGAGGCCAGAATCGGCTCTCCGGGTGCGGCATCCAGCAGCGAATCCCAAAGATCGGCACCGCGCGCTCCCCTGGCCTTTGCCAGCACAGAAGCCGGAACGCAAAAAATCGGACTCAGCAGCGCACCGGTCAGGGGGATGTCCTGATGGGCGTTATCCAGAACCCGCAGCAAACAGAGCAGCGCCTGAATCTCCGAGGCGTTCAAAAGATCCTCTCCCGTGTCGCTGGCCGCCGGGATGCCCAGACGCAGCAACGCATCCAGATAGAACTCCGCGACATTTTTCGGGGAACGAAGCAGAATTACAATGTCACCCGGCTCCACCGGCCGGGTCTTCTCCCCGACCCGGACGGGAATCTGCGCCTCCAGCAGCCCGCGAATCCTCTGGGCCGCAAAGGCTGCCTCCGAACGGTTTTTCTCCGGGATATCGGCCTCAGTGTCCTCCTGCTCCGTAGACAGACAATGGAGCTCCACCTGGGTTTGCGGCAACGGAACCAGCTCCCGGCCAGGACGCAGACGCTCCAAGGGGCCGTAGTCCAAGCCCCCTACCTGCTGGGACATACACAAACCGAAAACGGCGTTTACCGCCTCCAGCACGGGGGCACCGGAGCGGAAATTGTGCGAAAGCAGAATCCGCTGTCTTCCACTGGGCTCCGCCGACTCCGAATCGGGATAACGCTCATATTTTTTCAGGAAGATGGCCGGGTCCGCCAGTCGGAAGCGATAGATGGACTGCTTCACATCTCCTACCAAAAAGCGGTTTTTCCCTTCCCGGGACAGAGCACGGAAGATGGCGTCCTGTACCTGGTTGGTATCCTGGTACTCGTCCACCATGATTTCCCGATACCGCTCACTGATTCTCCGGGCTGCCTGGGTGGGCGTTACGCCGTCATTTTCCAGCAGCAGGCGAAGCGCCAGATGCTCCAAATCAGAGAAATCCAGGACATGAAGCCGACGCTTCTCGTCAGAAAAGCGTCCGGAAAAATCCCGGGTCAGGTCAAAGAGGGCCTGAAGGGTCACAGCAGTCTGGGACAGATCGCTCAAAACCTCCGTGGAAGCGCCGCGGAGCTCTTCTCCCCATTTTCGAATTCGGGTTTTGGCCTGTTCCCGGATTACCTTCGCCCGTTCCTGCAAGGACAGGTCCTCGCAGGCTTTGACCGGCGGCAAACGGCCAAAATCAGCAGCCTCCGGAAAAGCCGTGACCGTTTCGTCCCAGGTCTCACAGGCGGCCAGTTTTCGAAGTCCCTCGGCGTTCGCCGAAAAGACTGGAACATATTTCGCAAGACTGTCGCTCAGACTCAGCTCTGCAGCAATCTTTTCCAGGCAATCTGCCTGCTCTCGGGCGCAGCTTCGCAGACCGTCAAGCAAGTATTTCCCCCACACAGTCTGCTCCGCCCCTGTAATCCCGGACAGATTCAGACGGGCCTCACAGTCTGACAGCCAAGCAGATGGATCGGAATGACACTGGGCAGTGGTATGAACGCCCAGAACCAACGCCGGGATCCGGCGGTCGTCTCTTCCCGCACCAAGGCCGTCTACCAGCTGCCGAAGGGCAAGATCGTCAGCGATTCGCTCATAGCGTTCTTCCAGAAGATCGTCCAGAATCCGCGCCTGCAGGTCTTCGGCTTCCGTCTGTTCCAGCATACGGAAGTCCGCCGGAATGTCCAGCTCATAGGAAAACTCCCGAATCAACTCCGCGCAGAAGGCATGCACGGTGGAAATCTGCGTCAGGTAGACCCGGCTCTGCTGCTTTTGCAGGTGTCGGTTCTCCGGGTCAGCCGCAAGTCTTGCCGCCAGCTCTCGGGCAATTCTGGCCCGCAGCTCTGCCGCGGCCTTTTTTGTAAAAGTGATAATCAGAAATTCGTTGATGGAACATTCCCGATCCGTACGGAGAACCTGATCCATCAGCCGCTCCACAATCACCTTCGTCTTTCCGGAACCGGCAGCAGCTGCCACCAGGATCGGACCGCCGGGATTTCGGACGGCCATTTCCTGGGCTTTTGTCAGTTGATCAGCCATGGGCCTTCGCCTCCTGTTCCATTTCCTTCCAGAATTCCCCCGGCTCACCGCACGCAGTCTACGCAGCGGAACCTCGCCGCTGTCCACCCGGCAAATTGCTCTATAGGGACACCAACGGCAGGCATTGTGATCCTCTCCGCGCCAGAAGGGATCCGGGGCAATGACCCCAGCCCAGACAGTATCGGCCTGCTCGCCAAGCGTTCTTCGCACATGGGCTTCCACCAGGGCAAGCTGTTCCGGACTGGCAAGGTCCCCACTGCGCTCGCCGGTCTTTTTGGAAATTTGATAAGGCAGATAAATCGGCGTGGTGCCGGGCTCCATGGCCTGCAAAATCTCCTCGTCATCCAGCAGAAGACCCTTCCGGCGGAGCTTTTTGCTGTGAAGACTCTCCGCCTCCTCCAGGGTCAGCCGGTTTTTGGCAGACTCCACGTCATAGCGAGCCGGGAAATAGAGCACTCCCGCCGGATGCAGCTCCCGATTGTGATACCGGGCCGCCTCCCGGGTCAGGGCAAACAGATAAATCAGCATTTGCAGACCCATACCGGAGAGAATATCTGTGTAGTCAAAATCCTTTCGGCCGGTTTTGTAGTCCACCACCCGCAGATAGGTCTTGCCGGAAGCGGTGGTATAGAGGTCCACCCGATCCACAATTCCATTCAGCCATCCAACAGCTAAATTTCCTGTAATGGGAATGGCCGTCTGGTCCCGGAAGGCTAACTCAAACCAAGTGGGAATAAAGCTGGATTGAGAAAGCTCCCGCGCCATATCCAGAACCACGTGCTCTACCTCCAGGAAGCTCCGTTCCAGGAGATAAGACCCACGGCTTGTATAATCGGCAAGGCCGCCGAGGCGCTCCTCCACAAAGCGGTCATACCAGCTTCTTGCCAAAGCAAGAACCCTGTCCTCGGGAACCAGCGCAAAGCCTCCCTCTTCCTCTACGTCCTCTGCCGTGTGTTGGAGCACATAGTGGACCAGTGTGCCATAAACAGCTGGGTCCACCCTGGCCTCTTTCCGTTCTTTTAGGCCCAGACCGTATTGTAGGAAAAAGCCGAATTTACAGGCGGCAAGTCTGTCCACCTTCGACGCGGAAAAACTGAGACTGTCGCCGTAAAGGGCGGAAACGGCCTCCCGGTCCAGGGTCCCGGGCTCATAGGCCGCCCGACGACACAGGGCTTCCGCATAGGGTTTCAGAGAAGGAAACGCCCGCAAAAGCTCCGGGCGCTCTGTCCCGCCCCGGACGGCCTGGGCAGCTGCGTCCTTCTCATTCTGCGGAAGCGGGCTCTGCCGTTTCTCCATCCGCTGGGGAAAGATGACACCGAGCCGGGTAAACAAATAGCTGGGGGCCTCCCGATCACAGCAGAGGCAGATGGACTCCGTGGGGGCGGTAAAAACGGTATAGGCAGTCAAAAAATCCCGATCCAGCCGGTTTTCCGCGTCCGGGGCAGCGGGAAGGCCCGCCGCCTTCATCCGTCTTCGCTCATCATCACTGAGCAGACTCCCCCCCGTTTCCCAGGCGGGCAAAAGGCCATCGGAAGCTCCCAGCACAATTAAATGCTTCAAGCCGGTGTTTCGCATGGCGGTCAGATCCCCTACCCGAAGACAGTCCCCGGTGGCAGGAATCGTCGCCACGCTGTTTTGCGTCAGTGCGGCCCAAAAGAACCGATAGAAATCCTCCGGACTCCGACTTCCGGAACCAAGAACTCCGAAGATTTGCTCCATCACAGAAAGCAGAATCTCGTAAAGCTTGGTCAGCTCCCGGGCTCGCTGGCTCTCTCCTGCCCCGGCCAGCGCGGAAGCAGAGTCGATAATTGCCTTTTCTAAGCCGATCTCCTCCAGGAATGTTTCCAGCGCCCGAATCTGCCCGGAGGTCTGTTGGGACTCCCGCAGGCCATTCCGAAGACGAAGCAGAGGCAGGATGGCTTTCTCTCTGGCTTTATTCCAGGGAACAAGAAGCGCTTCCAGCTCCCCGGGCGCAGGGGGCTCCATAAGCGGACCGGCCGGGTTCTTATCAAAGGGCAAATCCCAGCGGCTCCCACGCAGCTTCCAAACAAAGGCATAGTTTTCCAGGAGATCACATTCCGTGAGCGTCAGCGGCGCATAACCGGAGTGCAGATACTCGCAGACTGCTTCCTGTTCCATACCGCAGGCAGCAGCCTCCAGGGCAAAAACAACCGCCCGAATGACACCATGACAGAGAATACTCCGATTCCCGGAAAAATAGGTCGGCATCCCGTATCGATCCAAAATCCCCTCCAGCGAGGATTCATAAACCGCTCGATCCGTGTAGGCCACACCGATATCCCGCCAGCGAGCGCCGCCGCGAATCAGCGCCTGAATCCTGCCCACAGCCAGCTCACACTCCTCCGCCGGGTCAGCCGCGGGAAGGAGAAGAACCTGATCCGTTTGGGATTCCCAGAGCAGAGGCCGGGGGGAAAACAGATTACGGGCAAGGTGTCCCATGGGTCCGGGATCGGCGGGCATGGCCTGCGCGGCGTCATGGAAACGAGCGCCGGCCCGGTGGGCCGTCTCCCGCAAAGCGGCGGCTGTAGCACGAGGAACGGAAAAAACTGCCTGTCCCTCCCGCAGGCTGTCGCAGCAAAGCCAGACCGTAACTTCTGCGGCGCAGCGGCACAAAGCCTCCAAAACCGAAAGCTCCTGGGTGGTAAAATCCGTAAAACCGGAGACCACCACATGAAGGTTTCTGGCATAATCACTGTCGTACAGAGCATCCCGCAGCCGATCCAACAAGGTGGAGGGGTCCATCGCCGCATTGGCGCAGACAGAATCGTAGAGCTCCAGCACCAGGCAAAGCTCCTCTAACTTGTCGGACAGGGCCTCCGGAAGAGACTCCCTGGCCTTTCGGACCGCAGGTGCGTCCAGGCCGTAGGCGTGGAACTCGTCTACGATCTGCAAAAGCTGCTCCAAAAACTCTGGTCGGGAGATATAGGTTCCATAGAGGCGGAGCTTGGGCCGAAGCAGCTCCAGGGCTCCGGCCATGGCAATCAGTCGTCCGCTCTTGTCCAGCGTGGGCTTGGAAGCTCCTCCAGTCACAGAAAACACTCTTGCTGCAAGACGGCTGAAGCTCAGCACCTCGGCCTTACGGCTGATGGTATCCCCTCCCGCCTCACACAGAGCCCACTCCGCATCAAAAGAGTTTTGCTCGGGGACAATCAGGACGCTCCGGCTCTCTGATGGCAGCGCGCAGACCGAGGCGATTGCCCCACGGGCGTTGGCTCGCTGGTCAGGGCTGTATTTCAACGTCAACATAGGATCAACTCGATTCTTTCCGGATTCCGGCACCGTACTTTTTACCGGATTATCATATCACATTTTTGGCCCCATGAACAGTATAATTTTTCACGTCTCCCCAAAATGCTCGATTGCCGGCATTGACATAATATTTGTGCCGGTGTATAATACTTTCACTGCAAATAAAACTGCTTTCAATCCGTTCAAAGATCAAGTTCCGCTAAATAAATTTCTGGAGATTGAATTATGCCGAAAAATATTGTTAAACCCCATAAATCACGCTATCAGGTCCGCAGAGAAGAGCTCGGGCTGAGCAGAGAAAAGGCCAGTGAACTGCTGGAATCGATCACACCGGAACGGATTGAACGGATTGAGTCCGGCAAATATTCTGCGAATCCGGACGAGGTCCTTTCCATGGCGGAAAAATACCAGGACCCGCAGCTCTGTAACTATTTCTGTGCCAACGAATGTGCCATCGGAAAGCAGTACGTCCCTGAAATTCAAGTCAACGACCTGGCACAGATTATTCTGGAAATGCTGGCCTCATTAAATTCCGTGAAACACCAACAGGAGCGACTGATTGCAATTACGGCGGACGGCAGAATCAGTTCGGATGAAATTGCTGATTTTGTCAGCATTCAGCGGGAGCTGGAGCAAATTTCCGTTGCCGTGGAAGCACTGCAGCTCTGGGCGGAAAAGAAAATCGCAAATGGAGAAATCGATTTGGAAACCTACCGTGCGGTGATGAATGAAAAAGCCTGAACCGGGTCTTCGTTGGTCAAAAAGGTCATGCTGGAAAACTTTGTGCCGGATAGAGGCTGCCGTACTCCATAGCGAAAAGAATCATTAACTGCTGTTTGATAGCGTTCAAGGGTATAGTTAAAGCGATTATAGCGATCGATCACCTGTCAATTCGGTTTTGTGCAGGCTACTTAACCAAATCACAGGTGTTTCGATTTGCTATTCTTTTTTCCGTAATATATTATTGCAGCACCGGAAATGTTGCAGACCGAATTTTTTGATCCGGGCTTGCAAACAGCCAATTTCTCGTATATAATACCGATATACTGCTGAAAAAGGAGGGTCCGTGACATGACGATCGCAATCATTGGCGCCGGGGCCTCCGGCATGGCTGCTGCCATCACAGCCGCGGCTTCCGGCCGCAACCAGGTTCTCCTTTTTGAGCGTCAGGCCCGGGTTGGCAAAAAACTCTCCGCAACCGGAAACGGTAGGTGCAATCTGACCAACCGTCAGACGAACCCCGGACGCTATCACGGAAACAACCCGGATTTCGTCCGCTTTGCCCTGGAGCTTTTTCCACCAAACAAAGTGCTGGATTTTTTCCAGACCCTGGGGCTTTATACCGTCACTGAGGCAGATGGCAAGGTCTATCCCTACTCCGATCAAGCCAACTCCGTCGTAGACGTGCTGCGCTTCGGTCTGAACCGGAGGAATCTCCAACTTCTGACCGGGACGGAAATTGTCAGCGTAAAAAAAACTTCCGGCGGATTCCGGTTAAAGGACTCCTGCGGACAGTTCTGGGAATCGGAAGCATTGATTGTGGCCTGCGGCGGTGCCGCCGGAACGAAGCTGGGCGGCGGTCTGTCCGGCTACCAGCTTTTACGGAGCCTTGGGCATCACTGCACAAAGCTCTCCCCCTCCCTGGTACAGTTGAAAACGGATCCGGCTCTGGTTCGTGGTTTGAAGGGTGTCCGGGCCAATGCGGGCTTGCGGCTGACAATCAATGGCACGCTGGCGGCAACCGCCTGGGGCGAGGTTCAATTTACGGACTACGGTGTCTCCGGCCCCGCTGTTTTTGAAATTTCCAGAACCGCTGCTACAGCAGACGGAACCGTGCTCCACCTGGACCTTTTGCCCGGTCAGTCCGCCGACGAGCTGCTTTCGGCACTTTGCATCCGGATTTCCCGCTTTCCCACTTTGGAAGCCGGGGATCTTCTGACTGGAATCCTGCACAATCGTCTGGGCAGAATGCTGGTCGGAGCCTGCGGGATTCCCATCTCCGCTCCGCTGACAGTCCTGAGCTGGGAGCAGTTGAATGCTGTAGTTGAGAAATGTCACGGTTTCGTGCTTCCCATTACCGGCAATATGGGAATGGATGGGGCGCAGGTCACAGCCGGCGGAATTGTCACCCGGGAATTTAACCCGGAAACTTTGCAAAGCCGCATCGTGCCGGGTCTTTACGCCTGCGGCGAAGTGCTGGACATAGACGGAGACTGCGGCGGCTTTAATTTGCAGTGGGCCTGGGCGTCGGGGCTTCTTGCCGGACAGGTCCTGAAAGAAAATGAATCGTGATTAAAAACAGATAGGGTATCTTGCAATTCACAAGTTGCAAATTCAAAAAACCATATGATTACTATTCGAGATTTGGTTCTGCCGCTGCGACATGATACATCCATGCTGTATTTTCTGGCCGCCCAGGCGCTGGGAATCCAGGCATCACAGTTGACTGAACTGCGGATACGGCGGCGTTCTTTGGACGCACGAAAAAAACAGGAGCTGCAATGGGTTTACACCGTAGACGTAAGCACCCGGAAAAGCGAAAAGCAGATTCTCCGAACCTGCCGAAGCTCCAAGGTCAGTGCCGCCAGGGATGTCTGGTACAAGCCGCCCAAAAAGATTTCGGGAGGTCTTGCCCACCGGCCTGTGGTGGTAGGCTTCGGCCCTGCCGGAATGTTCGCGGCTCTGGTTCTGGCAATGGCCGGATTGCGGCCAATCGTTCTGGAACGGGGGCAGGACGCCGCTTCCAGACACGCCGCGGTGCAAAACTTTTGGAACAGTGGGAACCTGGACCCGGAATGCAACGTCCAATTTGGCGAGGGCGGCGCCGGAACCTTCTCTGACGGGAAGCTGAACACCGGCACCAAAAACGAGCGCCAAGGCTGGATTCTGCGGCAGCTTGTTTCCTTTGGAGCCGACGAGAGCATTCTGTGGGACGCCAAGCCCCACGTGGGCACGGACATTCTGCTGAAGGTGGTGCAAAACCTCCGGGCAAAAGTAATCGCTCTGGGGGGAGAAGTCCGCTTCGGCACTAAACTCACCGGCCTGCAGGCAGAAGACGGTATCTTAAGCGCTGCGGAGATCCGCTGCGGAGAAAAATCTGAGCTTCTCCCCTGCCGACAGATGATTTTGGCTCCCGGTCACAGCGCCCGAGATACCTTCCGAATGTTGGATAGCTTCGGCCTTCCCATGGAACCAAAGCCTTTTTCCATGGGAGTCCGGGTGGAACACCTGCAAAGTAAAATCAATGACGCACAGTACGGCACCGGGCAGCAGATTTCCACGGCCAGTGTGGGCTCCAAGCCGGCAATAACAGAGGTGGACGAGGCCGTTCTGCCTCCCGCAGATTACAAGCTGAATGTGAAGCTGCCGGATGGCGGTTCCGCCTACACCTTCTGTATGTGCCCAGGCGGCTTCGTGGTCGGCGCCGCCTCGGAGCCGGGCAAGGTCGTAACAAACGGGATGAGCAATTTTGCCCGGGAGGGCGAGAATGCCAACGCCGCCTTGCTGGTGACCCTGGAACCCAAGGATTTCCCGGATCAATCGGTTCTGGGCGGGATGTATTGGCAAGAGGAAATTGAACGCACAGCCTTCCGGGCAGGAGGAAGCAACTACCACGCTCCTGCCCAACGAGTCGGCGATTTCCTCACCGGGCAGCCCACCGCAAAATGGGGAGACGTGAAGCCAACTTACAGGCCGGGGGTGACCCCCTGCGACCTGCACACAGTTCTTCCGGGTCAAATCACAAAGGTTCTGGAGGGCGCTATCCCCGCTATTGGGGCGCTGTTGGCGGGCTATGATGACCCGGATGCCGTGATGACGGCCCCGGAAACCAGGAGCTCCTCCCCTATCCGAATCCTCCGGGATGAAGACAGGCAATCCCCTGCCCTGGCCGGGCTCTATCCCTGCGGCGAAGGCGCAGGCTATGCGGGCGGAATTATGTCCGCCGCGGTGGATGGTATTCTCTGTGCGGAGGCCGTTATCGCGGAGGCGGAGAAAGCAAATTCTTCGCTTCTAACAGACTAGGATTTTGGATTTTTGTCCTTATGAATGTGTATCACAGTGAAACCGTCGCTTTCATGCGGCGAGAAGGAGCGAATATGAAACGATTGATCATTCTCCTGGCCGCGGCTATGCTGCTCCTGTTGGCAGGCTGCTCAAAAGCTGTGGGCGGAAGCTATCGGCTGGAATATATTACCTCAGACGGCGTCCGCCTGCCCCCCTCCAACTTGGGCATGAACATTTCCTTTGAACTCTCCGAGGACGGAATCGGAACCGCTGTCTACGGTAGCACACCCATGGACATCACCTGGGTCGAGGAAGGAAGCGAAGTGGTGGTCACAAGCCCATACGCGGAGCTGCGTTTCTCCAGGGACGGCGATAACCTGATCCTTCACGATAACGGCACTCTGCTCTTCTTTACACCTGTGGAAGAGGAAGAGGATGACAGAAAAAACTAAACCCATACAAGACCGCAC
>JAGABH010000012.1 GCA_017614755.1 Oscillospiraceae bacterium
ACGTCGGCGAGGAACTGGTCCATGTCAAAGTCCACCTCGGGCAGGTAGATCAGGTCGGGGCCGTCGCCGGAGAGTCCGGCCAGGGCGGCAGCGCCGGTGAGCCAGCCCGCGTGGCGGCCCATGCACTCAATGATGGTAATCATGCCCACGTCGTAGACGTGGCAGTCCCGGCTGACCTCCATGAAGGAGGTGGCGATGTACTTGGCGGCGGAGGCGAAGCCCGGGCAGTGGTCGGTGCCGAAAAGGTCGTTGTCGATGGTCTTGGGCACGCCGAAGACCCGGCACTCATAGCCCACCTTGGCGCAGTAGCGGCTGATCTTGTTGCAGGTGTCCATGGAATCGTTGCCGCCGTTGTAGAAGAAGTAGCGGACGTTGTATTTCTTGAAAATCTCCAGGATCCGCTTGTAGTCGGTGTCGTCCACGTCGGGATCGGCAATCTTGTAGCGGCAGGAGCCCAGGGCGGAGGAGGGAGTGTAGAGCATCTTTTCCAGCTCCTTGGGGTCCTCCTTGTCCATGATCATCAGGCGGTCGTTCAGGACGCCCTTGATGCCGTGGTTGGCGCCGTAGACGGTGGTGATATACTCGCTTTCCAGGGCGGTCTTGATGACGCCGTAGGCGGAAGCGTTGATGACGGCGGAGGGACCGCCGGACTGGCCGATGACGGCGGAGCCGATCAGGGGTTTGTTAGACATAGGTATTACCTCCAAATCAGATTCATTTGCTTGGATTTCCGGATGCCACCAATTTACCATCAATTCCCCGGGATGTCAATGTGAAAACAGAAATTTTACAATGAAAAAGGCCAACAATCCCTTTACAGACGGCGGTTTTTGCGATAAAATAGAGGGCGGCCCCATCTGGGGGGGACAGCCCCCTGGACGGGATTGGAATGAAAGAACGGAGGAAGCTCCATGGATTATAATTCTTACAAAGAACAAAAGGCTCGCAGCAAGCGCCGATGGAATTTTATTGCCATTGTGCTGTTTTTCCTGGCGACGCCGCCTGTGGGCGTCGGCGTGTTTATTGCCAACAAGCTGGACATCCTGCCTGACATCGGCGGCAAGGTGGACATTCAGAAGTCCGTCGACAGCTTCACCTCCGACGTCCGCAGATCGGTGAACCAGCCTGTGAACCGGCCGGTGGCAGAGGTGCCGGAGCAGCAGAAGCGGATTACCGGTATGCCGAAGCACGGCGGTCTGATTACTGCTTTCGGCGCGGTCCTTGCCGCCTTCGGTGTCCTGGGCGCAATCATTACCGGCTTGGAGCTGCTGGATGCGTTTTCGTTTTCGGGTCTGGTTTTTCCCGTTTTCAGCCTCTGCATGGCGGCGGCGGGTTTGTCCATGGGAATCTACGGCCATATCCGCAAGAAAAAGAGAGAGCGCTTTGAAGCCTATCTCAAGCTGATCGGCGACAAGCAGGCTGTGCCCATTCACTATCTGGCGGACGTGATGGGCGTTGACTACCACAAGGTCATCAAGGACCTGCGGGAGATGATTGCCCGGGGCATTCTCCAGCCTGCCTGGCTGGACCTGAAGACCTACCGGCTGATGATGACGGAATACACCGAGGCCCAGGCCGCCCAGCCCGAGGAAAAGACGGAGGAGGCTATCTCCCGCAACGACCGCATCCTGCGGCAGATTCGGGCCGACAACGACCTGATTGCCGACCCGGAGGTTTCCGCCAAGATCGACCGGATCGAGGACCTGACCCGGAAAATTTTTGCCATTCTGGATCAGCGGCCCGAGAAGGAGGCCCAGCTCCACAACTTTATGAACTATTACCTGCCCACCACCCTGAAGGCGTTGGAAAGCTACGCCCGCCTGGAGGCCCAGGGCATCGAGACCGCCGCCATCAAGGAGGCCAAGCAGAAGATCAACGACGCCCTGGACGAGCTGGCCGACGGCTATGAAAAGCAGCTGGACAAGCTCTTTGCCGACGACGTGGTGGACATCACCGCCGACATCGACGTCATGCGCAAGATGCTCCACAAGGACGGTCTGAAGGAGGACGAGATCGTGGCCGCCACCCTGCGGGGGTACGACCAATGAGCGAAAGGCCCGCAGGGGCGGCCATACTCCGTGACCCTTGCGAGTTTGGCCGCCCGCAGCCCGCAGAGGCTCCGGCAGCGCCACAGAATGCAGAACGGATTGACGACCCCAAATTCTCAATTCTCAATTCTCAATTCTCAGCTGTCCTTCCCTCTGCCTGGGACAAGCTGCTGGGGCACCCTTTTGACCGGGAGCCCTTTCGCGCAACACTCCATGCCGCGGAGGCCGCTGCCCTGCTGGAGACGGTCTATCCCCCCCGGGCGGACTGGTTCGCCGCCTTTCGGCTGACGCCCCCGGAGCGGGTGCGGGCGGTGATCCTGGGCCAGGACCCCTACCACGAGCCGGATCAGGCCATGGGCCTGGCCTTTTCGGTGAGGGCGGGGGTGAAGCTGCCCCCTTCCCTGCGGAACATCTATAAAGAGCTGGAATCCGACCTGGGCGTTCCCGCCCCGGCCTCGGGGGACCTGACCCCCTGGGCGGAGCAGGGCGTCCTGCTGCTGAATACGGTGCTGACCGTGGCCGCCGGACGGGCCAACAGCCATAAAAACCTGGGCTGGCAGAACTTTACCGACGCCGTCCTTGCCGCCCTGTCCCGCCTGCCCCAGCCGGTGGCCTTTGTGCTCTGGGGCGCTCCGGCGCAGCGGGCGTTTGAAAACTCCGCAGGGACAAGCATTGCTTGTCCGCAAGCCGCAGCGAGACTGCGCGGATCGGCGGACGAGCAATGCTCGTCCCTGCAGCCTGGTCCCCGGCTGGTTCTGACTGCACCCCACCCCAGCCCCTTATCCGCCTACCGGGGATTTTTCGGCAGCAAACCCTTTTCGCAGATCAACGATTTCCTGCAAGCCCACGGCGAAGCGCCGATCCGCTGGGTCAAGTGACGAGGAAAGGAGCCTTCCATGAAACGCATACTCGTTTGCCTTGCGCTGCTCTGCCTCCTGCTTGCCGCCTGCGGCGAAGCGGAAGCGCCGACCACAACCGCGCCGGCCGCCCCTTCCCTCGCGGGCGTCTGGGTCAATGCGGGCCGGTATTCCGAGGGCCGGGACTTTGTGGAGACCCTGACCCTCTCCGAGGAGGGGAAGGTCACCGTCCACCTGGAATACCAGGGCGCGGACTACGCCACCCTGACGGGAACCTGGACCGTGTCAGACGGGGTCTTGAAGGTGGATTTCACCGATCCCAACACGAAAGACCGTGTCTACACCTACACCCTCACGGAAAATGCCCTCATCCTCACCGGCGACGGGAAGGACGTGGAATACCAACGGAGCAGATAACCAATCAGGAAACAACTGGATGCAACGCATGAAAAGACAGAACGAAACAAATCAAGTCAAACGTGTATCTGCGCTGCTGGCAGTCGTGCTTCTTCTCTGGGCGCTGACGGGGTGCAGCGTATTTCCTTTTGCGCCTGGGGCTGCGGTCGGCGCTGCGGCGCCCGATACACAAACCGGGAAAACACAGTCAGAAAGCGAGCCCCAAGCGATTCGGCAGACATTTCAGTTAGATCCCGATCACGGTTCGGCGGTCAGAATGGAGGGCACGACGCTGCTCGTATCGATTTTTGCCTCAGACCGTGATACGTCTTGGAATTTCGAGAGCGAACAGGATCAAAAAGTGATTCAGACGACCTTGAACAATTTGAAAGTTGCTTCGGCCTACTTGTCAGAACAGACACAACGATACGGCAAGGAGCTTTCATTCCTGTACGATTGGCGTGAGGCGGAGGATTTGGCTTATACCGCGGAATTTGATGATTCCATGGTGCGGCAGGACACCGAGAAGGCCAATCTTCAAATCGTGTGGTTGTGTAATCATATCGATCTTTCCGCACTGGCGGATAAGTATCAGGCTGACAACGTACTGTTTCTCTTTTTCTTCAATACCGATACCTCCAGCGTTACCGACGGCGCGAATTCCGAGCTTCGCTCCTGGTGTATGCCGCACAGACATGAGAATGATTGTTTGCTGGAGCTCTGTAATATTTTCGTCAATTCCTACCTGCGCACGATGAGCCCCGCAGACTATGCGCACGAGATCCTGCACGCTTTCGGAGCAAAGGATCTGTATTTTGCCGATGAAGGGATCACGCAGGACTACGTGAATTCGCTGCATTTCTCAAAGGATATTATGTATTCCACGAATCGAAATTCAGACCGGATCACAAGCGAGTTATCGGATCTGGATGCCTACTACGTGGGAATTGCGCCGCGTCCGGCTGTTGCGGACGAGTGGGGGCTCGGGCTGAGTGAGTTCGATGCAGACTGACGGCCCTCGAAAAACGGAAGCATCGGTACGCCTGCTTCCGGGCCCTGTGCCAAGCGCAGAGACGTGAAACCTGGTTATTCAAATACAAATACACTTCAAGAGTTAAAGGAGAAACCATCATGAAACAAACCGTACTTCGCAGCTATGCCCGCCTGATTGCCCGGGCCGGCGTCAACATCCAGAAGGGCCAGGAGGTTATCATTTACAGCGATCTGGATCAGCCGAAATTCGTTGCCCTGCTGGTGGACGAGTGCTACAAGGCCGGGGCCAAGTTCGTCAAGACAGAGTTCAGCTACCAGCCTCTGACAAAGCTCCACTATCGCCATTGCAGCGTGACCACCCTCTCCAAAGTGGAGGAGTGGGAAAAGGCGCGGCTGCAGCACTATGTGGACATTCTTCCCTGCCGTATCTTCCTGACCAGCGAGGACCCCGACGGTCTCAAGGGCATCAACCAGGCCAAGATGGTCAAGGCCAGCCAGAAGCGCTATCCCGTCATCAAGCCCTACCGGGATCAGATGGAAAACAAGGACCAGTGGTGCATCGCCGCCGTGCCCGGCGCCGCCTGGGCGAAAAAGATGTTCCCCGAGCTGCCCAAGGGCAGAGCCATGGAGAAGCTGTGGGAAGCGATCCTCTTCACCTCCCGGGTCAATGAGGACCCCGTGGCTGCCTGGGAAGCCCACAACAAGGATATGCACGCCCGCTGTGATTACCTCAACGGCCTGGGCATTGCCGAGCTTCGCTACAAGGGCGAAAACGGCACCAAGCTGACCGTGGGCATGATTCCCGAGGCTGAATTCAAGGGCGGCGACGAGCCCAACATGAAGGGAATCCGCTTCAACGCCAACATTCCCACCGAGGAATGCTACACCTCTCCCATGCGGGGCAAGGCCGAAGGCATTGTCTATTCCACCAAGCCCCTGTCCTATCAGGGCCAGCTCATCGAGAACTTCTCCATGCGCTTTGAAAACGGCAAGGCCGTGGAGGTTCACGCGGAGAAGAACGAGGAGCTGCTGCGGCAGATGGTCACCATGGACGAGGGCGCGGGTTATCTGGGCGAATGTGCCCTGGTGCCTGTAAACTCCCCCATTTCCGAGTCCGGCCTGCTGTTCTACAACACCCTTTTCGATGAAAATGCCGCCTGCCATCTGGCCGTGGGCATGGGTTTTGCCGACACCATCAAGGGCTTTGAGAACAAGACCCTGGAGGAGTGCCACAAAATGGGCATCAACGACTCCATGATCCACGTGGACTTTATGATCGGCTACGAGGGTCTGGACATCGACGCCGTCACCCGGGACGGCAAGACCGTCCCCATCTTCCGCAAGGGCAAGTGGGCGTTCTGAGCCGAAATAGGAAATTGTCAATAGTTAAATAGGCAATAGGCAACAGGAGACGAGGGTTTCGCGTTCTCCGATTGCCTATTGCCTTATTATCTATTGCCTGAACCCTATCCTTTGGGCTTCCGGTTGTGGTAATACCGGCGCTTGTTGTTTTTCTTGCCTTCCGGCTTGGGGGCGGGCTGGTCGGGGGAGGCG
>JAGABH010000140.1 GCA_017614755.1 Oscillospiraceae bacterium
CGTCCTTGCAGCCGCGATTCCTTTCCAGTCAGCACCGTAAATGAAACAAAAAATTTTTGTTGAAAAATACAAAAAAAGTGGTATGATACCATTAGAGCGCATGAAACCGCTTAAAAAAGGATTGGAAAGGAACGAAACCATGAAAAAACTGCTGTGCCTCATTTTGGCGCTGTGCGTGGTGTTCAGCCTTGCTGCCTGCTCTGAAAACGGCGGCAAGACCACTGAGGCGCCCAAGCCCAGCCAGAACAACACCGAGGCTCCCAACACTACCCAGGGCAACATCGGCGTGGAAGCCGATGAGAACTACACCATCCGCATCTACTCCAACTCCAACTCCGCCGACCGGGTGGAATGGTTTGTGAAGCAGGCTGCCGACGCCGGCTTCAAGGTCAGCATTGACGACAACTCCGTCATCTCCGGCGACTCCGCCGCTGTGCAGGCCGCCAACGAGAAGAAGGATGCCGACGTTATCTTCGGCCTGAATGAGACCCGCTGGGGCCAGATCATCAACGGCCAGTACGAGAACATCAAGCTCCTGGACTGGACTCCTTCCTGGGCCGACAAGGTTGACTACAAGTATGAAGGCAAGGCCTACGGTCTGGTGGTCCAGAACGTGCTGATGCTGTACCGGACTGACGAGCTGGGCACCAACGGCCAGTCTCTGCACTTCGCCCACTGGGCCGACGTGGTCAACTCCGGCTACAAGTGGTATCGCCAGAATAAGGTCGGCGGCACCACCAACGCCAACATCAACTCCGCCATGCTCTACGCTTTCGTAGATCCCAGCTCCCCCGCCGGCGGCATCTCCATCGACGGCTGGAAGACCCTGTGGAAGTTCTGCGCCGAGGGCATTTCCGGCGGCGACGACTTCAAGTACGGCTTCGATCCTCTGAACCGTGGCGATGTGGCCATCTCTGAGTATTACTCCTCCGCCCTCTACGGCCAGATCGACGCGGCCGCCAACGGTTCCGACAAGCCCCTGAAGGGCGGCCTGGAGCCTGAGAACTGGGCCCTGGTGGAGATCGACGACGGCACCTACTACATCAACGAGTATGTGGGCATCGTGGACAAGGCTGGCCGTACCGACGCGCAGACCGAGCAGGTCCGCCGTTTTGCCGAGTGGTTCGGCGGCGCTGACTTCCAGGCTGCCTGGGCCGAGGAATGGGACACCTATCCCTGCAACAAGGACGCTGCTGCCAAGATCTACGAGAAGACGCCCGACATCTACACCATCAAGAACTTTGCCACCAACAAGGTGGACGGCACCGACATGAACTATGCCGAGTATGTGGCCGCTCACTCCGCTGAGTGGACCAACATCCTCACCAACCTGGGCTTCTACTGGGCGGACGACAATGCCCCCGCTGAGCCCGACTGGGAGAACCTGGACTGGGCCACCCTGACCCAGAAGGCTGAGTAAGCTGAGCTTTCCCGGTAAAACAAATGGCGAACCAAAATGGTTCGCCATTTGTTTTACAACCAAACGACAAGGAGAGAAACACCATGATTCAACTCAAAGACATCGTCGTGCGGTTTGGCGACTTCACTGCCTTGCACAACATCAACGTCCAGGTGAACGAGGGCGAGTTCTTCACCTTCCTGGGGCCCTCCGGCTGCGGCAAGACCACCACCCTGCGGACCCTCACAGGGTTTATCTCTCCCGCGGAGGGCAGGGTCTTTGTCCGGGGCAAGGATATCACCGACGTGCCCATCGAAAAGCGCAACATCGGCATCGTTTTCCAGAGCTACGCCCTGTTCCCCACCATGACGGTCTATGACAACATTGCCTTTGGCCTGAAAATCAAAAAGCTGAAAAAACCCGAGCTGGATCAAAAGGTCCGGACCATCGCCAAAAAGGTGGACCTGAGCGACGAGCAGCTTGCCAAGGCAGTCTCCCAGCTCTCCGGCGGCCAGCAGCAGCGTGTGGCCATCGCCCGGGCGCTGGTGACGGAGCCGGACATCATCTGCCTGGATGAGCCCCTGAGCAACCTGGACGCCAAGCTCCGGGTCCAGCTCCGGGAGGAGCTGAAGAAGATGCAGCGGGAATTCGGCATTACCTCCATCTACGTCACCCATGACCAGGAGGAGGCCCTGACCCTCTCCGACCGCATCGCCGTGTTCAACAAGGGTGTCATCGAGCAGATCGGCACCCCCAACGACATCTACAACCACTCCGCCACGGAGTTTGTCTGCAATTTCATCGGCGACATCAACCGGCTCTCCGGGCCGGTGGTGCAAATGCTGATCGACAGCGGGGCCTCCCTGGACCCCAACTGGCACCACTATATCCGCCTGGAGCGAGTCCACGTCAACGAGACCGTCCGGCCCGGCGCCGTGGCGATCCCCGGCAAGGTGGTCTCCCGGGAGTATTACGGCCTGTATATCAAGTATTATATTGACCTGGGCAGCCAGACCATCAAGGTCATGGAGCGCAACGACGGGGTCCACATCTATGATCCCGGCGAGACCGTCCGGGCCAACATCGACCCTGCCGATCTGATGAGCTACGAGCCCGCTGGGGAGGAGGCGCAGCCATGAACGGCAAGCTCGGCCCCAAGCCCTTTGACAGCACCCGGATCATCCGCCTGATCGGCGGACTGCTGTTTGCGTATCTCTTCTTGGGCTTTATGCTCCTGCCCTGCCTGGATACCCTGACCAGCATCTTTTCCACCAAGGACGCCAGCGGCAAGACGGACCCCTTCGCAGTAATCCGCTTCTTCCTGGCGGGCAACATGGGCAAATACGTCCTGAACTCCCTGAAGCTGGCGGTGCTGCTGGTGCTTACCGTGAACATCATCGGCATCTCCATCGTTCTGCTCACCGAATACTTCGACATCAAGGGCGCCCGGATTTTGCGGCTGGGCTATATGACCACCATGATCTACTCCGGCGTTGCCCTGGTCACTGGCTATATGTTCCTCTACGCGGGGGACGGCATTCTGACCACTGCCCTGAAGGATGCTTTCCCGGAATTCAGTCCCAAGTGGTTCTCGGGCTTCAATGCGGTGCTCTTCACCATGACCTTCGCCTGCACCTCCAACCATATGCTCTTCCTCCGCAACGCCATTCGGGGCATCGACTATAATACGGTGGAGGCGGCCCGGAACATGGGGGCCAGTCCCTTTAAGGTTCTGTTCAAGGTGGTCTTTCCCACCCTGCTGCCTACCTTGTTCAGCCTGACGGTTATGGTCTTCATCACCGGCCTGTGCGCCATGAGCGCCCCGACTCTGCTGGGCTATGACTCCATCAACCCGGAGATTGTCCGTCTGGCCGGTTCCTCTTCTGCGGACGAGGCCTTCCCCCAGGCCAGAGCGGCTCTGCTGAGCATCATCCTGGCGGCCTTCACCATCGTTCTGCTGACGGTGCTCTCCCGTTATGAGCGCAAGGGCCACTACCTCTCTGTCTCCAAGACCAAGGCCAAGCTCCAGAAGCAGAAGATCACCAACCCGGTGGCCAATGTGCTGGCCCATATCTACGCCTATATTCTGTTCATCATCTATATGACGCCCGTGGTGATGATTGTTGTATTCTCCTTCCGCTCCTGGGAGTCTGTGAAATCCCGGAGCCTGAGCAACGGCGGCTGGACCCTGCTCAATTACTTCGGCACCCAGGACTACCAATACCAGGCCTCCAGCGGCAAAATGAAGGTCCGGGAGGGAGCCATCACCGGCGTCTTCTCCAACAAGGATACCCTGGGAGGCATCCAGACCAGCTTCCTGCTCTCTGTAATTGCCGCGGCTCTGGCCTGCGTCATCGTGGTAATTGCCTGCAACTACATCTTCAAGCACAAGGGCAAGAAGCGGGGAACGGCGCTGGAATACGCCCTGCTCTTCCCCTGGTTGCTGCCCACCATCCTGATCTGCTATTCCTACCGGATATTCTTCAACTCCAACGACGTGTGGTACGTCTTCGGTCAGAACCTCTACTACGAAGACCGGGTCCGAATATTGATCATAATTGCCTACATGGTGGTGAAGCTGCCCTTCTCCCTGCGCATGATTAAAGCCAGCTTCTACGCCATCGACGAGGAACTGGAGGACGCCGCCAAGAACCTGGGTGCCGGGCCGCTGAAGACCTTTATCCGGGTCAAGCTGCCCATCATCCTGCCCTCGGTGCTGGCAGTCTTCGCCCTGAACTTCAATGCGCTGTTCACGGAATATGATATGTCCGCCACCTTCAACAGCGCCCATGGGCGGACCTATGCCATGATCATTCAGAGCATGGTCCAGGACGAGGGCATGTCCTATACGAATCTGAACGCTTCGGGCCGCCGCTGCGCTTCCACGGTATTCATTATGATCGTCTCCGGCCTGATCTTGTATCTGGTCTACGGCGTGGGAGCCAGGGACCTGTCAGAGCGGCTGGTCAGCAGGGAGAAGCGAAAACGGATCGCCGCAAAGCTGAAGGGCGTTTTCCGCAAAGGGGAGACCGGTGCATGATCCGAAACATACTCTTCGACATGGGCGGCGTCCTGGTGGATTTCAATCCTGCTCGTTTCACCCGGGAGGCCGGGCTTTCGGAGGAGGACGCCCGGCTGATCCGGGAGGAGCTTTTCCACAGCATTGAGTGGGCCCAACTGGATCGGGGCGTGCTGGATGACCGGCAGATTCTGGACCTGATGCGGCCCCGGTTTCCTGCGCGGCTCTGGCCTGTCCTGGAGCGGATGGTCTGCCGCTGGGACGAGCCCCCGGTGATGCTCCCGGGAATGTGCGAGGTGGTGGAGGCCCTGAGCCGACAGGGCTACGGTCTGTACCTGCTTTCCAATGCGGGCCTGCGCCACGACGAATACTGGCCCCGCTACCCGGTGTCCCGGTTTTTCGGCGACCGGCTGCTGATCTCCTCCCATGAGAAGATCACCAAGCCGGACCCCCGTTTCTTCCGTCTGGCCCTGGAACGCTTTGGCCTGGAGCCCGGAGAATGTCTGTTCATCGACGATGCGTCGGTGAATGCGGAGGGGGCTGTGTACTGCGGCATTTCCGCTCTGGTGTTCCGGGGCGCGGAGCGCCTCCGTCGGGACCTGGCTTCTCTGAATGTCTGCCTGGATTGAGCCCAGGCTTCAAAACCCACCCAAACAGGGGATGGCGTCTTACCTTTTCAGGCAGGACGCCATCCCCTGCCTGTTGGAGGACTTGCGCTCTCTGCCGGATTGTGGTATAGTTGTTATCAGAAGGGTTTGGTTCAGGCGTGAGTGGAATGGACTGGCTGAAAATCACGCGGGCGCGGCATTCGGTGCGGCGCTTTCCGGACAAGTCCCTGGCGGAAACAACGTTGCACAAGCAGTTAAATTTCTAGGAGGTATTTTCTATGAATGAGAAGGAAATCATTTTGGAGGCTATGAAAAAGGCCAGAGAGCCCCTCAACGCGGGAAAAATCGCGGAACTGACGGGCCTGGACAGAAAAGTCGTGGACAAGGCCATGGCGGACATGAAGAAGGAAGGCTCCATTGTTTCTCCCGTGCGCTGCAAGTGGGAGCCGGCGGCCAAATAAAAAAACGCTGAAAAAACATCTTGACTCTCACACTGTGGCAGGCATTACAATGACCGTGAGCTCAACAGAAATCAGCAACAGGAGGTACCGCCATGCTGAAAATCGGTGAATTTTCAAAACTGTCCAGAGTCAGTGTCAGGATGCTTCGCCACTACGACGAGATCGGCTTGTTAAAACCCGCCGAGATCGACCGCTTCACGGATTACCGCTATTACCGGGAAGACCAGCTCCCCAGGGCGGGCCGGATTGCCGCCCTGAAAGAACTGGGGTTTTCCCTGGCGGATATTGTGAAAATTCTGGAGGTCTACGGCGACCGGGAACAGATGGAAGCGTTCTTTTCCGCCCGGCAGCGGGAACTGGAGGCCCTGTCTGCGGAGACGGCCCGCAAACTGGCACTTCTGGACGCAGCCCGAAAACGGCTGAGAAAGGAAGAAAACATGAACTATAACGTTACCATCAAAACCATTCCCGAACGCTACGCCGCCACCGTCCACATGACCATTCCTCACTACGAGGACGAGGGAATGGTCTGGGGAATCCTGCTCCAGGAGACCTGCCGGATGAACCTGGCGGAGGCGGACCCCTGCCTCTGCGCCGTGTCCTTCTTTGACCAGGAGTACAAGGAGGAGAACGTGGAGCTGATGGCCTGGAAGACTGTGAAGGGACAGTATCCCGACACGGAGCACGTGAAGTTCCGTACCCTCCCGGCGGAAACCGTGGCAAGCTGCACCTACAAGGGCAGCTATACCCTGATTACGGAGGTCTATGCCGCTGTGATTTCCTGGATGGAGGCCAACGGCTACGAGCCGGCGGGCCCCATGTTCAACATCTATCATGTCAGCCCCCACGAGACCCAAAACCCGGATGAATTCGTCACGGAGGTCTGCTATCCGGTGAAAAAGAAATAAGGGGACCTCCGCATCCGTAAAACCTCTTTTGCCTGCGCGCGGCAAAAGAGGTTTTATTCTTGCGCCGGGAGCCGGTTCGTGCTATAATAACAATAAATTGCAATAAAACGATGGAATCGTTTTATTGCCTGCGGCGAATACCACAGATGCCAAGCATTCATGCTTGGCATGTTCAGATATTGTACGTACGACTGCCTCCGCATTCCATGCGGATCGCCGGATGCAGAAAGCACCCGGCGAATAAAACCATTTTTTGAATGGTTTTATTGCAGTCTAGTATAAACAAAAAACAATCAAACCATTTCTTCCGGGCGGAAGACGGCGTCGAACTGCTCCGCCGTCAAAAAGCCCAGCCGCAGGCAGGCCTCCCGCAGGGTGAGCTTCTCCCGGTGGGCCAGCTGGGCCACCCGGGCGGCGTTCTCGTAGCCGATGTGGGGATTGAGAGCGGTCACCAGCATC
>JAGABH010000141.1 GCA_017614755.1 Oscillospiraceae bacterium
ATCTAAAACCGGCGTGACCGCAGCGGTCACGCCGGTTTTTTCTGTCTGTCGGATCGTCCTGCCATGGTTTGGCAGTCAGATCGTATTTCTCCGCCGGGTCGTCCCAGCCGCTGGAATTTGAATTGCACCCTATGCCACCCAGGACAGATCCTGTCCGGAGGACGATTCATGCGTTCCTGCAATTCATGCGCCGCCAGGCGCAGTTTATATTTCACTGCCTGCCAGGTAATCCAAGGTGACGCCGTAGAAAGCGGCCAGCTTGACAGCGGCCTCCAACGGCAGGGCGCGAAGCTCTCTTTCATACTTGGAACAGAGGGATTGATCGCAGCACAGAAGCTCTGCCACCTCCGCCTGGGTCAGGCTTCTGACCTCGCGGAGCTGTTTGATTCTGAGTTTCATGCCTGCCCTCCCACAATCCGATCCAGCATTTGAACATAGGCCCGGAAGCTCTCCCGGCCCGACTCCGTCAGCGCATAGGTGGAGCGGGGCCTGCGGCCCAGCAGCTCCTTCCGGCAGGTCAGAAAGCCTTCCGCTTCCAGCAGCTCCATCTGCTTTCCCAGGTTTCCGGGGGTGGAATCCGTGAGCTTCGTCAAGGTGGTAAAGTCCTTGGGGCCCGTCATCAGCGCCGCCACCACCGCCAGCCGCAGGCGAGACTGAAAGACCGTCGGAATCTCGTGCAGCTCCATGGCTCACCTTCTCTTCTTCGCCAGTCTGCCAAAGATCAGCAGCATCACGCCGGGCGCAAAGCTAACCAGGCTGCACAGGCCCATCACCCCGACAGAGAGAGGCTTCTCTCCCAATTCTTCTGCCCCGAGGCGACAGCTGCATACTTCGAGTTTGTCTTGAAATACCTCAATTTGGCCCACGCAGTCCACGGCAAAAACCAGCGCCACAACCAGCGCAAGGACCAGGCCCATGAGAAGCATTTTCCGGCTTCTCTGAAAAACCGCCGTCATCAGCAGAGGTGCCACCGGAAACAGAAGATAAAGGGCCGTGGTGCACAGACTCATCGTTTGGCTGATTCGTCTTTCCGCATACACAGTGAGATTCAGACAATGGTGGGTGAAGGCGGTCACAAGGCTGAACACAACAACCGTGGTACCCAAATAGAGGAACATACACACGCCCCACATATCCAATAGCTTTCGTGCCGGGGCTTCCTTGCCAAGCGGGGCCAAGCGACGGCGGCAGAGCCCAAAAAGCACCAGAATACAGGCAAAATACACCCACTGCACAATCCTTTTGACCAAGCGCAAGGTTTCAGACGCTTCGCTGTCAAGCACAAGAACGGTCGGAAGAAACAGGATCGTCACATGTGCCAGACTGTAGATCATCCAAACCAGTCCCAATGCCCGAAACCAGGGCGCAATGGTCTTCATGCCGTCCATGGCCCGTTCCATGATTTGTCGAATCAGAGAAATGTCCTCTCTCGGATCGCGCTTGCTCTCGTCCATCGTATAACCTCCAAATACTCTATTTTGTAGAGTCTCTACAATCGAGAGTATAATACGATTCCGTCCGTTTGTCAAGCCCGATTTCTTTCATCGGACAAATTGGCCTGCGGCTTCCCGCAAGGACTGCACAACGCAAAAAGCGCCCCTTGCGGAGCGCTTTTTCACGTCGTATTCACTGCTGCGGCTGAACCGGGAAGCCGTATTTCTCCGAAAGGTCCTCCCAGCCGCTGCAGGTCGAAGGAGATGCGAAAATTTCTACCCGGGTGCCCTTTGTTTCCCCAACGGCCGGACTATCTCCAATGATGGCAAAACAGAGCCCATCCTCCCCGGGGGCGAAGCGGATCAGCAATCTGGTCGGGCCGCCAGACCAAGTTTTCATCGCTGCATCCCCTATGGGTAAGAAATACTCAAAATCCAGGCGCGCAACCTCGTCAACCAGCCCTTCCCACTCCGCCGGTTCGATGGTTCGGAGAACCCGATATTCCAACTCATCCTCATGATATCCCACCTCGGTTATCTCGATCAGCTCAATAGATTGAATTCGATCGAGTTTGTCCCGGTAGTCGTAGTGGGAGACATTCAATGCATTCAGCACAGGGAGTATGAGCAGGAAACCAAAAACACGGCATAGGAATGGGAGGAACTTGAGACGCGCCTTCCGAAGCAGACAGATCACGCCCACTGCTTGCAGTCCCAATGCAATCAAGCAAACTCTACATTCTATAAACGCACCGCTTAGATCTCTGTGCGTCAGAAATATCGCCAAACAAAGCAGCACAGCCAGCGCTGAAAAAACCACAAGGGCCATGCGTGTTTTCCATCTGCGCTGCTGCTTCGGAATCTGCCGTGCCAGCAGTTCCTCGCCCATAGCGGAAACAGAGGCAAGAGCACGCCTCCCAGCCTGAATCCTTGTTGCTCCCGCCGCCAGTTCCCGATCATAGGCAATCCCGGCTTTCTGGATGTATTCCTCCCGAAGGGAACGGAGCTCCCCAGAACCGCAGGTGGTACCAAAACGATCCCTGACAATTAATCGAACCATCTTACGCATTTTGGTCTGCTCCTGTCTCAATTCTCCTTATAATCGCATTTTGTATTATAATTCCAGTCATGAGCTTTGTCAATCCCGTTCAAAACGGGCGTAGCGCAATTGGATTACGGGTGGCCGCTGCCATGGCAAGGCGGGATGACAGACAGGGATAACATCCGGTAAACGGCACTCTGCCGCCCGCATCCCGCACCGGCTCCCGTCGCGGCGCACCCGCTGTAGGAACGGGAATACCCGGTAGGGACGGCACCCTGCCGTCCGCCGCGCACCGGCTCCCGTGGCGGCGCACATTGTACGCCACGGAACCCGATTGGATTTGCCTTGCGGCAAATTGCATTCGTACCGAATGCCGGACAAGCGATGCTTGTCCCTACAGTTTTGAACCCAGAACTGTGGCTCACCGGTGTGCGCCGCTACCGGGCGTTTCCCACACCTGACATTCTGAATCGTCCCCCCTCCTGCGGTCTGCGGGAGGGGGGGACGAATGATTTGGCTGCGCCATGATTTCTCGCTGCGCTCCGTGATTTGAATTGCCCCCTTATGCCCCGCAGGGCAATTCACGCGCCGCAAGGCGCAATTCATCGGGTGACCACCCCTCCCCCTACATCAGCTGGCTCAGCCGCTCCGTCAACTCCAGATCCGGCGGGGTCAGGGGCAGGCGGCAGAGACCGCAGTCCAGGCCGGACAGGGCCAGGGCCGCCTTGACGGGGATGGGATTCACCGTGGAAAACAGGGCCTCGATCATGGGCTGCTGCTCCATTTGCAGTACCAGAGCCCGGGCGTATTCTCCCCGGAGGGCAGCATCCGTCAGCGCCTTGACCTCCTTAGGCCGCAGGTTGGACAGCACCGACACCACCCCCAAAGCCCCGCAGGCCATGAAGGGCAGGATACGATCGTCACAGCCGCAGTAGATGGGGAAATCCGGGCCGCAAAGGGCGTGGATGGTCAGCACCCGCCCAACATCCGGGTCCGCCTCCTTGATTCCGGCCACGGTGTCCAGCTTCGAAAGCGCAGCGCAGGTCTCCGGCTCGATGCGCACGTTGGTTCGGGCGGGGACGTTGTACAGGATCATCGGCAGGTCCGCAGCCTGAGAAATTGTCTCATAGTGGGCCAGAAGGCCCTCCTGGGTGCAGCGGTTATAGTAGGGCGTCACGCAGAGCAGCGCATCCGCCCCCAGGGCGGCCGCCGCCTTGGCCGTCTCGGCAGCTGCCTTGGTGTCGTTGCCGCCGGTTCCGGCAATAATCTTTGCTTTCCCGTCGCAGAAGCGGACACAGTGGGCAATCAAAGCCAGCAACTCCGAACGCTCCAGGGTAGCGGCCTCGCCGGTGGTGCCGCCCGCCACCAGGGCCTCTACCCCGGCGGAGAGCTGGGCCTCCAGAAGCCGGTCCAGGGCGGTAAAATCAATGCCGTGGGCATCAAAGGGCGTCACCAGAGCAGTACAGGTGCCGCGAAAGATGGGTGTGGTCATAGTTTTCCTCCAGGTTTATTTAATTGACAGGTGACAGTTGACAATTGTCAATTCATTCTATTTCCTTGCCCCGCCAAATATACCGTTGACGAACCGTTCAAAACCATGTATAATACCAACAATTACGAATCAAATCGAGGGATTTCCGTGAAAACACATGACTTTTACTATGACCTTCCTCCGGAGCTGATTGCCCAGACGCCCCTGGAGCAGCGGGACAGCTCCCGGCTTCTGGTGCTGAATAGAAACACCGGCGCAGTGGAGCACCGGCATTTCCACGATATTCTGGACTATCTGAACCCCGGCGACTGCCTGGTGCTGAACAACTCCCGGGTCCTCCCTGCCCGGCTGCTGGGCAAACGCTCCACCGGCGGGGCCGTAGAGGTCCTGCTGCTGAAGGACACCGGAAATGACACCTGGGAGTGTCTCACCAAGCCCGGCCGCAAAACCCCGGTGGGGGCAGAGCTCTCCTTCGGGGAGGGGCTGCTGACGGCCACCGTCGTCGATACCAGGGAGGACGGAAACAAGCTGGTACAATTCCACTACGAGGGAATCTTCCTGGAGATTCTGGAACAGCTTGGCAAGATGCCCCTGCCTCCCTACATCAAGGAAGAGCTCCAGGACCAGGAGCGCTACCAGACCGTCTACTCCAAGGTCAACGGCTCCGCCGCCGCTCCCACTGCCGGGCTCCACTTCACCCCGGAGCTGCTGGAGGCCATTCAGACCAAGGGCGTCAACCTGGCCTGGGTCACGCTCCACGTGGGTCTGGGCACCTTCCGGCCCGTGAAGGCCCAGGAGATCACCGATCACCATATGCACGCGGAATTCTGTATGCTCTCCGCGGAGACCGCCGATCTGCTGAACCGCACCCGGCAAAGCGGCGGGCGGATTGTCTGCGTGGGCACCACCTCCTGCCGGACCCTGGAGAGCTTTGCCAAAGAGGACGGGACCCTGGAGCCCTGCTCCGGCTGGACCGACATCTTCATCTATCCCGGCTACCGCTTTAAGGCCATGGACGCCCTGATTACCAACTTCCACCTGCCGGAAAGCACCCTGATTATGCTGGTCTCCGCCTTTGCCGAACGGGAAACCGTGCTGAAC
>JAGABH010000142.1 GCA_017614755.1 Oscillospiraceae bacterium
ACCGAGAGCAAGGAGCTGGACGCCGAGGTCATCGCCTACACCAAGTCCTGCGGTTTCGAAAACCTGAAGGGCCACAAGTCTGTGGGCGGCCTGCGCGCCTCCGTCTACAACGCCATGCCCAAGGACGGCGTGGAGGCCCTGGTGGATTGCCTGAAGAAGTTTGAGGCAGAGCACAAGTAAGCCATGTAGCGGCGCACACCTGTGCGCCACCGATAATGACAATTTGGAGGAAATATCATGCGTATTCTTGTTACCGACGGAATGGATAAGTCCGCAATGGCCGCGCTCCGGGAGAAGGGCCATGAGGTTGTGGAGCAGTTCTATGAGCCCGAAGAGCTGGGCAAGGCTCTCCGGGACTTCGACGCCGTGGTGGTTCGCTCCAAGACCAAGGTTCGCGCCAACCACATTGACGAGGCCAAGGGCGGCAAGCTGAAGCTCATCATCCGCGGCGGCGTGGGCGTGGACAACATCGACGTCAAGTACGCCGAGGCCAACGGCATCACCGTGAAGAACACCCCCAAGGCTTCTTCTCAGTCCGTCGCCGAGCTGGCGCTGGGCCATATGTTCGCCTGCGCCCGCTTCATCTCCGTTGCCGGCCACACCATGCGGGAAGGCAAGTGGGAGAAGAAGGCCTACGGCAAGGGCTATGAGCTGCAGGGCAAGACCCTGGGCATCGTGGGCTTCGGCCGCATCGGTCAGCACCTGGGCGTTATGGCCAAGGCCATCGGCATGAAGGTCGTCGCCTTCGATATCTTCCACATCCCCGGCATCGAAGAGCAGCTGGGCATTCCCTATGTTGAGATGGACGAGCTGCTGGCTCAGTCCGACTTCATCTCTGTCCATGCTCCCGCTGTGGACGGCGGCGCGCTGATCAATGCGGAGAACATCGCCAAGATGAAGGACGGCGTGACCATCATCAACACCTCCCGCGGCACCAACGTGGACGAGGCCGCTCTGCTGGCCGCCCTGGAGTCCGGCAAGGTCCGGGCCGCCGGTCTGGATGTCTGGGCGGAGGAGCCCTCCCAGAACAGCGCCCTGTTCAACCATCCCAACGTCTCCTGCACCCCCCACATCGGCGCTGCCACCGGCGAGGCCCAAAAGCGCATCGGCACCGAGATCGTCTCCATCATCGAGAACTTCTGATCCATATCAAACCCTGTATTCCCATTGCGAAAGCAATCTGCGAATAAAAAACATTGGAGGTCAAAAAAACTATGAACGCTTATGTCCAGAGAGTCATTGATTCCGTCAAGGAAAAGCACGCTTCCGAGCCCGAGTTCGTGCAGACCATCGAGGAAGTTCTTTCCTCCCTGTCTCCCGTGATCGACAAGCATCCCGAGTATGAGAAGGTCGATCTGCTGGGCCGTATCGTGGAGCCCGAGCGTATGTTCACCTTCCGCGTTGTGTGGCAGGACGACAAGGGCGAGTACCACACCAACACCGGTTACCGCTGCCA
Source organism: Oscillospiraceae bacterium (assembly GCA_017614755.1). Classification (GTDB taxonomy): domain Bacteria; phylum Bacillota; class Clostridia; order Oscillospirales; family Oscillospiraceae; genus JAFRPC01. The sequence goes on from JAGABH010000142.1 coordinate 1,457, forward strand.
GTTCAACGGCGCCATCGGCCCCTACAAGGGCGGTCTGCGTTTCCAGAAGAACGTCTACCCCGGCATCATCAAGTTCCTCGGCTTTGAGCAGATCTTCAAGAACGCTCTGACCGGTCTGCCCATCGGCGGCGGCAAGGGCGGCGCTGACTTTGATCCCACCGGCAAGTCCGATGCTGAGATCATGCGCTTCTGCCAGAGCTTCATGACTGCTCTGTACCGTTACATCGGGCCCGACGTCGACGTTCCCGCCGGCGACATGGGTGTTGGCGGCCGTGAGATCGGCTACCTGTTCGGCCAGTACCGCCGCCTGAAGGGCGTGTGGGAGAACGGCGTTCTCACCGGCAAGGGCCTGACCTACGGCGGCTCCCTGATCCGTCCCGAGGCCACCGGCTACGGCGCTGTCTACTACCTGAACGAAGTCCTGAAGCATGAGAAGGACGACATCAAGGGCAAGACCATTGCCTGCTCCGGCTTCGGCAATGTTACCTGGGGCATCTGCAAGAAGGCTATGCAGCTCGGCGCCAAGGTCGTGACTCTGTCCGGCCCCGACGGCTACATCTATGATCCCAACGGCGTTGCCACCGAAGAGAAGGTCAACTACCTGCTCGAGATGCGCGCTTCCAACCGCAACCGCGTGCAGGACTACGCTGACAAGTTCGGCTGCGAGTTCCATCCCAATGAGAAGCCCTGGGGCGTCAAGGTTGACATCGTGATGCCTTCCGCTATGCAGAACGACGTTCGCATGGAGTCCGCTGAGAAGATCGCCGCCAACGGCATCAAGTACTACATCGAAGTCGCCAACATGCCCACCACCAACGACGCTCTTGACTTCCTGCGCAAGCAGAAGGGCATGATCGTTGCTCCTTCCAAGGCTGTCAACGCCGGCGGCGTGGGCGTCTCCGCTCTCGAGATGGCTCAGAACTCCGAGCGCCTGGTCTGGACTGAGGACGAGGTTGACAAGCAGCTGCACCACATGATGGAGACCATCCACCGCGTCTCCGCCGAGGCTGCCGAAGAGTACGGCCTGGGCTACGACCTGGTTGCCGGCGCCAACATCGCTGGCTTCAAGAAGGTTGCCACCGCTATGTTCGAGCAGGGTGCGTTCTAATCGACGTTTCCCAATTGACCAAAAGAAAAATCGGGACCGTTCGGAGCAATCCGAACGGTCCCTTTTCCGGTTCGAAGGAAGGTGTACATCGCCGGGCTGGACGGTACAGCCGGGAATTTGTCTAAATCAGTCCGGCCATGAAATCAGACAGAATCCTGGCCGGCAGAAGGAAGAGCGCAGTGAAATCGATTTGTTCCGCAATCAGCTCCCGCAGGGTATCCATGGTGACGGGCTTTCGGCTTTTTGTCAGCACCCGAATACAGGCTGAGGCGGACAAATTGTTTTCCAGCTCTGCCGTATCCTTCCATCCGCCGGTTCCCAGAGTCGTTTCCACCCGCAGGCAGGTCTCGCCCGGCCTGCCCTCCGCCACGCTTTCGTAGTTGTTCAGGAACTGCGAGTTTTTCCCGTCCACCGCGTAAGAAACGGGACGGTCAAAGCTGATTCTGACATAATAGCGCTCGCCGGCGGTCAGGGGAACCGCCGATTCAAATTCCACCGTCTGATAGTCCGGGTAGACCACGGCGTATTCCTGTGTGTAGACAGGGCTTTGAGCCTCGGGGGCATTTGGGTCAAATACCCCGCGGTACACGCCGATGGCCGCGGAGCAGCCCTCAAAGCTCCAGTCTCCGCAGTAGTTCCGCTCGGGGACCAGTTTTCCCACCGGCTTCAAGCGCACCCCGGTAATCTCCTCTGCGCCTGCCGCGGTGAAGTTCATCACCACGTCCGTTACGCCGTCTATGGATTGCACGCCCATACCGCCGTCGTACTGATAGATTTTGTCAAAGTATCGCTCGTTTTTCACAGTGATGGAGGTCGCGCAGTTGTTTTCATTCAGCGCGGCGTCGTAGTAGGACAGATAGAAGAACCCGGATTCCCCGTAGTAAGGGCCCCAGCTGTTCTTCATAATCCAGGCGCCGTCTCCCGGCGGTGTGATTGCGAAATTATCCCTGCTGTAATTGTCGTCCCAGCCCACGATGGCGACGAAGTGATCGTTGTGGTAATCTCCCGAATATTCGGGCAGATACGCGCCGTTTGAGGTCCAGCTATAGTATCCATCCCACCAGCAGCCGGAACAGATGCTGACATACATGGCGCCGTTGGTGGATACAAGCCCCTTGATGGCGTTTGAATCCGAGGCCGGGACGGTGTAGCAGGAATCCGGGTACAGCACGCCGAAAGGGGATACGCCATCCTCCGGAAGGGGGGTTCTGAGGTGAGAATAGGGGTAGTCCTTTTCCGACTTGACGCCGAAGCCCCGCAGCAGCGCGGAGCTGATGTTTTCAGCGTAGATTCCTTCCAGCCAGTTCTCGGTGCAGTTGGGGCCCTCGCCGGTGGCCAGATCGCCCTCCAGCTTCAGAATGTGGGACAGGGCGTATGCCAGCTGGTACTCCGAGATGTCGTGCTCTCCGTATCCCCGAACCAGGGCGTTGCTTTCTATGGCGGAGGAAATGGCAAAGGCCCAGCAGGTTTCATTCTGGCCCTGGTCCTTCACCTGGGTCACCAGCCCGGCTTCCCGCAGATCCAGGTGGGGAGGGAAGTAGGGCACCGCCGCAGAGGAGCTGTCGGGGGCGTCAGCCCCCGCGCTTCCGCTGAGGGCGGGAGTCAGCGTGAGCAGCATGGCGAGGGTCAGCAGGAGACTGCCCAGCCGTATTTTTCTGTGGTTCATTCGTATCTCCCTGTGTTTGTTCGCCCTCTGACAGAGGGTCCTGATAAAGAGAGCGTTGTCTCGCAGAGGCCCGTTTCCCGGGCCTGAGACAACGCCATATTTTGCGCCGCAAGGAATGATACGTCCGCGGTGGAAAGCGGGATAATCCCCTGTTTCCCTCGGAAAATCATGCCT
>JAGABH010000143.1 GCA_017614755.1 Oscillospiraceae bacterium
AGGAAGCGTAAGCGCTTCCTGCCCTCGGACTTATGGTGTGCGGCGGCATCCTCTGTGTGAACGGCCTCCTGCTGACGGGAACAAATGAAACCGCGGCCCTCCCGCGGGATTGGAATGCGGGAGGGTTTTTGTAAAAAATTACGGTTTTTGGCATTCAATGTGAATTTGCTGTTTGACCTTTGCCCTGAGAGGTGCTATCATGTGCTGTGGAACCGTCTGCTTTTCAGAGGAACGACGCCTCCATTCCAAATCGGAACAACAAACAGAGGAGAACAATATGGAAAAGATACTGGTATTGGATTTCGGCGGTCAGTACAATCAGCTCATTGCCCGGCGGGTCCGGGATCAGCGGGTCTACGCGGAAATCAAGCCCTTTTGGAAGATCACCCCGGCGGAGATTGCTGCCGCGGGCTATCAGGGCATTATCTTCACCGGCGGCCCCAACAGCGTCTATGATCCCGCCTCCCCCCACTATGACCCCGCGGTTCTGAATCTGGGGATTCCCATTCTGGGCATCTGTTACGGAGATCAGCTCCTGACCTGGATGGGAGGCGGCGAAGTGAGCCCTGCCGCCCAGGCCGGGGAGTACGGCAAAACAGAGCTGACCGTGGAGGAGCATCCCCTGTTCCGGGGCGTGCCGCGGAAGAGCGTCTGCTGGATGAGCCATCGGGACTACATCAGCCGGCCCCCCAAGGGCTTTGCTACCCTGGCCTCCACGGAGCACTGCCCCTGCGCCGCCATGGGCGACGACAGCCGGAAGCTCTACGGCGTGCAGTTCCATCCCGAGGTCACCCATACCGAATTTGGAAACGCGATGCTGCACAATTTCCTCTTTGACATCTGCGGCTGCGCAGGGGACTGGTCCATGGAGAACTACGCGGAGCGGGCCATTGAAGCCCTGCGGGAGAAGCTCCAAGGCAAGACCGTACTGCTGGCCCTCTCCGGCGGCGTGGATTCCTCCGTGGCGGCCCTGCTGCTGCACCGGGCGGTAGGGGAGCGGCTGACCTGCGTGTTTGTGGATCACGGTCTGCTGCGCAAGGGAGAAGCAGCCCTGGTCGAAAATACCTTCCGCCCCCTGTTCGGGGACAAGCTGATCTGCGTGGACGCCAGCGAGCGCTTCCTCACCGGCCTGGCCGGAGTCACCGAGCCGGAGCGCAAGCGGAAGATCATCGGCGAGGCCTTTATCCGGGTCTTTGAAGCCGAGGCCAAGAAGCTGGGCCATGTGAACGCTCTGGCCCAAGGCACCATCTATCCAGACGTGATTGAGAGCGGCAAGGGCGACTCCGCCGTGATTAAGAGCCACCACAACGTGGGCGGCCTGCCGGACGTCATCGACTTTGACGAGCTGGTGGAGCCCCTGCGGGATCTGTTCAAGGACGAGGTCCGCCGCCTGGGCGAAACCCTGGGCCTGCCCCATGAGCTGGTGTGGCGCCAGCCCTTCCCGGGTCCCGGCCTGGCCGTCCGCATCCTGGGGGAGATTACTGCCGACAAGCTGAGCCGCCTGCGGGAGGCGGACGCCATCTTCCGGGAGGAAATTGCCGCCGCGAAACCCGATCCCATGCCGGATCAGTACTTTGCCGTCCTCACCGACGCCCGGAGCGTGGGCGTCATCGGCGACGGCCGGGCCTATGGCGATACCGTGGCCCTGCGGGCCGTGTCCACCGACGACTTTATGACCGCTGCCTGGACCAGGCTTCCCTACGAAGTCCTGGAGCGTGCCAGCTCCCGCATCACCAACGAGGTCCCGGGGGTCACCCGGGTGGTCTATGATATCTCCTCCAAGCCCCCCGCTACGGTGGAGTGGGAGTGAGCCGAGGGCTCAGTTAAGATCGACTGCGGCGGGGGACGTGCTGCCGTTGGCAGCGTCCCCTGTCTTACCAGGCAGTCAGCAAAAGAGAGGAAACCAAGCGATGCAAACCGAACGACTGATCATTGACCGGCTGCGGGAGAGCGACAAGGCGGATTATTTTGAAAACATCTCCCACGACAAGCGGGTGCTGGAAACCTTTATCTGCAATTACTGTGAGCGGCTGGAGGACTTTGATTTCTCCGGCTATCTCGAAAAGGACAGCCTCTTCGCCATCCGGCTGAAGCAGACCGGGCGGCTGATCGGGATCATCCTGTATTTTGACGAAAAGGACGGGGCCTGCGAGATTGGCTACGGCATCGGCTCCGCCCATTGGAACAAGGGCTATGTCACCGAGGCGACCCGGCGCTTTCTGACCTGGTGCTTTGCCGAGCGGGGCTTGCAAACCGTGTATGCCTCCTTCTTTACCGGCAACGACGCCTCCCGGCGGGTCATGGAGAAGTGCGGCATGACCTATCACCACTTCCACGAAAAGGAGCTAAGCTATCTCGGCGTGGAGCGGGACCTGACCTACTACGCCATCGAGCGGGCCCAGTGGGACAAGGCCGCCTATGAGGCCGCGGTGCGCGCCATCCTCCCGGGGCGGTATCGCCACTTCAAGGGCAGGGAATACGAGGTTTTGGGCATCGCTCGCCACTCGGAGACGGAGGAGCCGCTAGTGGTCTACCGGAAGTGCTATGACGACGGCAGCCTCTGGGTGCGGCCCGCATGGATGTGGAGTGAGACGGTGGAGCGGGACGGAAAGATTCAGCCCCGGTTCGCACGGATTCCGGAGGAATAGAACAGAACAAGAGGACCCTGATCGGCGCAAGATCAGGGTCCTCTTTTGATCGGCCGCGGGCTCAGGAAACCACCTGCACCCGCTCTTTTTTACGTTTCTTGTCTTCATAGAGCTTTGCGTCGGCCCGCTTCAGGCAGTCGTGGAAGGGTTCCAGTTCCACGTCCCATTCATCAAACCCGACGGAAACGGTGAGAGAGTAGGGCGTCTGGGCGGAGGCACTGGATTCCATCAGATTGCGGCGGATGTCCTGGATCAGCTGCTCCACTTCCGCGGACTGATCGGCGTGGACGATGATGGCGAACTCATCGCCGCCGTACCGGCTCAGGCAGGACGCGTAACGCATGGCTTTGGAGCAGCTTTTCATGGCGTTGGCGATCATAACCAGCGCCCGGTCGCCCTCGGCGTGGCCGTAGTTGTCGTTGATGCTCTTGAAGTCGTTGGCGTCCGCCATAACGACAAAGGTTTTCGTGTCCTCTCGGCGATGAGACTTCTCCTGCAAGGCGTAACGGAGCAGCTGGCCCCGGTTGTTGATCTTGGTCAGCGGGTCCAGGGAAATCTGGTCGTTCATGGAATGGATGTAGAAGAACAGCATCATGGTGGTGCAACCGAAGCAGAACAACGGCGCGTTCAGAAACGCAAGCTGAAAAACGCCGAAAAACACCACCGTCAGCGGATACAAGCCGATGGTTCGGAAGAGCTTGCGTTCCGCCGGGTCTTCCGATTTGTTTGCGTTCTTCAGAGAGAACACGCAGGAGAAAATCACATAGAACAGCGGAGCGGCCAGCATCATGGGATAATACAGGACGTTCAGCTCACATTTTTCGTTGATCCAGAACCTGGGTGCGACAAAGTAGGCAACAATGATAAAAGCGGTCATTATGATATGGGGCAGCCGGAACAGCGTCCGTCCGCGCTTGGTGCCGAGGAAAGGCATCCGCTCCGAAACGCCGGCAAAAAACGCCCATTCAAAAGCAATGGCCGACAGGAGAAAATAATTGCAGAAGTTCAGGATCGCCACCGCGAGGCGGGTTCGGGGCAGGGCACCGGCGAGGGTGCCCGCCCAGAAAATATCTGTGATAAAATACAGGACGTGGGCAACCAGGGCGCGGTCAAACACGATCTGCTTTTCCTGCTTGTTCACGCTGAAATGGTCATTCAGCAGCAAGATTCCGAAAATCAGAATGCAGAAGATATTTGCTTCCGCATAAAAGAGGAAATAATTGCCCTCCATGTTTTCCGCACCTCCCTTCAACCGGAATTCGTCCGCAAATCAGGATGCGTCGCCGCTCCTGTCCTTCTTTTTTGTAACCAGCCTGTCGCACGCGGCCAAAACGCCGGGCAGAACGAATAAAATCAGCAAAATGACGCTGAAGGATCCAATGGAAATCGTCCGAACGATGGCAGTGACCGTAGCGTCCTGAAAGAGTCTGCCCACGGCTGCCGTAATCAGGACCAACACGCACCCGGAGGTCAGAATGGTGTGCATCGAGCCGGCATAGGCCCGTTTCAGCGATTCCAGAACGCCCGCAGTTCTGCGATTCTCCCGATAGTAGTTTGTAAAAAGAATGCCGTAATCGATGGTGGCGCCCATCAGAATGCACTCCACGATCAACAGAGCCAGGTAGTACATACTGCCGCTCATAATCCCCGTTACGGTAATGGTGATATAGACGCCGCACTGCACCATCAGCACCAGAATGATCGGCACGGCCAGAGACCGGAAGGAGAGGGCAACGATCAGGAAAATCGCCAGCGCCGTCAGCAGCGTGATGGACAGCAGCTCCCGGTCAAAGGTCTCCTGCATCTCATAGGCCATCACGGAATCCCCGATGAGATAGGACTCTCCCGCCAGCCGATCGGCGGCAAACTGATCCAGGTCAGCCAAAAACGCGGTGGTAGCGTCGCTTTCCTGCAAATAGGAGGTGGTAATAATCATTCTGGAATAACGCTCAGAGACAAGCTGAGCTTTTCCAAGCTTCAGCGCGGCCTGGCCCATCCGCAGCTTTGCGCCGGCGTCTTCATCCATCAGGGAGGAAAAGCGCGGATCGGACAGAACGTCTTCCACCAAAAAGCGCAGCAGCTCCTCCGGCGTCATCCGCCGGACGGGGCCCGCCGAATCCATGCTCTCCTGAAGCAAATATAGCATTTCCATAGAGAAAATGTCAAGCCGATCGGTCAATCCACCTAAAATCTTCACCATTTCTTCGGGAGAATAGGCCTCCCCCCGGATCACGCCGTCGACAAGCGCTTTTACGGCTGTCAGAGCCTGCGTCTGATCGGCGGAGGCGCCGGCCCGTAAGTCCTCCGTCAGCGGGTCGGAAAGGACGAAATCCAAAAACTCCGCCAGGGACATGGAGTCTGCGCCGGTTTGGGCGCTGTGCAGGCTGAAAACGGCTTCCGCCACGGAAGCGTCCACGCCGCCCGCGGGCAGGGCGGAAAGGAGTCCTGCCAGTTCCGCCGCGGTTCGCTGCTTTTGCAGGGTGTCCGGGTCTGCGAATTGACGGAGCAGGGCGGCCTGGGCTTTCAGCCCGTCGTCCAGGAAAGGAGAGAAGGCGTCGTCCGCCGCATGGTCAGACAGGAAGGAAAGGAGCTGCCCCACCGTCATGGTTCCGGCGCTGCCCCCCGAATCGTGAAGGGCAAACAGGAAGCGGATGATTTCGGGGTTCAGATTAAAGTTTCCGCCCATTTCTCCCAGCATGGCCGCCAACTCCTCCGCGGTGAGGGCCCGGCCCAGGGTGGTTCCGTAGCTGGTCAGGCTGCTGACGTTGTCGTTTTGTTCCAGCCTTTGGACCAGCTCCGCTATCTGAGGCTCATCCCGGTTCTCATAGACCAGGACCACAGTATTCCGCTTGGGGAAAACGTCGGCCACGGCGTCGTCCTTTACCAGAGTGTAGGCGATGCCGGTCTTGGTTTGCAGAAAATAGAATCCCACAAACAGAAGAACAAAAAGAACAGTCAGGACATAGCGCATTTTGTGGCTGAACCCGGCCGCCCAGTCCATCCGGACCTGCGGCGTCTTTTTGGCTGTTTTGAGCAGCAGCCGGTCAAACAGCAGAATGAGGGCCGGCAGAATGGTCAGCACGCAGATCATGCTGAGGAACACGCCCTTGGCCAGCACCAGACCCACATCCGCGCCAATCTTGAAGCTCATAAACACCAGCATCAACAATCCCGCCACGGTGGTCAGAGAGCTGGAGGATACGGAGGCAAAGGCCTTTGTCCAGGCGTTTTTCATGGCTTGGAGCCGATCCGGTTCCAGGGCCCTTTCCTGTCTGTACCGGCTCATCAGAATGATAGAGTAGTCCATGGACAGACCCATTTGCAGGATTACCGCCATAGAGTTGGTGACGCTGGACACGCTGCCCAGAAGGAGGTTGGTTCCCGAATTGATCATCACCGCGCACCCGATGGCCGCCAGGAACAGGAAGGGCTCCAGCCAGGACCCGCACATGGTAAACAGGATCGCAAGCAGAAGAATCACAACCACCACGTAGACGATGAGGGGAATTTTTGGGGCGCTTAAATCGTCGTTCTGCCAGACTACCCGGCCGGGGAACTGATCTTCCAGGGCCGCTCCGATGGCTTCTTCCTCCGCGCTTCCGTAGGCACAGGAAATATGAAGCACATACAGCGTGTGGTTGTCCCGGTTGTACGTGCTGTCGGTGGGGTCGTGATCTACGCTGCTCACGTTGGGAATCGCGGCCAGCTTTTCCAGGGTCTCCGCCTTTTCCGCCTCAGACAGGGAATCCAGCATGACCCGGATGGTATTGGAGCTTTCCATTTCCGGAAACGCTTCGTTCATGGCGTCCATTCCGAGCTTCATCCTGGAATCATCCGGCAGGTATTTTGTTAAATCCTCATTGATGCGGACAAAGAACGAGCCGACCAATCCCGCCGCGGTCAAAATCAGCATCACGACCAGGACGGCGATTCGTTTATCCACGATAAATGACGATACTTTTTTCAGCATGGCTTCTGACCTCCCCCTGGAACAGTCTCTTTCCTTGTTGACAATCTCTATCGCGTCCATTATAATAGACATGTGTTGACTTCACAACCAACAGTTTTTCGGATTTGGCTGTGAAGTCGACAGATTGGAGGAAAGTGTTGGTTTCGTAACAGATTTTTTAGGAGTGTTGCCATGAACCAGAGAATAGCCCTCACAAAAAGGCTGCTGAAAAACAGCTTGACGGAAATGCTGCAAACGCAGAGCATCTATGAGATATCCATCCGGGAGCTGTGCCAGCGGGCCGGAATCAATCGGTCCACCTTTTACAAGTATTACGGCAGCCAGTTTGACCTGCTCTCCGAGATGGAGCAGGATCTCCTTCGCAGCGTGGAGACCACGCTGAGCGCCCACCAGGATTACAGCGAAAACATCGTTGAACAGGTGATGGAATACCTGGAAAAGGACATTGAGTTTGTCCGTCTCCTGCTGAACTCCAACGTGGACCCCCAGTTCCCGGAAAAGCTGTTTTCCTTCGAGCCCATTCGCCGCAAGAGCCTGGGCCTGAAGGCGGGCATGACGGAGGAGGAATACGAGTATTATTACTGCTTCATCCTCCACGGGGCCTACGAGATGGTTCACAAGTGGATCAACAAGGAAAACCGGGAGCCTCCCGCCTGGATCGCTTCTCTGATCTTTCATTTTATCCGGGGATAAAGCAAGGAAAACACCGGACCCTGAAAACAGGAACGCTGTTTTTGGGGTCCGGCGTTGTTTCATTCGGAATGGGAAGCCATCCCTCGAAGGGCGGGCAATCACATCGCCTTGGGCAGGAACTCTCGCAGGCGTTCGATGGGAACAGGACGGGAATACTTGTAGCCCTGCAAATAGGATGCGGACATTCCCGCGCAGAGGGCCTCGTCCGCGTCGTCTTCCACGCCCTCGTAGAGCACGGAGTAGGCCATATCCCGGAACATATTGGCAAGGCTGTTGACCATTTTCGCAGAACGGTCGTCTTTGTCGCAGGCAATCAGCATGGTGCGGTCAAACTTGATAATGTCGAAAGGCAGCTCCATAATGCGCTCCATGTTGGAGTAGCCGGTGCCGAAATCGTCCAGATAGAACTGAATGCCCTGCCGGTGCAGCTTCTCGATGATCTCCTTCATTATCATGAAGTCCGCCTCGCTGTGAGATTCCGTCAGCTCAATGGCAATCTTGTCGCTGGGTATTTCAGCGTTGCGGATGATGCGTTCGATGTCTCCGCAGAATTCGCTGGAACGAAGCTCCAGCACAGACACGTTGACGCTGATCCGCTTCACGGCAAAGCCCTCTGCCGACAACTTTCGGATTTCCTGGCAAGTCTTGTGCAAAATAATCTCCGTCAGCACGTGAATATAGCCGTGGCTTTCCGCCAGGGGAATGAAGGAGTCCGGATAAATGACACCCGTTTTTTCCAAATTGAGACGCATCAGGGCTTCTGCGGAATTCAGCGTGTGCGTGTGGCAGTTCAGCACCGGCTGACAGTAGGCCAGCACCCGAGGGTCATCCAGATCGTGCTTTTCGCAGATATCCTTCAGCTCCGCCAAAATGTATTCATGCTCGCTGAACCTGGCGATATCCTCATCGTTTACCCGGTGAATCGTGTTCAGGGGGATGCCGGCGTTGGCGCTTTCAATCAAGTCGGCGTACTTGATGTCCCGGCTGATTTCCTCCATGGATTCTCCGTAGACGATCTTGTAGGGGAGCTTGAAATTCTCAAACTGTTCCAAAAACTCCTGCAGGATGTTTTTCATCCATTCCTCGTAATCGGGGTTGCGTTTTTTGGCGGCGATCATCACAATGTGACCGTTGCCCAGCATGAACAAAATCCCGTTGCGAAACAGCTCTCTGGAAAACCGTCGGGTCTGGGCCTGGATGGATTCCGGGAGGCTTTTTCCTTCCACGTTGAAGTCCGGCAGCAGGAGGCTCATAAAGATGAAGGGAGCTTTCCGCTTGTACAGGCGCTGCACATAATCCTCCATGGCGCGGATATCCAGGGTGCCCACCACGACGTTGTAGGGACTGGAGTGCATGAAATACAGCATGGCGATGGCGGGGAGGGAAAAGGTCAGCGTGGTGAGGGAGGACTGGTTCAGCGCATACTGCCCTATGCGGATGGAGACAGAGACGGCCATTACGCCGTAGAAGCCATACAGGACGCGCTTAAAGAGGTGATTTCTGATCCGAAACATCTGTGAGGCCAGAAAGGCCGCAAACAGAAGGTATCCGATCATAAAGACGTCAAATCCGCCGTGCACGGTTCCATCCGCGTCGATATGGAAGCCGATGCCCCGCACAGTGAGAATTACGTCAATTGACACAAAGACAACGAGCATCAGCGACGCCGCGACCGCGATGATTCGGGCCTTTTTGTGCTCCAGATTGGACACAATGGACGTGTACAGGGAGAAAAGGAAGAATGTGTTAAACAGCAGCGCAACGTAAACGATCCGTAATATGTAAATCCAAGTATTCAGCGCCGGATTGCGCAGCAAAATCAAATCGTGATATCCGATATCTATGAGGGCTGCCAAAAACAGGACGCCTACAATTCCCGAAAATACGCGAAAGCTGAGGGTGCGGCTCACATAGGAAGACGCCAGAAGTATAAAAATAACGCAGCAGATGGCAATCACGCCGACATCGCCCATGCGGTTATAGTTGTCAAAGGTATTTGGAATCCAGGACATTCAGAGTCACCCCCCGAGGCAGCGGATTTGAAATCACAGGACGGCGCGCCTTGCGGCCTTGGCTTATATTTCGTTTTGCTGGGCTTCGAATTGATATTTTTCGTGGATCAGCCGCTTTTGTTCGTACATATCCCGGTCCGCCTTTTCCATCATCGGCCGGAATCTGCTGCCGTCGGCGGCCGCTTCATAAGCGCAGCCGAGGGAAATCGAGATGTTCTCCCGCCGCAGGACGGCGTGGAACCGATCAATCCGGCTCCGCAGCTCCGCCTCGGTGATCCCCTTGTAAAAAACGACGAATTCATCGCCGCCGATGCGGTAGCAGTTGTCTGCGGCCTCGTTGGCAAAGCACTCCTTGATGCAGGAAGCGGCGGAGAAGAGCAGCTTGTCGCCGGCCAGATGGCCCTTGGTGTCGTTCGTGTGCTTCAGGAAGTTCACGTCCAGCAGCAGAACGCCCAGCGGGCCGGTGTAGGATTCGTTTTCAATGAAGTCCCGTTCCAGGCAGTATCGGTTGGGCAGACCGGTGAGGGAGTCGGTTTCCGCGGCCGTCCGCAGGAAAGACTCCAGCTCTGTCCGGCGGTCCCACTGGTCATTGTGAGCGTTTACCAGTCTGCGCAGCTCGGCGATGGCCTTGATTGGCTCGATCCGCTTGTCTTCGTCAATTTCAAGGGAGTATTTTCGGATGGGTCTGACAATCAGCCGATAGAACATGACGAAGGTAAATAAGAGCACAAAAATGATGGTGAAAATCGTAATCCACAGGAGCAGCCGCATTGTGGCCACAAATTGCTGTACCTCCGCGGAGGTTTCGTCAAACTCCTGCTGGAGGGTCCGGTTGCAGCCGGTGATGCATTCCGCGATCTGAAAACGCTTCTGCACGTACTCCCGGTCGATCATCATTCTCTTGGCAAGGGCGATCCGGGCCTCGGCGGGCATATTTTGTTCCTCCGACGTCAACGGCACCAGAGGAATCACCTTCAGCTCCGGGGCGGAATCCGGAAAGGGGTAAACCGAGTTGATCAGAGAGATGGCATGAATCTGGGTTTCCACCATTTCATCGGATAACGCCGACGCTTTTTCAATGCAGGAGAGTACCTCCCGGCTCACGTCGTAGTTCCGGAACCGCTCCAGCACCTTCGGGCTCCGGCGATCCGCGTCCCATTCCCGGGCATAGGTCAGCAGAGGGTCTACCACCACTTCGGAGTCCACGTTTCCCACCAGCTGAACGTAGGTCCCGCTGGTTTCGGACAGCACGTTGGCGCTTCCCTGCAAGCTGGTCGCGTCCAGCTGATAGCTGCCGGACTGCTTCATCAGCTCGGAAAGCATGGAGCTGGATCGGTTCACATTGACGATCAGCAGAATGACGAAAATATGCAAAATGGCAACAACTATCAAAAGCGGGAAAGCGAATATATTGACCGGAATCCCGCCGATCTTTCTGCCGGAAGTGTTTCCTTTTTCCACGGGTACAGCCCTCTCCGAATAATCATTCAAGAATTATACAGCGTCCTTGCCAAAATAATTGTAAATTTTACTTATTATACCATGTTTTCATAAACCTTGCAATAATCGCAGGTGAAATTCTTGTGAATAATTGTGCATACACTTTCCGGGTGAGCGCCGGATGGAAAACAAGCGTAAAAGAAATGCCCGCCGAAATCGTCCGCAGGCGTTTTCAGAGGGCCGGGGAGGCGGTTCCAAGAAAGGATATCGCAGGAAGGACGCCGACAGAAAAGAGCTCAATCGGAAGAAAAAAGGAAGGAAGCCGCGGATATGCAGCCTCCTTCCTGTATGGAAGGGTAGTGCAAAAAAGATGCAGCCCTTCGACGGGGGGAAAAACAAGAACCCCACGCGAGCCCGGCGCAGCGG
>JAGABH010000013.1 GCA_017614755.1 Oscillospiraceae bacterium
CATGGCGCTCGACGCCCCACTGGATGGTCTCCTTCTCGGTCAAGGGCAGCGGGTTGGTGCTGCTCGCACCTATGAAGCCCGTGACGCCGCGAACGTTTCGGACAATGTACCAGGTCTCGCTGTTCATCACCATTTTGACGAGCACGTAACCCGGAAACAGCTTCCGCTCGTAGGTCTTGGGTCCGTTTTCCGTCACCTCAGTGACAGTCTCCATGGGGATTGCGACCTCACAGATCACGTCTTGGAGCTGACGGTTTTCAATGGTCTTCTCGATGGTAGCCTTGACCGTATTCTCATAGCCGGAATAGGTCTGCACGACATACCATTGTGCGTTTTCCGCCATGGCGGTTTACCCGATCAGGCCGAGCAGGGCAAGTACGCCTCTGTAGGCCAGCATGTCAACCAGACCGATGATGACCGCAAAGATCACGGAAACGACGATCACGACCAGCGTGTTGTTCCAAACCTGGGAGGCGGTGGGCCACACGACTTTCTTGAGCTCGCTCTTCATGCCGCGGAACCACTTCTTCAAGCCTTCCCACTTACGCTTGAACCAGTTTTCCTTTTTGACTTCAGCCATGGTGTTCTCCCTTCGCTTACTTGGTCTCGGTGTGGAGCGTGTGCTTTCTGCAGAATCTGCAGTACTTCTTCATTTCGAGCCGGTCAGGGTCGTTCTTCTTGTTCTTCATGGAGTTGTAGTTTCTCTGCTTGCATTCGGAACATCTGAGAGTAATTTTTACGCGCATTACGGCACCTCCTTATATTGCCTCCCTGTATCACTGCGGCTATAAAAGATTTAGCGGGAAAGCCCCAATCCGCAGCTGAAAAAGGCGCACAAAAAAAGAGCCCTTTTTCACAGGTAAAGTGAGTATAGCACAGAATTCCTTGCCTGTCAACGAAAAATTTCAATTTTTTTAAAAGACTTGACACGGGCGGGGGGATGAAGTATGCTTCGCATATGAAGTATGGCTGCGCCAGATCTATTATAATGGATTGCGCCTTGCGGCGCGTGAATTGCACAGAGGCATGAATTGTGCTGACGCACATGATTTGCCCTGCGGGGCATAGGGCACAATTCAAATCACGGAGCGCAGCAAGAAATCATGGCGCCTCGGCGTCAATTCATTCGTTCCGAATGCGGCCGGCAGATTGCCGGCGCTACGGTGGGAACGGGAAATGCCCGGCAGCGGCGCATCACGAGGCAGTCTCCCCTCACGTCCAGATATACGCGGCGGCGCATACTTCATACCTCCGGAAGAGATACTTCATATTTCGCAGGAATACTTCATATCCGCGTCAACGGATACTTCATTTATGCAAGGGGGCTGTTTCTATGAAAATTCTTGCCATCGATTACGGCGACGCCAGAACCGGCGTGGCGGTTTCCGATCTGACGGGCTCCATCGTGGGCTTCACCACGGTGATCCACTCCTGGAACCGGGAGAAAACCCTGGCCGAGCTGGTCCGGCTGGTGCGGGAGCAGGGAGCCCAGCGGATCGTGATGGGCTTCCCCCGGAACATGGACGGCTCCGAGGGGCCCCGGGCGGAGCTCTACCGGGCCTTTGCCGCCGATCTGGAGGCAGCCCTGACCATGCCCGTCCGGCTCTGGGACGAGCGCCGCACCACCGTAGAGGCCCACAACATTCTCTCCGAGACAGGCTATCACGGCAAAAAGCGGAAAAACACCGTGGACGCCGTGGCGGCCAGCCTCATTTTGGAGGGCTATCTCTCCTGGCTGCGGCTGCACCCGGAAGAGCAGATATGAATTGAGAAGTGAGAATTATACGCCCGGCAGGGCGATCCAGCCGAGTCCGTCATCGGGACCCGGCTGGATTTGCCTCCGGAAAATTGCATTCGTGCCGAATGCCAAACGAACAATGCTCGCCCCTGCGGCAGGAACGGCAAGCGTCCGGCAGCGGCGCACACCGGTGCGCCGCTGCGGGGACTGGTGCGGACGGAAACCCACGAGGCGTCGAGGGCGCCGCCCCCTACAAGCGGGTACGTAATTGTCACCTGTCACTTGTCACTTGTCCCCTGTCACTTGCCGCCTCTGCTTCGATCAGCGCCATTGTCAGCCAGAAGAATGGCATGATGATAACGGAGGAGGGGCAGAAGAGCATGGCGCAGAGGAAGCAAATCAGCCCTGCCCCCAGAATCTGAATGGCCCGGTTGGCTCTGGCCTTGAACCAGCGAACCAGGGTCAGGCCCACCAGCGCCAGCCAGCTCAGCAGGGCGGGCAGGCCCTGGCAGTAGAGAATGTTCAGGGGCAGGCAGTGGGCGTCGGTGATGGAAGCCCGGGCCACCTCCACGCCGTTCTCATAGCGGATGAAGGGGGCGAGGCCGGAGAAGCGGGTGGCGTCCGGTCCGATGCCCAGAAGCAGACGGTCCGGGACCCGCTCCAGCATCTGCCGCCAGATATAGAAGCGGCCGGAGCCAAAGCTGTCCTCCACGCGGCCGTGAAGCAGCTCGTGGAGCTCGTGGAGGAATTTGACCGGCAGATCAAAAAGCCAGAGTACGGTCAGGCCCGCCAGGGCCGACCCGCCGATTGTCAGGAAAACCCATTTCCGATATCGGTCCGGGCATAACACCGCCAAGCAGATTGCTCCGCCCAGGGCCAGACCCACCAGGCCGCAGAGGACCCGAATCCAGATCGCGATTCCCAGGCAGGCAACCGCCAGCAGCCAGCAGGGCCAGGCCTCCCGGGGCTTTTGGCCTCGGGTATGCAGAACAAGCATGGGCGTGACCAGGGCCAGGAAGGCGGAGACAAAGTCCACGTTGCCGATCGTCCCCACATAGGCCCCGTTGTATTTGACCTGGTGGCCGTCATAGTAATTGAGATTGCCGGGATAGAGGCCAAAGGGATTTTCGCCCCCGGCCTGGAGCAGGCTGAGCAGGCAAAAGGGCACCAGCGCCCAGAACAGAACCCGGAACAGCCGTTCCGTGGGTTTCCCCCAGCGGGAGACAATCAAAAACAGCAGCACATAAAGGCCCACTGTCAACGCCGCCTCATGGGCAGATTCATTGTACCAAGCCTGATCCGGATACGGGGAACATGCCGCGGAGAGCAGGGTGAAGACCAGAAACGCCAGCGCGGCCCACTGCGTCGCGGTCAGAGGACGATGCTTCCGGCTCCGGAACTCCTCCGCCAGCCGCCAAACCCCCAGCCCCACCAACAGGGCTGCCAGGACATAGAAGGTCCAAGTCTTCGCGGAGGAAATCTCCCGATAGCCCTTCCCGCCTGGGAACAGCAAATAGAACGCCACAAACAGGCCGGTCCAGATTTCGATCATCATCCCGACCCGGTCCTTTTGCCGGTTCTGCTGCGGTATCCGCTTTTTCATTTGCTTTCCCATAGAAAGTTCTCCTTCAAATTGCCCGGTATGAAGCCATCCCCCGGCGGGGCCGGGGGATGAAATTTTCGCCTGGAATCAATTACTCCTCCGGGGAGAAGTCGTCCTTGCCTACGCCGCAGAGCTCGCAGGCGAAATCCTCGGGAAGGTCTTCCCACTTCACGCCGGTCTCGTCCTCGTCGTAGACCCAGCCGCAGACATTACAGACATATTTCATGTGATGATCCTCCTTGGTTTATGTATGGGCCGCGGGGTCCCATCCCGGTCATTATACCATTTGCGGGCGGTTTTGGCAAGAATATTCCATGCTTTGAATCCCACAATTTGCAAAACTTGAAAGAGATTGTTTCATTTTTCCAAAAAACATGGTACAATACATCCGTGAACACAGGCGGGCGGCCCCCGGCCGCCCACACAAAATGCCCATAGGAGGATATTCATGGAGCTTTGCAACGTCCATCAGATGAAGGCTCTCTTGGAGGAGAACGGATTTCACTTCTCCAAGGCCAAGGGGCAGAATTTTCTCACCGCCGCCTGGGTGCCCCAGCGGATTGCCGAGGAAGCGGGCGTGGATCGGGACGCCGGCGTTCTGGAAGTCGGTCCCGGGATCGGGCCCCTGACGGAGCAGCTCTGCCTCCGGGCGGGCAAGGTGCTGGCGGTAGAGCTGGACCGGCGGCTGGAGCCCATACTGACGCAGACCGTCGGGCACTTCGACAATCTCACGCTGCGCTTTGACGACGTGATGAAGCTGGAGCTGGCAGAGCTGGTGAAAGACGCCTTTCCCGGACTCCGACCCATGGCCTGCGCCAATCTGCCCTACTACATCACCTCCCCCATTTTGACAAAGCTGTTGGAGTCCCGGGCCTTTGACTCCGTGACGGTGATGATCCAGAAGGAAGTGGCCCAGCGAATCTGTGCCGCCCCCGGCACGGGAGAAGGCAGCGCCTTTACCGTCTTCTGCCACTGGTACGCGGAGCCCCGGATGCTCTTTGACGTGCCCCCCTCCTGCTTCCTGCCCCAGCCCAAGGTGACCTCCACGGTCATCAGCCTGAAAACCCGGTCTGTCCCGCCCTGCCCCGTGACGGACGAGACGCTGTTTTTCCGGGTGGTGCGGGCGGCCTTTGCCCAGCGGCGGAAGACCCTGGCCAACGCCCTCACCGCCGGATTCCCTGCCCTGGGCAAGGAGGGTGTAAACCGGGTGCTGGAGGCCTGCGGTCTCTCCCCCGCCGTGCGGGGCGAGGCGCTGACGGTGGAGCAGTTTGCGGCCATCGCCAATGAGATGGCGAAAGGTTGAACCAACGGGCGGATGCGGGCATCCGCCCTTACGGGCTCTGAATTATTTGCCCGGTACCTTGGGCGGGCGGCTAGTGGCCGCCCCTACGAACTGAACCGGCGGCCGGCGGTCTGGCCGCCCTACTGAACTCTGAATTACGAACTATGAACTATGAGCTGTTACGCTGCCCGGTGTGCGGGCAGACTTTTACGAAAGACGGGCGCTCCCTGCGCTGTGGGGCGGGACATTGCTTTGATTTGGCGAAAGAAGGTTATGTCAACCTTTTGACCGGCTCCAAGCCCGCTGACGCCATGGGCGACAACAAGCAGGCAGCCCGCTATCGCCGGGACTTTTTGAACAAGGGCTACTACGCGCCCCTGCGGGCGGCGCTGACGGCACGCTACGCTCACCGGATCGGTTCCCTACTGGACCTCTGCTGCGGCGAGGGCTACTACACCGCCGCCCTGGGGCAGCTTCCGGGGCTGCGTGTCTACGGCTTCGACCTGGCCCGGGAGATGGTGCGGCTGGCGGCCAAGCGAGATTCGGGGCTGACCCTCTTTGTGGCAAACCTGGCCCGGATTCCGGTTCGGGACGCCTGCTTTGACTGGGCCACCCTGCTTTTTGCCCCCTTCGGAGAGGCGGAGCTGGGCAGGGTCCTGCGTCCCGGCGGGCGGCTGACCCTGGTGGTTCCGGGACGGCGACACCTGTACGGGCTCAAGGAGGCGGTCTATGACCGGCCCTACGAAAACGACGAAGCCCTGCCCCAGGCGGAGCGGCTGCGGCTGGTGGAGAAGGAAAAGGTCGTCGGTCGGATCACCCTGCAAAGCCAGGCGGACATCCAGGCGGTATTTCGCATGACCCCATATTATTACCGGACAAGCCCCGCCGACCGGGCAAAGCTGGACAGATTGGAGACCCTGGACACCGAAATTGAATTTTTGCTGGCGGAATATGAAAACGCTTCCACCGCGCCCTCCCCGTAAGGCGGCCTGACCATGGACGCCGGGGGCTCTGCGGCAGAGGAACGGCGGCCGGATGCCCGACCGCCCTGCGCAGAACTGCGGCGAACTTGAAAATGATGGCGCGTAATTTTTTCTTGCTTCCGGGCAAAATATGTGCTATACTGTACTCGTAAAAGATTATAACGACAGGAGGAACCACCATGAACAAGACTTTTAAAACCGTTTTGGCTGTGATCGGCGCAATTACCGCCATCTGTGCGGTTCTGCTGATCATCAAGAAGAAGCTGGGCTGCAAGTGCTGCTGCTCCGACGACGAAGACTGCGGCTGCGGCTGCAAGCCCGACACCGTGGAGGACTTCGTGGAAGAAGCCACCGAGGCCGTGGAAGAGAAGGCCGATGAGCTCAAGGACGCCGTAGAAGAGAAGGCCGAGGCCATTGCCGAGGAATTCAAGGACTACGCCGACGTGGAGCTTCCCAAGGACTAAGCAAATGAAAAACCGCTTCCCGTTTCCGGGAAGCGGTTTTCTGCCGTCATGGTTTACTTTCTGATCAAAACAATCTTCATGCCTTTGAGCTCGAAGGTGAGCTCGCCGTCCTTGAAGGTGGCCTCGCCCTTGCCAAAGTCGACCTTGTTGCCGCTCTGGGTCCATTTCCCGTTTTTCGTCTGCTTGGCGCCGGTTTCGATAATTCCGGTTCCGGTACAGGTATGGTCGGCTCTCAGCTCGATGGTCAGAATCTCATCGAAAGACGTGATTCCAAGCTGATACAGGGCCTGATTGATCTCTGCGCCGGACAGGGAGGGCCGATTCATTGCTTTCGCCAGATACGTCGCCACGTCCATGCCGTCAACGGTCTTGAGCACATATACGCCCTCTACCGAAGGGGCGGATTCAAAGAGGGAGCAGCCGGAGAACAGGGCGGTCACCAGCAGAACCGCCAGGGCCAGGGATACAATTCGCTTCATCATTTTTCATTCTTTCCTTTCTCTTTTTTGCGGCAGCCCCGCAGAGAAAACACCGGGCCATCCGCGATGAGCGTATTATACATGGCCGGTCAATCAAAATCAACCGCAAAAAGTGCAAAACTGCAGCATGTTTTTTGCAGTTTTTGCGGGAATTGCGCCCCTCAAAACCGAATCCATTGCGTTCGCCCCCTTCGGCGGCACCTTCCCTTCGCTGGGAAGGGCCTCGGGCGAAGAAGAAAACCGCTTCCCGATTCCCGGGGAGCGGTTTTTCGGTCTGTGTAATCCGAGCGGCTTACTTCTTGACCAGCACCATGGTGTGGCCATCCTTAGTGACGGTAATCTGGCCGTCCTTGAGGGTGCCTTCCATGGTCGTTTTGCCAACGGTGATGGTGATCTTCTCGCCGTCCAGCTTCCAGGTTCCCTGGATTTCCTTGGTATTGAATTCTTCATCCATTTCAATACCGGTAGCAACACCGTCAGCTTTCAGAGTGAAGCCCATGCTGTCTTCCATCTTCTTCGCCAGTTCTTCCGCATCAACCTCGTCGCCGGCGAAAGCCGCGGCAAAGCCCACAAGCATTTGAATGTAGGCACTGGCATCCTTGTCGTCAACGGTCTTGATTTTCCAGGTGCCTTCGGGACTGTCGGAGCCGCAGCCCGCGAACAGGGCGACAACCATCACGAGCACCAGGGCCAGGGACACAATACGCTTTTTCATCTTCCAATACTCCCTTTCAGAAATTGATTTCACAGCAGGCGCGGGGTTGGAAGTGCCCACCCCCTGCCGCACTCTCATTGTACACGCCCATCCCCGGGAAGACAACCGCAAAAAGTGCAAAATCAGGGCTGCTATTTTGCACTTTTTGCGGAAAACGCCGCACGATCGGCGACTTCTTGCGTCTCGGGAGCAAAGGGCAGCAAAAAGCCGCCTCCCGATAAAC